>BIMP01000001.1:1200000-1500000 GCA_007996965.1 cyanobiont of Ornithocercus magnificus
ACATTACCTTTTCTTCATGATGTGTTGACAAGCTCCAGTTTACCCGGGAACTAAAAGTTGTGGTCTTACATAGGGGCTATATAAGCTTAGTGCAAAGCATTATTAACCTGTGAGGCTATACACTCTTGTTATTCATCACTGACTATAGTCGAACCAGATTAAACAAAGCCTCACTAGTAAGCAGGAGTAGGTTACGGGTTGTTGCATAGCTCAATATAGTTATCCTGTCGCGCAGTTAAAGAATTGTATTGCCTGCTAGCAAGGCTATATGCGCGACACTCACCTATAACAAATGTACTTGGGTCCTAACAATTTTGTCTCTACACTGCTAGAAATTATGCCGAGTCATCCTAAATATGCCTAATCTTCTCTACCCCGTAGCATTTTTCAGCAGCCTAATACTGCATATTTTCCCTGCCAGTACATTAGCATCAGAGGTGCGGGTTTATTCAGGGCGTCATTATAATACCGACCGTGCTGTTTATAAGCAATTTTCCGAGCAGACTGGCATTCGCGTTCGCTTGATGGAGACCAGCGGTATCTCTTTGATTGAGCGCATCAAACGCGAGGGAGCCAATACAAAAGCAGATGTCATCATCCTTGTCGATGCTGCAAGAATCAATAATGCAGCTAATGCTGGTCTGTTTCAACCCATCGCTTCTAGCCGTCTTGATCGTGATGTCCCAGCGCGTTATCGTGACCCAGGCCGCCAATGGTATGGTCTTACGCGCCGGGTGCGAGTTATCATAGCTAATCCGGGGGTCGTTAACCTGTCGAGGATAAAGTCCTACAGTGACCTATCTGATCTATCTCTCAAAGATAAACTCTGCCTGCGCAACCGCAAAAACGTCTATAACCAGTCACTTGTCGCTGATCAACTGGTATTACGTGGTGAAGCAGCTACCAAGACATGGCTTAAAGGAATGACATCGAATGTTTCCCAGACTTACTTTCCGGGCGATGTTGCTCTAGTCCGCGCAGTTGCTCAGGGGAAATGTGGTGTCAGTATTGTTAACCACTATTATGTTGCTCGAATGCGGGCTGGTGTTTCTGGTCAGCGCGATCAGATGCTGGCTGATAAGGTGCGCGTGATTACCCCAAGCCCAGCCCATGTTAACATCAGTGCGGCAGCTATCTCAAAGTATGCTCAAAATAGGTCCGGAGCGATAAAACTTATTGAATTTCTTGCTTCCCTTCGTGGCAGTTCCAGCATGGCTAATCCTACTTATGAATACCCGCTGAAAGGATTTGGTCAATCACCACAACTCAAGAATTTAGGTACTTTCACTCCAGGTAGCGTCACTATCTCTCAGCTTGGTAGTAATAACGCAAAAGCAGTTGAACTTATGACCCGGGCAGGCTGGAAATAGCTTAAGTACTTTACTCAACCTTGCTTATCTTCTTATGTATTAGATGCTCTAATACATAGCCAAATAAGGATGGGTCTGGCTCATGAGTATCGAGGTCGCCGAGACCTAACTCCTGCCAGCGAGCATCAATCCTCTTTTCCAATTCTTGGGGGCGTCTTAGTGGTTCTCCCCACTCATGGTTGCGTTCAGGACCAATCTTTGTAGTAGCATCAATTGCTAGTCTTCCCCCTAAACCTAGCTGCTCACTAGCAAAGTCCAGGCTATCAAATGGGGTATTTTCCAGCACAAATAGGTCCCGTTGAGGGTCTACCTGGGCAGCAATTGCCCAAATTACCTGCCGTGGGTCGCGTACACTGATATGTTGGTCAACGACAACTACAAATTTAGTATATGTAAACTGTGGTAGGGCACTCCAAAAAGCCATGGCAGCTCGCTTAGCTTGGCCTGGGTATGATTTATCAATAGCGATCACTGCTAACTTATAGCTTAGTGCCTCCATTGGCAGGAAAAAGTCTGTGATTTCAGGAATCTGTTTACGGAGAATTGGCGTATAGATACGGTTGAGTGCAATAGCTAGCATCGCTTCCTCTTTCGGAGGACGACCGCTGAAGGTAGCAAGAAAGATCGGATCTCGACGGTGAGTGATGCAGTGAAATCTAACTAGAGGTGAAGCTTCAGCGACACCGTAGAAACCCATATGATCCCCAAAAGGACCGTCTTGCAATTGCTCGCCTGGTGTAATTGTACCCTCAAGTACCATCTCACTGTGGCTTGGTACCATCAGATCCAATGTCTGGCAGCGTGCCAACCGCACTCCCTCGCCAGCATAAAGGCCAGCAAATAGCCACTCGCTTAGCTGTACAGGGATTGGTGTGGCTGCTGCCATTATCAGTAGAGGATGAACACCAACTGCAACTGCCACCTCTAGTTTGCGGTCCATAGCTGCCGCCTTGCGCAGATGGCGTGCACCACCTCGAACGCTTAGCCAGTGCACAGTCATCGTTGTGGCGGACTGACGCTGCAGTCGGTAAACGCCCACGTTCGGCACACTAGTTTCTGGATCCTTTGTAATCACTAGACCAAGAGTGATCACGCCGCCAGCATCCTGCGGCCAAGGCCTGAGCAACGGTAGGTTGTTAAGGTCGACTGCGTTGCCTTGCAAGACGCTTTGATGGCAAGGAGGTAACAAATCTCTTTCAGGTCGAGCTCTCACAAGATCCCAGAACACCCGTGCGAACCGACGAGTTTCTTGCAAGCTTTTTGGTGGTTGTGGCTGCTGCAATAGCCCAAGGCGTGTGCCAAGCTCCTCTAGCTGTTCTGCATGCTCCAGTCCCATACTCCACACCACTCGCTCGACTGTTCCAAGCAAGTTGACCACTACCGGTACTGAGGAGTTAACAACATTCTCAAACAACAGAGCCGGTCCTCCCGAAGCAAGTACTCGGTCAGCAATTGCAGCTAATTCAAGATCGGGATCGACTAGTGCCTTAATGCGACGCAACTGGCCTTTTTGCTCAAGCAACTTAATGAAAGTTCGCAGATCACGAGTCGCTGGTCCGGAGCGGAGCAGAGGCATGGGCGGCACGGCCACAGCTTAGTGATTCTCTGTACTGTGGCGCACGTCGACCGAAGCTGCGCTATGGAGATCACTTATTTCCACGTCGCCGCTGATGTCCCGCCTCTGTCCGAAGTGGCAGAGCCCCCCCAAGCAGCAGTCGTAATTGACGTGCTGAGAGCGACTACCACCATTGCCTGTGCACTTCACAACGGATCAGATGGTGTTCAGACCTTTGCTGATCTTGGGGCACTCCACTCTGCAGCGACAAACTGGCCAGTCAACTCAAGGCTACTGATTGGTGAGCGAGATGGCCGCCAGATCGATGGCTTTGACATTGGCAATTCCCCAGTTGACGTAACACCGGAACGAGTCCAAGGTCGACGACTGTTTATGAGTACTACTAATGGTACGCGTGCATTGCAGCAGGTTCGCAGTGTAGATCACCTTCACACTGCTGCATTGTTAAATCGCCGTGCGGTAGCCAACCGCTTGCTTAAAGATGGCCACCAAAGCGTTTGGATTGTCGGTAGTGGGTGGGAGGGCTCATACGCACTTGAGGACTCTCTTGCTGCTGGTGCTTTAGCTGCAGCGGTCTTAAAGACTGATTCTTCGACTACTATAGCCAATGATGAACTTACGGCAGCGCTCGCACTCTGGGAACAGTGGCGGCATGCCCCAGAAGAGTGTCTACGCATAGCAAGTCATGGCCAGCGTCTTGCTGGACTCGGCAATCATGATGGTGATTTCCACTGTTGCGCCCAAGTTGATGTGCTATCTGTGGTACCAACTCAGGACAGCCTGGGCGTTTTGAGAAATGGCTGAGCTAGCCGATGCAGCCCTTAAAGTTAGACTTCCGAGGTTCGACAACGTGACCGATTTTCTGGCGGCGGCGGTGCAACTCACCGGCACTCCCAACCCGGAGGTCAACTTCGCCGCCGCTGAAGAACAGATTGAGCTTGCTGCACGACGTGGTGTCGAGCTAGTGGGGCTACCCGAGAATTTTGCCTTTATGGGTAGTGAACAGCAACGCCTGGCTCTAGCACCAACACTGGCAGAGCAGTGCGAGCGCTTCTTAGTCACTATGGCTCGACGTTATCAAGTGGTTTTATTGGGTGGTGGCTATCCAGTACCAGCTGGTGATGGAGCTCACATCCACCAGCGCGCTTCGCTAGTAGGACGGGATGGTCAACAGATGGCTTACTACAACAAAATCCATCTATTTGATGTTGATCTACCGGATGGTAGCTCTTATCGTGAGTCAGCTAGTACTGCACCAGGGCAGAAGCTACCACCAGTTGTTGATGTCCCCGGACTTTGCCGCGTGGGACTATCTATTTGCTATGATGTTCGCTTTCCCGAGCTTTACCGCCACCTTGTGGGAAGTGGTGCTGAGTTGCTAATGGTTCCCGCCGCTTTTACCGCCTTTACTGGTAAAGACCATTGGCAAGTGCTTCTACAGGCTCGAGCTATTGAAAGCACAGCATACGTCCTTGCTCCGGCACAGACCGGAGAGCACCCCGGTTGTCGTCAAAGTCATGGGCATGCCATGGTGATTGATCCTTGGGGAACTGTATTGGCAGACGCAGGAATTCAGCCAGGAGTAGCCATTGCACCCATTAATCCGTCACATGCAGCCCGTATCAGGATGCAAATGCCCTGTCTTAAACATCGCCGGCCAGCGTTGTTCTGAATTTGAGTTGATAGGTGCAGCTCAGCGTCATTATTTTTTGCTCTGTTTACCTGGCTTGCTGTCGCTAGGATTAATGACTACTCTGCGAGCCCAGGCTGCAAGTGCTCTTGCAGCCTGGGCGCTCGGAACAGACGGTACTCTTCAATTACGAACCACAACCGGTACTCAACTTGAAGCTTTTTACCAGGCAGCACGCGATGGTCGTGGTCCACGAGTCTGGATAGATTTTCCTGGTGAGTTAGTGCGTCCGCGTACCTTGCAGGGCAGTGGTACTGTACGAGAGATACGCTTAGGAAAGCCTAGCCCTGGCCTGACTCGTCTTGTTATTGAGTTTACTACTCAAGTACGCCTTAATCCCAACAATCTCAAGTTAGTAGGAACAGCCCCTGACCGTTGGAGCATGTTGCTCGCAGGATTGCCTACACGTGGCCTTCGGCATATCGGCGAAGGTAACCTAGAAAAAAATTTAACCGCTTGGGCCCCAAGTCGCCATATTGCGCCCAGCCGTGTGCCAGTTAATCCTGCTGGTTTACCCAATGTTCCGAGCAATCGCTACCGAGTTGTGGTTGATCCTGGACATGGTGGCCCTGATCCAGGAGCTATTGGCATTGGCGGTCTGCGTGAAACCGATGTTGTCCTTGATATCTCGCTACAGGTAGCTGATTTGCTTAAAAATCGCGGGGTGTATACAACACTCACCCGTACCTCTGACATAGATGTTGATCTTCCACCTCGAGTATCCATTGCTAACCAGGCCAGAGCCACAGTATTTGTGAGTATTCACGTCAATGCAATCAGCATGTTGCGGCCAGACGTGAATGGCATAGAGACCTTTTATCATATTAACTCAAGCTCAGCCCGGCTAGCATCTTACATCCATCAAAGAGTTCTTAATGTTTCTTCTGGCAGTCCTAATCGGGGCGTTCGGCAGGGACGTTTCTTTGTAATACGTCGCACTACCATGCCTTCCGCACTTGTAGAGACCGGTTTTGTCACTGGTCAGCTTGACGCACCACGTCTAGCTTCAGGGAGGCATCGCCGTCGTTTAGCGCTCGCTATCGCTGCTGGTATCCTCAGCTACCTTAGGGAAGTTCGGTGAGTCACCAGCTTGGCCTCTTCGATAGCAGCTTAGGCGGCCTTACTGTCTTGCGACGCCTGATAGAGAGCTACGGCCCCATCTCGTGTCTCTATCTTGGCGATACAGCTCGAGTTCCTTATGGAAACCGTTCAGCCACTGAGATACGCTCCATTGCTGATGAAGTAGTCAGCTGGCTGCGTAAGGAAAAAGTCTCAGCAGTAGTGATGGCCTGTAACACGACTAATGCATTAGCTCGTGATGTTGCCGAAAGGGCCGCTGCTGGTCTGCCAGTCTTTGGCCTAATCGAGTCCGTTGCAGGGCAGGTTAGTGTGTCGCGTGTCGGAGTACTAGCAACGCCGGCAACAGCGGCGTCTGGTGCTTACACTAGAGCTATCCAACGTACTTGCTTTGAGATCAACATCTTCGAGCAGCCTTGCCCTGCTTTTGTACCAATGATCGAGGCTGGTGACCTAGCCAGTTCTGCCCTGAGGCAAGCTGCTGTCAGTTATCTTCGACCTCTGCTTAAACAACAAGTTCGCGAGATCATACTTGGCTGTACCCACTATCCCTTGATAGAGCCCTTATTACATCAGCTTCTTCCTCCAGACATCCGTCTCCTGGATCCAGCACGTGCGCTGGCTCGTGACTTAGACTGCTTTCTTGGCACACCTTTACGCTCGCGCACCTGTAGGGATTTACTGACTCTTCAATCAACACGCTTATGCGTCACTGCTGATCCTGAAGGCTTTGCCGAGCGTACAGTGAGGTGGCTCGGCATAAGGCCACACGTTGAGTTGGTCAGCCTGCGGCCATCAGCCTGTGCCTTCTAGGATCGCCGCGCCGAGAGAATCCATGACCACCGCCACAGAGCTGCTGCAGCCAGTCGAACTGGATCTGGAAACCCTCCTGAGCGATCTGCGCAACCTGATTGGAGCCAAACATCCAATCCTTCAGGCTGCCGCCGAACATCTTTTCAGCGCTGGCGGCAAGCGATTGCGCCCCGGTATAGTGCTGCTCATTTCACGAGCTCTTGCTCCCGGCGTTGACCTCTCGCCTCGACACCGACGCCTAGCCGAAATCACCGAGATGATCCACACGGCTTCACTCGTACACGATGATGTTGTTGATGAGGCGTCGACTCGTCGGGGTGTAGCCACGGTTCACAGTCGCTTTAATCATCGAGTCGCTGTTCTTGCAGGAGACTTCCTATTTGCTCAAGCAAGCTGGCATCTCGCCAACCTTGATGATCTCGAGGTTGTAAAGCTCCTCAGTCGCATAATCATGGACCTTGCTGATGGTGAAGTGCGCCAGGGTCTGTTTCGCTACGACACCGGACAAAGTCTAGAAAACTATCTAGAGAAAAGCTACTGCAAAACGGCCTCTTTGATCGCTAACAGCGCCCGCGCTGCTGGTGTTCTTAGTGGCCTTGCACAGGACCGTCTTGACAGTTTACATCGCTACGGTCGTCAGCTTGGTTTGGCATTTCAAGTTGTAGATGATATTCTTGACTTTACCGGTAGTGAGCAGCAACTTGGCAAGCCAGCTGCTAGCGACTTATCTAGTGGCTATCTGACAGCACCGGTCCTTTATGCCCTTGAGGAGCGGCCAGCACTCGCAGGCTTGATCGAGCGTGAGTTCAGCACAGAAGGTGATCTTGAACAGGCACTCAGATTAGTGCGTGAATCAGATGCGATCCTGCGCTCTCGCCGATTGGCTGAAACCTTTGCACGAGAATCCCGTGAGGTGCTTGCTTGGCTCCCAGATTCTCCCTGTCGTGAAGCCCTGCTAGGTTTCCCAGACTTTGTACTCAGCCGGCTGTACTAGACTAGACAAAAGTTAAACTGAGCTTTAAATGGCTCTACTGGAGAGCTTTTATAATTCTCTACACGTATTGCTCTAGCACTATTCAGGATCATCTAGGTACTAAGGAGTAACTCAGGTCGAATCCCTGTGTTCTGTAAGATTTCAAAGAGGGAGGGGAGGAGACAAGAATGGTGCAACTGAGTGTATCTGTCAAGTCCAGGACGGTTAATCTATTGTGCCTGTGTCTATAGCAGGGTGCTTGAGAAATGAGCGAGAGCCACACGATTGAAAGTGCGCTCCGCGAGCAGCGGACATTTAGGCCACCGGCTGATTTTGCCACTGTTGCCAGGATAAAAAGTCTCAATAGCTATAGAGATATGAGAGAAGCAGCTCGACGTGACCCAGAAGCTTTCTGGGGCAAAGCTGCTATCAACGAGCTAAGCTGGTTTAAACCCTTCCATACGGTTCTTGATTGGTCTAATCCCCCTTTCGCACGCTGGTTCGACGGGGGTTTCACCAATGTTAGTTACAATTGCCTTGACCGTCACCTGGAAGGAGAATCAGCAGAGCGAACAGCTTTAATCTGGGAAGGTGAACCTGGTGACGAGCGCCGGTTTACCTATCGGGAGCTACACATTGAAGTCTGTCGTACTGCCAATGCTTTAAAGGCAATTGGAATTACCAAGGGCGATCTTGTTGCTATCTATATGCCGATGGTCCCAGAGGCTGCCATCGCTATGCTGGCTTGTGCCAGAATCGGAGCTCCTCACTCAGTAGTGTTTGGCGGTTTCTCTGCAGAGGCTTTGCGTAGCCGCCTGATCGATGGTGATGCGAGAGCCGTAATCACTGCAGATGGCGGCTTCCGTAAGGGCAAGACAACATACCTTAAGCCAGCGGTAGATGTAGCCTTGGCAAATGGAACTTGTCCTAGCGTACATTCAGTACTAGTGCTACAGCGCATCAATAGACCTATTGGAATGACGGAGGGGCGAGATATCTGGTGGCATAGTTTGGTGCCGTTTCAGTCTTCTGACTGTCCTGCAGAACCTATGGCCAGCGAAGACTGCTTATTTATACTTTATACTTCTGGGTCTACTGGTAAACCGAAAGGAGTAGTGCATACTACCGCTGGCTATAACCTCTGGGTTCACCTAACATTCCAGTGGATTTTTGATATTCGTTCTGATGACATTTACTGGTGTACTGCAGATGTCGGCTGGATCACTGGTCACAGCTACATCATTTATGGACCACTATCCAACGGAGCAACAACGGTGATGTATGAAGGGGCTCCACGCCCCTCAAAGCCTGGTGCTTTCTGGGAGCTGATCCAGAAGCACAAAGTTACAATCTTCTATACCGCCCCTACTGCAATACGTGCTTTTATGAAAAGTGGCCGTGAGATTCCGGATCAGTACAACATATCTAGCTTGCGCTTGCTCGGCACTGTTGGCGAGCCAATTAATCCCGAAGCTTGGATCTGGTACCATAATATAATAGGAATGGGTCGATGTCCTATTGTGGATACCTGGTGGCAGACAGAGACTGGTGGTGTAATGATTAGTCCACTCCCTGGTGCAACTCCTACTAAACCTGGTTCTGCTGCTTTACCACTACCTGGCATCGAAGCTGATGTAGTCGACACTAATGGCATCAGTGTTGCTCCTAATGAGGGTGGCTATCTCGTAGTGCGTCAACCCTGGCCCGGAATGATGCGAACAGTACACGGTAATTCCCAGAGGTTTCTTGAAAGCTACTGGGAGCATATTTGCCCAAGCGACGGTAGTCACGTCTACTTTGCAGGAGACGGGGCCCGCCAGGACAGTGATGGCTACTTTTGGATTATGGGGCGTGTTGACGATGTAATCAATGTGTCCGGTCATCGCCTAGGGACTATGGAAATCGAGTCAGCTCTAGTAAGTCATCCTGCAGTTGCCGAGGCAGCAGTTGTGGGACGCCCTGACACTCTCAAAGGTGAGGGGATTGTTGCCTTTATTACACTAACCAAGCATAATAGTTGCGATAATATATTAATTGAGGAACTGCGCGCTCATGTTGCTCAAGAAATAGGAGTGATAGCGCGGCCAGATGAGATTCGCTGCAGTGACGCTCTACCGAAAACACGCAGTGGCAAAATCATGCGCCGTATTTTGCGGGCTCTTGCAGCTGGTAAGGAAATCAGTGGCGATACGACCACTCTTGAAGACCGTTCTGTGCTTGATCGCCTACGGGGCTGAATCAGTTCGTTGCCCAGTTAGAGATTGCCTCTTGCAAAAGCTCAATTGTCCGCCTACGTCTGGTATCTTCTGCCCAGTCACCTAAAAGTTGGCGCCGCAGCCCAGCACTAGCCGGTGTTAGATGATTCCCTGGCAGATGCCAACTATAGGAACAATCTCTATGGCGGGAACGAAGACTACTGAGCAATTCATTGCTTTGATCCAAGGCATCACTGCCAAATTTGACTACCAGATTTCGCTCCTGTGTGTAACTTTCCCGGACTAAGCGTAGCGTCTCTCGAGGTGAAGGACTAAACCCAGTTTTAATCCCTAGCTGCGTCAGGTCCTTAAGCAAAGGAATTGAGCGATCAGCAGCAAAGTTGTTAAAACTGAGTGCAACCATCGCTCGGCAACTTCGCCCACCATCTGGAGCTAGCAAGTGCAGCTTGCAACCAAGGCTATGACCTAGGCGCAATGTTGCTAGGCGCCGAATTCCTAAATATTGGAGTAGTGATTCTCTTGCTTGCCGGAATGCCTGCCAGGCTTCACGTGCTTGAAACTGGTGATCCAAAGTTGGTACATATGTCCAGGCATGAACAGCGATGCCCTGTCTGACTATCCCTTCTAGAAGTCGCCCGTAGGTTATCTGGGGTCCAACTGCAAGATAAGTACCACCTATCATTTCTATAATAGCACTTGGCTGTGTTGGCCAGAGCGCCCAGATGTTGCCGAGTTTGTGCCAATGTGTCATGTTCCTTGCTGTAGTTTCTCAACAATTCGTCGGGCTTCTAGGACATGTGCAGGACCATCGAGCAAGTTGTTGAAAATGTGTCTGATAATTCCCTTAGCGTCAATCACATAGGTTACTCGCCCAGGGAATAGTCCCAGTGCACGCGGTACACCAAAGGCCCGGCGCAAGTTACTGCCGCGGTCGCTTAGGAGCGGAAAGGGCAACTGGTGGCGTCTGGCAAAGCGTTGATGACTTGCGTTAGTATCACTGCTTACACCCCAAACCTCGGCCCCAAAACCCAAAAGCGCAGCATGACTATCGCGGAAGCTACAGACTTCTGCTGTGCAGCCAGGGGTATCATCCTTAGGGTAAAAGAACAGAACTAGGGTCTTACCTCTTACATCTGTACTAGCCCGAATAACACCATCTTGGTCCTTGAGCATAATCTCTGGAATATGGTCCCCAATAGACAGGCTCATCACAGATCCGGGCAAAGTCTCGGCAACCCTAATAACCCCTTGTCTAACGTGGAAGATTTATGGATATAGGTGTACACGGGATACCTATGGTAGCAGGGAGCGAGAGATCTGCTCTTAGTTTCTCTGAATCAGCCCAGTTAGGTCTTTTGACAGATACTGCAGATATCTGTCGCACCACACCTGTATCAGTCCGATCACTACTGATATTAGATACTGAGACCACTGGTCTAAACCCAGACCAAGGTCAGTGCTTAGAGATAGGAGCCATTCTCTTCGATGTGCCGTCTCGCTCCATACTCATTCAGCAATCCTTCTTGCTACCGGTCGAGTCGAATTTGGCCGAAGCTATCAACCAAGTCCCTGCATCTGTCACCAGGATTTCTCAGCCTTGGAGACCGGCATTAATGCTGTTCCGAGAACTAATCACCACTTGTGATGTTGTTGTGGCACACAATGCTGCGTTCGATCGGCCTTGGTTTGGCCGGCCACCTTTGCCCCCAGTTAACCGTCCTTGGCTTTGCTCGATGGAAGAGATACCTTGGCCTGCCGAGCGCCAGCTCCGAGCCAGACCATCTATTCGTGATCTTGCCTTGGCATACGGCATCCCAGTTTGGTCTGCTCATCGTGCGCTTACAGATTGTACCTACTTGGCAGAGGTATTCCGTCGCTGTGATGACCTTGAACAACGAATATTACTTGGCTTGGAGCCTCGCTGTCTAATGCAAGCTCAGGTTTCCTACGATAATCGTCATCTAGCTCGGGACGCTGGGTTTTGCTGGAACGACCCCATCCGTGGTGCTTGGACTCGCCGTCTCAGCAATCGCGAGACACTTGCTCTTGGGTTTCCTGTAGTCCCCGTCAATGCTGCTGCACAGCATTTGGTGGATTAAACTGAAAAGTCACGGTGCTCCAGCTGAAGTGGTCCTTTTCTTACAACGGTACCGGGATTACTAGCTGGTAGTTTCTAAAGATGATCTTTGGTTAGCATCGCACTACCATAGACTGTTTACCAGCATCCTAACTAAGCCTGTGACATGCAGGCCTGCGCATCTGGGCTTGCTCAAGTTAAGGTGTAATTTCTCTAGGAAGAGTAGTCGCTCGTTAGTAACATTGCCCCAAATTCCTAGAACCATCCCAGATAACTTGAGGGGTACTGTTAAGTTTGCTACTGCCTGCTGCCATTAATTGTCAACGCAGTGTTACGCCACGCAACATATCTCCAGGTTACTGAAAGGCAGATAGGCCTTGGCTTTTGCAGTTGTACCGGGAGCTGCTCCCCAACCTCTTAACCAAGTCCTAACGACTGAATGGCTAGCTATAAGCTACGCGTAGTTAGCTAGGACTTTGTAGATTCTCCAATGGTCTTCGTAAAAAGGGTAATGATTTTTGGCTCTCTCATTGCTATTAGCACTAGTGCCACCGCTGCCAACCGCCTCAATGGTGCCGGCGCTTCCTTCCCCGAAAAGATTTATAGTCGTTGGTTCTCTGAACTTGCCAGATCTGGTGGTCCTCAAGTCAATTATCAAGCTGTGGGTTCTGGTTCTGGTCGTAAAGCCTTCATTGATCAGACTGTAAGCTTTGGTGCCTCTGATGACCCAATAAAAGCAGAGGACATAATTAAAGTTAAGCGTGGTGTGGTACAGATTCCAATGGTCGGTGGTACTATAGCCTTTGGTTACAACTATGACTGTAATCTAAAGTTAACTCAACAGCAAGCTGTCCAAGTCGCCATGGGTAAGATCAAAGACTGGAAGCAACTTGGCTGCCCCGCTGGTGAACTTACCTGGATATATCGCTCTGATGGCTCTGGCACTACTAAAGCCTTCACTAGTTCTATGGAAGCCTTTTCTAAAGAGTGGACTTTGGGAATCGGTAAGTCCGTAAAGTGGCCTTCTGGTATTGGTGCTAAAGGCAATCCTGGCGTTGCAGGATTTATTCAAAATATTAGAGGATCGATTGGCTATGTTAACCAATCTTATATTGGTAACAATATTAGGGCTGCTGCTCTCCAGAATAAATCCGGCGAGTATATCAAGCCTAGTAGTAGCTCTGGTGCTAGAGCTTTGAACAGCATTAGGCTAGACGTAAACTTAGCCGGCAGAAATCCCAATCCTGCGGCTAGTGGAGCTTATTCTATAGCTAGCCTAACATGGGTCTTGGCATACGAAACTGGCAATGGTAAAAATGCTGATGCCCTACGTAAAACTTTTAGCTTCATGCTAAGCAGCGAAGCTCAAGCTTATGCTTCTGCTCTTGGCTTTGTTCCCCTTAAAGGTGAGATCCTCAATAAAGCCCGTGCTGCAATAGGTAGGATTGGTGAATAGATAAGGTGAACCACCCAGTTTGTCGAGAGCTATTGAGTTACTAGGTATAGGAAAAGAGTGTGGTACTTCCTCTTCAAATAGTTAGTGTAATTGGCCAAGTTGTTTTTTTGGTTGCTGTCTTTGGCCTCTCTCGATAGTTGTAGGGTAGTCATACACACTTCAAAGTGAAATAAAGTTTCTTTTCTAGAGTTGATGGCACAAGCCACAAGCCTTCTATAAAGAGAAGCTTAAGACTAATTCTTGATAACACTTTTATAGCCTTGCAAACTATTAGTGTGTTAAGCCGTTGGAGAAGCTGACAGTGCTGAAGATTGGGTAATTTCTTTAAACTTCTCAAGGATGAGCCTAGATATACAAGATAAGGTGAAGGGAAAGGCAAAAGACTCAAAACAAGGTCCAGATTAATTTATCTAAGTTCAATGAGAGCAATAGTATTTGGACCCAAGGCCTTTATTGCCTCATGTTGGGTTAACAGTAAGAGTCAGATAGCTAATACTACTAATCTCTCTTCCTCACTCAGTACTTTTGTTAATATTGCCACTAGAGCTTTCGAGGAGAGAATAGAAGTTCAGAAAGATTTTTAGCAGTTAGCTCTCCTTAATGCCAGAGGGACAGCTTACTTATTTATCTTGTTACAGGGTAATTAAAGCCAATCAATTTGCCTTGGAGTCCAGCCTTCTTCTATCTATCAGTTTCATTATTGAACCACCCCTTCTCATTATTGGTTGAAAGAAAGTAAAAGTAGAAGAGCTAAATCTAGTAGAGTCTGGATTCACAATTGAGCTTTAAACAAGAATCTGAATCGGAGCGGCGGGATTTGAACCCACGACCCCCACTACCCCAAAGTGGTGCGCTACCAAGCTGCGCTACGCCCCGATAGACTAACACTAGCAACTCACAGCAAACTACATCATTATCTGCCTTGAGCCATGTTGCCACTACTGGCGACTGATGCAGTGTAGTAGACGTTGTGTTAACTCCTCTCGTCCGCTTGCAGCATAGCCTAGGAGACCGAGTTCTTGTGCCAACTGACGTAGGTCCCTAACAAGCATTCCAGCGAGCCAAAGTTCAGGCATCTGCCTCCAGGCTTTGGAATTAATCTGTAATGACTCACTCGAGTCTCTAGGATTAAGCAGCAAAGTTCCTTCGGCAAGCCACTCGGGTATCAGGAACGTTAAAACTGCGATCAAACTATAGAGCTCGACCATACCTTGTGGTAGCGGATGTAACTGTCGATGTGGAGGCCGTGGGGATCTTGAGTGTGACACAGCGCAGAGTTACCTATTTGGAATAGGCACAACATTGTCACAACTACACAAGGTTGTGGCCCTACTAGACTAAACTAGGTATCTGGAGTTCTACCCTGAGACGATATTAATGGCGATTGCCATTCTAGGTTGGGCAATTGCTCATCATGGTTAGCATATAGACCTAAGACTATTCCGAATATTAGCAGCAAAGTAAGCAACAAGGTAAGCAGAACAGTACGGTCAGACAGGGGCGAAGGCATGATCATTTTTCAAATCAACCAGGTGTTCGATAAGGTCTCCCAGTTAAGTTTAACTTAAAAGTTCGTGTTTTAAGTCAGTAGTACTTCCTGTACAAAGTGCCACCTATTTGGGCGGTGTTAGAGACTAGCACTGAATCTAATTTAGGATCGACATAAGTACTTCTCACTCTACTAGGTCTATTACATGAATTAGCCTGACTTATGGTTCTCTTTCTTATAATAGCTAGGTATTCTTGCAGGCTTATAACAAAGTTGGTACTTTTGGTCTTGCGTTCAAAGTCCAGACTTGTGACATTAATCACGAGCTTTCTTAATAAACCTGCAAATTCTAGCTTATGAAGAAATTGACATGTCGATGGTTCTAAGTTTGCTTAACCTAGATGATAGGTTAACATGTTTAATTTAGGCATCTGACGATGCCAATAATTCTCTGAGATGGCTATTGCTACATCTAGTGTACCGTCATTCTGAACTAGCTGCTCGGCATCGAGTGCGTACGGAAGCGAAGGCCAACTATTCTAAAGCTTGATGGGTGTATTATCACTGCGCAAGACGCAGTGGTGAATCGTCCAGTTGTAGTTACTCCAGATTGCTTGAGGGAGTTTGTAGGCAGCGCCTGGGAACTGACCAAGGGTCAAACCAGATGGCTGGGCTGAACAGTAAGGCCGACTGCCTGGCTTTGCTAGGTATTGTTGGTGGTAACTCTCAGCAAAGAAGAAAGGCTGCTCTGCCTTGATTTCTGTAGTTATAGTTCCAAAACCATGTTCCGCAATAAGCTGCTGGTAAGTGCCTAGGCTAGCGAAAGCAAGATCAGTTTGTCTTGGTGTAGTTGTATAAATTGCTGAGCGGTACTGACTGCCGCTATCATTTCCTTGCCTGTTGCCCTGCGTTGGATCGTGGCATTCCCAGAACAACTTTAGTAGGTCGCTAAAATCTATTTCTAGAGTATTCCAGACTACGCGCACCACTTCTGTATGTCCAGTGAGTCCAGTGCAGACCTGCTTATATGAGGGTGCTTTGGTGTGACCGCCAGCATAACCCACAGATGTAGTTACAACTCCGGGGAGCCGCCAAAAGCCTTTTTCTGCCCCCCAGAAACAGCCACAGCCAAAGACTACTTCCTCCTGATCTGATGTCAGTGGTGCCCGCAGAGTTGTCCCCAGGACAGCATGCTGCTCATCGATTGAACTGTTAGGTGCTATTTGTACTGGCGGCATGCTAAAGGGAAACATTAAGACAAGGTAGTGTGTGGGCCTGGAGCCTAGACAGCTGTGCAGATAGGTGCTGAGTGAGGTCAGGGTGCATCTTCTGATGGATCCAGGCGAATATGATTAAGCAGCGTGGTAACGAAAGCAAATAAGAGGAATGGTAAACTAATAACAAAAATTAAGCCAACTCCTACAAGAGCGAAGAGTGGTCGGCTTGAACCCATTAACGCAAGACCTGCTGCAAGGCTCGCAAAGATCACAGCCATCCAGGCAAGCATCTGCCCATAGATATCACCAAAGGTCAAGGTACAGCGGACATGGAGTGGGATGCCTGAAGTCATGGTCCAGTGGAGGGCCTTCCAGCTAAACTATCCAATAAGTAGGATATTTGGGTTTACTAGCAGGCTTTCGGGTTTACAATGCCATTGTCTGCTTGTGCAGCCTGCTGAAGCTGCTGTTCACTCTGCTGACGTTGCCAGAGACGTTGATAAGTGCCCTGTTGCATAATTAGATCTTCATGTCGACCTTGCTGGGTAATCCTTCCTTTTTCTACTACCAATATTCTGTCGCAAGCAGCAGCAGCAGAAAGCTGGTGACTAATCATTAAGATTGTACGCGAGCTCTGTGTACGAATTGACGCGAGGATTGCAGCAGCAGTAGCGTTATCAACGCTAGCAAGGGCATCGTCAAGAACCAGCACTGGAGCTGACACCAGAAGAGCGCGAGCAAGTGCTGAACGCTGACGTTGCCCGCCACTAAGAGTTATGCCGCGTTCTCCCACAAGGGTATCAAATCCTTCAGGGAAACCACGCACGTCGTCGAGAAGGCTAGCTTGCTGCGCTGCCTCCTCAACACGGTTCATTCCTGCATCGGGATCACCATAGCGTAGGTTATCGGCAAGAGAGCTGGTAAATAGATAGCCTTCTTGAGGAACCAGAGTTATTGCTCTGCGCAATGTTTCAAGCGGTAGGTCATTACAGTCGATCCCGTCTACTAGTAACTGCCCACGGGGTACTTGTACCATTCGTCCAAGGGCTCTTGCCAACGTAGTCTTTCCACAGCCGACAGGACCAACTACAGCTACGAGTTCTCCAGGCTTGATCTGAAAGTCAAGGCCGTTCAGTGTATCTCGGCTACTACCATCATAGCGGATATGTAGTCCACGGGCCTCTAGATGACCCTTTAGCGGCGTGGATGGAGCCGCTAGATTAGCTTCATCGCATATCACTGGATTGCGTTGCAGTAATTCTTGCACTCGCTCTAGGCTTACCTGTCCTGTTTGAAATGTACTGAGCGTGAACCCTAGTAATGCTGTGGGAAAAATAAGGCGCTCAACGTAGAGAATTAGTGCTACAAGACTTCCTATACTAAGACTACCTCTGCCAATCTGGGTACTGCCAATTGCTAGCAAAAGTAATAGAGAAAGTGAAGAGATTCCCTCTAAAAGGGGAAAGAGAGTACTGCGTGTGCGGGACAGTAGGATTGCTGCATCGCGGTAGATACCATTAATCTGACTGAAAGCTGCTCTTTCAGGATGTTCTTGCCCATAGATCTTGATGGCACTGATACCAGACAAATCCTCTTGAATTAGATCACTCAGCGATGATAATGCTTCCTGCTGGCATCGCTGCTGTCGCATCATCCTGCCTCCCAACAGGCGAACTACAGCAAGCATTAAGGGATAGAGAGCAACAGCAACAATAGTTAGACCAGGGTCAATAGCAAGCATTGCTGGTATGGTGAGGCCATAAGCTAGAGCGGTATTAGTAAGACTAAGCACAGCAAACCCCATCAGTCGTCGGACGCTCTCTACATCGCTGGTAGCGCGACTGATTACCTCACCGCTGCCGGTACGCTGTACCCAGCCTGGATCTTGGCGAAGCATATGGTCGAACAGTTCCTGGCGCAGATCTACTTCTACTTGACGGCCAACACCAAAAACCACCTGGCGTGAGTACAGTCTTGCGACTCCCATCATAGTGGCCAGAAATATGATCCAGACTGCCTGACGCATCACCATAGTGATCGCGAAATTGTCTTGCAGTTCGTCAATTATTCGGCGGACCTCTAATGGGATAGTCACGCTGAAGATATTGACTATTACAAGTGCTATCACTCCTCGTATCACCATCCTCCGATGGCGCTTGAGATAGCGACCAATTGAGTTGAGGCTAGAGGCAATCATGCCGGACCCAAGTCAATGACTAGCCTAGTAGCCATCTAAGGACTATTACGTCAATCTAGACAGACCCCATATGTGCTGAGCTATGACCGACGACTTCACCCCGGTGAGTCAGCAACATCCTCTGTATGCAGAGGATCGGGCTAACCTAGACAAGCTTCTCACCTGCGAGGCCCCGACCGATGCCAATCTCATCGACTTGGCCCGACTACTGATCCGCTATGATGGCTTTCCTGGAGCTAGTGACCTGCAGAAAGATATGGTGCGCACTATGCATTTGTGGAAACTCAATCGTGAAGAACTAAATCATCGTGTTCGCAAGCTCTGGAGTGCCGGTTTCCGAACTAGAAACGTGTTGACTAATACGGTCGGCTCTGGATTTGACACCGCTGATAGCGATGGTATCTAAAAAGTGTAGGGTGCTCTAAAGACAAGTTAGTGAAGCTCGCCAGCAAGAAATCTTTTAATGAGGGATAGTGAAGAAGTCACCCAAAACCCTATGTGCTGTGCACTTAAGGTTCCCTGCACAAATGCTCAGTAACTCTGATTCTCCCTGGCCACAACTTCTGGAGAGTCTGCTGGAAGATAGAGAGATAGAACCTACACAGACTGCGCAGCTGATGCGAGCTTGGCTTGCTGAAGAGCTCGCACCTGTTCAGACTGGTGCATTCTTGGCAGCTTTGCAGGCGCGGAGACCTCGCGGCAGCGAGCTAGCAGCGATGGCTGATGTTCTAATGCAGGCTTGCCTTCTGCCCTGCAATCCACCAAACATACCTATGGTAGATATCTGCGGCACTGGTGGCGATAGAGCTGACACCTTCAATATTTCTACTGCAGCAGCTTTTACTGCAGCTGCCTGTGGTGCTCATGTTGCTAAGCACGGCAACCGCAGTGCCAGTAGCCGTGTTGGCTCAGCTGATGCTCTTGAGGCCCTTGGTCTAAACCTAAGAGCCTCTGCTGATGTAGTAATAGCTGCACTTCTTACTACAAGAGTAACATTCCTATTCGCACCAGCTTGGCATCCTGCACTTACAAATCTTGCTCCCTTGCGACGCAGGCTAGGCATACGAACTGTATTTAACCTAATTGGGCCTTTGGTAAATCCACTCAGGCCTCAAGCCCAGGTATTAGGTGTTGCCAGTGCTGACTTGCTTGATCCGATGGCACAAGCACTGCTCGATTTCGGTTTACAGCGTGCCGTAGTTGTCCATGGTGCTGGCGGCTTGGATGAAGCCTCACTTGAGGGCCCGAATATCCTTCGACTAGTGGAAAAGGGTAAGATTCGAGAGGAGTTTGTCACAGCCACGGAACTTGGTTTGACGGCTGCACCTATCAGTGCTTTGTGCGGTGGCGATCTTGCTGCGAATGTGCGTATACTTGGTGATGTACTTCAAGGTCGCGGCAGTCTACCCCATCGCGATGTAGTAGCGCTGAATACAGCTCTAGTGCTATGGGCTGCTGGCCTACAAAATGACTTGCGAACTGCTGTTGGCCAGGCCTGTGAGGCTCTTGCCTCAGGCTTAGCCTGGCAATATCTAGAACAACTGCGACAAGCGCTAAAGCCTATTGCTTGAAGAATAATCAACTATGGTATCATCATCCTATAACGTGCTCACTTCTGCTCAGTCAGCCCTTTTAGTATTAGCTGACGGAACTGTCTTGGAAGGTGAGGCTTTTGGTCGAATTGGTAGCGTGATCGGCGAAGTTGTCTTTAATACAGGAATGACTGGATATCAAGAAGTGATTACAGACCCTAGCTATGCTGGTCAACTAGTTACATTCACGTATCCCGAGCTCGGTAATACAGGTATCAACAATGATGATATGGAGTCTAGGCAACCCCACGTCCGTGGTGTGATAGCACGCCAACTTTCTCCTTGCTCTAGTAGCTGGCGTAGTACAGGATCTTTGCAAGACTGGCTCGAGTACTATGGCATAGTGGGAATACTTGGACTAGATACCCGGGCTTTGGTGCGTCATTTGCGCCAATCAGGAGCGATGAACGGTATCGTCAGCAGTGAAGGTCGCTCACCGCAAGAATTAATGCAGAAACTTCAATGTTTCCCATCGATGGAGGGCCTTAACTTAGCTGACCAGGTGACTACTAAAGCTCCCTATAGCTGGAATAGTCTTTGTCCGGTTGCCTTTGACTGCCGCTCCCAGTTTACTACAGACCAACCTTTCCGTGTTGTGGCTATTGACCTTGGCATTAAGAAGTCTATTCTTGAGCGGCTTGCTGCTCATGGGTGTGCTGTCACCGTGATGCCGTCTACAAGTAAACTCAGTGATATACTGGCTCTTCAGCCTGAGGGGGTATTTGTCTCTAACGGTCCTGGAGACCCATCAGCTGTTAAGGCCAGTGTTAATCTAGTGCAAGGGCTTCTTGAGCAAACCCAGCTCCCATTATTTGGGATTTGTCTTGGCCATCAGATAATTGGTCTTGCTCTTGGTGGGCGCACTTTCAAGCTTAACTACGGACATCATGGATTAAATCACCCTTGCGGTGAGGCAGGGTGCTTGGAGATCACAAGCCAAAATCATGGCTTTGCCCTAGACGCCAAGTCACTGCCTGATGTTGTCACTGTGACTCACTTGAATTTGAATGACCGCACAGTCGCTGCTTTCAAACACCAACGCCAACCTGTGTTCGGGGTGCAATATCACCCAGAAGCTAGCCCTGGACCCCATGATGCTGATCATCACTTTGCCAGATTCACAATGCTGATGCAGGAGCGTCGCTGAGGCGTGGTTAGTCAAGACCAACATCTCTACACTTCCAGCGATCACATCCTTGGAGGGCTGAGTCCATCACCGAACTTCAGCGTCTGACCGTATCCCTCCGAGGAGGTTTCGAGCAACGCGATGGCTGCCTGGTCTTCCATTTCACCGGTCAGCTGGACGCCTATTCAGAGAATCAATTCATTGCTTATGTGGCAGATGTCCTTGAATCCCACACCTTGTCAACAGTTCTTGACCTTAGTAAGATTGACTTCATTGACTCTTCTGGCTTGAGTGCGCTAGTACAGATTGCTCAGCGCTGTCAGGGACAGGATCGTAGCTTCCTTGTTGTTGGCAATGCTCGCGTTGTGCAGACTGTCAAGCTTGTGCGGCTGGAAAACTTTCTCCATTTGGCCAGCGATCTTCCCTCAGCTCTTAACCAATTAGCTGCTTGAGCAACTGGATAAGCTGCCAGTCAGTCTCTGGTCATGGCGATCAGCTGGGCCCACTACAGCTCGCCTGGCTTGGCGATGCGGTGTGGGAACTTCACCAGCGGCTACGTCACTGCCAAGAGACAGGTCGTGCTTCTACCTTGCATAATGCTGTTGTCCGCCAAGTGTGTGCTGAGGCACAATCCGAGGCACTGCGGCGGCTTGAGCCCTGGCTTAATCAGCAGGAGCGTGACCTGATCCGCCGCAGCCGTAATCAGGCTGGTCGTGGCTCCCGTGGTAGTAGGGCTTCCAGTTACAGGCGGGCCACAGGATTTGAAACGATGGTGGGCTGGCTCTTTTTGCAGGATCCAGTGCGTCTAGCACAGCTATTGGATCGGCTAGAGCCAGAAACCACCGATGGTCATTCCAAACATTCCCTCCCCTTATGAGTTCCCACTTTGATCCTCGGCTAGGATCCCCTCCGCAAGGCAGTCGACCAACTGTTAGCCATTCCTCTATGCTAGGCAGAGAGTCTCTCCGCAGGCGCTCGGGCAACCGCTTTGACCGCAAATCTGATGTCAAACGTGAGAGATTTGTTAGCCGCGAAAGTGGCCCACGACGAAATGACAGCCGACCCTCACTCAATACATTCAGTAGCGACAGGAAACGTCACTCAGCTATAAGAGGTCGACGCCCTAGCCGTCGAGAAAACCAGGATACCGCCCTGCTGTCATCTCGACCAGAGGCTTCATCTGGTGAGGTTATCAGCCGGAACAGCATCTTATCAGAGGATATTCTCTGGGGCCGCCACGCTGCCCATGCAGCTATCAAAAGTGGTAGGCCTATTCATCGTATCTGGTGCACTGCTGAACTCCGCAGTGCACCACGCTTCCTACAACTTCTGCGGGAAGCTAAGTCCTCAGGTATTCTCATTGAAGAAGTTACATGGGGTCGCCTTGCCCAGATCACTAATGGAGCTGTACATCAAGGCATCGCACTGCAAACTGCAGCAGCGGAAACTTTAAGTCTTGCATCTTTGGTCAAAGGCTGTGCTTCACTCAAGGAGCCTGCACTACTCTTGGCACTAGATGGGTTAACTGATCCACACAATCTTGGTGCGATTCTTCGCTCTGCAGAAGTTCTCGGAGCCCACGGAATTATTTTACCACAACGGCGCAGTGCAGGCCTAACCGGATCAGTTGCTAAAGTTGCAGCTGGAGCTCTTGAGCATATTCCAGTAGCTCGCGTCGTCAACCTAAACCGCTCTATAGACACCCTGAAAGATGCAGGCTATCGAGTGATTGGGCTAGCTGGAGAAGGCGACCAGACCTTAGGGGAAGTAAGTTTGAAGGGTCCTCTCGTAATAATTACTGGTTCTGAGAACAAAGGACTGTCCCTGCTAGCTCGCCGCAAATGTGATCAGCTGGTACGGATACCATTGCGGGGAATTACTCCTAGCCTCAACGCCTCAGTTGCCACAGCACTATGCCTCTACGAGGTTGCACGGCGTGGTTGGATGAAAGATCTACGTGGTCAAGCCCCAGCACCACCAATTATCCGTCCCTGCAAAATGTCAGATGAATTAACAGTAAGAGGAGGAACTGATGTACAGGCAACTACTGCCGTTATCAATCTCTGTCTAGACCCAGATAATTCCAGTCAAACACCGTTGGTATTTGAACACAATATTGATTTGTGACTTTCCTGTGGCTTAGTTGGCTAACTCTATGAAAGCACCAAAGTAGTAGTCTCTCTTCTGGATTTATATGACCTCTTTAAAAAGACCACTTCGAGCTGTTGCTAATATCCTTGGCTTAGCTTGGTGGGCTCATGTCCAGACTTACGGACCCAATGTCACTTACTGGTTTGGCCCATTTGTTACTCGTCGCAGTTTGCAGTCTGAACTCTCTAGCTTTCTCAAGGACCTCTCTAGTGAGAGCCCTGACAACATTAGGCACAGTCTGATCCGCTGCCGTCGGGGGGAGCCTTTCACCATCAACTTTGAGGTTTGATTGCAGATAGCTGATAGCGTCGGTTCTGCACTATTGCGCAGGGCCAATGGGCATTGCCGAATGGCGTCAGCAATTGAAGAGCGGTGAGATATCTGCCTGCGAGCTAACGGATCACTACCTAGCACATATAGAGGTAGCAGATCCTACAGTCCGCGCCTACCTCAGGGTGACGGCAGACCGCGCACGTGCTGATGCAGCGCGCATAGACGCAGCACGTGCTGCGAAACAACCTCTTCCTCGACTTGCTGGTGTTCCAGTAGCGATCAAGGACAATCTCTGTACTTATGGGATCCCAACTACTTGCTCCAGTCGCATGCTGGAGACTTTCATCCCGCCTTACGAGTCAACAGCGACCGAGCGCTTGTGGCGAGCAGGAGCCATCTTGCTAGGCAAGACCAACCTCGACGAGTTTGCTATGGGCAGTTCTACCGAGACCTCTGCTTTTGGCGCTAGCCGCAATCCCTGGAACCCCGAACGGGTTCCAGGCGGTAGCTCTGGCGGTAGTGCTGCCGCCGTAGCAGCAGGTGAATGTCTTGCTGCTCTGGGTTCTGACACCGGCGGATCAATCAGACAACCCGCATCTTTTTGCGGAGTAGTAGGTCTTAAACCGACTTACGGGCGTGTTAGTCGCTGGGGTCTAATCGCCTTCGCTAGCTCACTGGATCAGGTTGGTCCCTTGGGAAACTCGGTGCAGGATGTAGCCGAACTTCTACAAGTAATTTCAGGAGCCGATCTACAAGATTCTACATGTCTCCAGACAGGAGTCCCTGATTACATTGCTGGCCTTAGTCAGTCGGTTGATGGCTTGCGCGTTGGACTGATTCGAGAATGCTTTGACCAGAAGAAGCTTGATTCTCAAGTCAAAACTTCAGTAATGGCGGTTGCCTCTCAACTGGAAGACCTTGGTGCTGAGGTTGTAGAAATTAGTTGCCCCCGCTTTAATGATGGCATTGCCACTTACTACGTAATTGCTCCATCAGAAGCATCAGCAAACTTGGCACGTTATGACGGTGTTAAATATGGTTATCGCGCTGCAGACATGGAAAATTTGGCAGTGATGACTGCTCGTAGCCGTGCTGAGGGTTTTGGTAGTGAGGTCCAACGGCGCATTTTAATTGGTACTTATGCCCTTTCTGCCGGCTACGTAGATGCTTACTACCACAAAGCACAGCAGGTAAGAACCCTAATACGCTATGACTTTAATGCTGCCTTTAAACAAGCGGATGTGTTACTCACACCAACTTGTCCAACTACTGCCTTTACAACCAGTGCATATACTAACGATCCTCTAGCAATGTATCTCTCTGATCTTTTAACAGTTCCTGCCAGCTTGGCTGGTCTGCCAGCTATCAGTTTGCCCTGCGGTTTTGATGATACTGGCCTGCCAATCGGAGTTCAGCTTATCGCTGATGTACTTCAGGAGTCAAGACTTCTGCAGGTAGCCTACCAATATGAGCAGAGTGCAAGAGTAATGCACAATCATCCTGCTGGTGCTTTTATTCCATGAAAAAGCAGCTTAGAAAGCACTATTGATACTAGGCTCTGTACAACCATCTCAAACTAGACTTCATGGCCTTCGTTCCTCTTCATAATCATAGTGACTACAGCTTGCTCGACGGCGCCTCACAGTTACCACAGATGGTTCAGCGAGCTGTCGATCTCGGCATACCTGCTCTCGCTTTAACTGACCATGGTGTCATGTATGGTGCTATCGAACTCTTGAAGCTCTGCATAAAAGCAGGCATCAAACCAATCATTGGCAACGAAATGTATGTAGTGAATGGTTCGATTCGAGACCCACAGCAAAAGAAGGAGAAGCGTTATCATTTAGTAGTACTCGCTAAAAACGCCGCGGGTTATCGTAACCTAGTTAAGCTTACAAGTATTAGTCACTTGCAAGGTAAGCGCGGGCGCGGCATTTTTGCTCGCGCCTGTATCGACAAGGAACTTCTCAAAAGTTACAGTGAAGGACTAATTGTGGCAACAGCTTGTCTTGGAGGAGAAATTCCGCAAGCTATCCTACATGGCCGTCCTGATGTTGCTCGCAATGTTGCTTGCTGGTATCAGGAGGTCTTTGGAGATGACTTCTATCTCGAGATCCAAGACCATGGCTCAATTGAGGATCGGATAGTCAATGTAGAGATTGTCCGGATTGCTCATGATCTTGGAATTAGCCTAATCGCCACAAATGATGCTCATTATCTTAGTAGTCAAGATGTTGAAGCTCATGATGCACTACTCTGTATATTAACTGGGAAGTTGATTAGTGACGAGAAGCGGCTCCGTTATACCGGCACAGAGTATATCAAAACTGAGCAAGAGATGACTCGGCTATTTGCTGATCATTTAGAACCTAGTGTGGTGCAAGAAGCAATAGCAAACACTGTCAGGGTAGCTGAAAAAGTTGAGGAATATGACATCCTTGGCAAATGTCAGCTTCCGCATTTCCCACTTCCTGAAGGTCATACTTCTGCTTCTTACCTAAACAAAGTTTCAGAGCAGGGGTTGCACTCTCGACTTAATCTTAGAAGCCAAGAGCAAATAGAGACTTCGTATTCTGACCGGCTTTCTCATGAGCTGAAAATCATAGAGGAAATGGGTTTTTCTACTTATTTCCTCGTAGTTTGGGACTATGTCCGCTTTGCACGTGAGCGTGCCATACCCATAGGGCCTGGACGTGGCTCAGCTGCAGGCTCTCTAGTAGCTTTTGCTCTAGGAATTACTAGCATTGACCCGGTAATCAACGGACTTCTATTCGAGAGATTTCTAAATCCAGAGAGGAGATCAATGCCAGATATAGATACTGATTTCTGTATCGAGCGTCGTGGTGAGGTGATTGACTATGTCACACACTGTTATGGCGAAGACAAAGTTGCTCAGATCATTACCTTCAACAAGATGACCTCGAAAGCAGTTCTCAAGGACGTAGCTAGAGTGCTAGACATTCCTTACGGTGATGCTGATCGTCTTGCAAAACTAATTCCAGTCGTTCGTGGCAAGCCGGTCAAGCTTGCCACAATGCTCAGCGAGGATTCACCCAGTTCTGAGTTCCGCAAGAGATACAAGAACGATGCAACAGTCAAACGCTGGGTGGATATGGCTATGCGGATTGAGGGCACTAACAAGACCTTCGGTGTCCATGCTGCTGGCGTCGTGATTGCTGCCAACCCACTCGATGATCTAGTTCCACTACAACGCAATAATGATGGCCAGGTGATTACCCAGTACTTCATGGAAGATCTGGAATCTATGGGCTTGTTAAAGATGGATTTTCTTGGCCTTAGAAACTTAACAATGATTGATAAGGCCCTAGAACTCGTTCAAGCGGACAGTGGAGATAAGATTAATTTGGAATGTCTGCCGCTTAAGGATTCCAAGACTTTTGCTCTGCTTGCTCGCGGTGACCTCGAAGGGATTTTCCAGCTGGAGTCAAGCGGGATGCGGCAGATCGTGCGTGATCTACGACCGTCATCTCTAGAAGATATATCCTCTATCTTAGCACTCTACCGGCCAGGGCCACTCGATGCAGGACTAATTCCCAAGTTTATCAAACGGAAGCATGGGCATGAGGCAGTTGACTTTGCCCATATTTCCCTGGAACCAATTCTTGGGGAAACTTACGGGATTATGGTTTACCAAGAGCAGATTATGCGCATAGCGCAAGATCTAGCAGGATATTCACTTGGTGAGGCTGATCTCCTGCGACGAGCTATGGGTAAGAAAAAGGTTGCTGAAATGCAAAAGCAGCGCGGCATTTTTGTCGCAGGTGCTACTAAGAGGGGTGTTGATAAGCAGACTGCTGATAAGCTCTTCGATCAGATGGTTTTATTTGCAGAGTACTGCTTTAACAAAAGCCATTCTACTGCATATGGTGCGGTGACTTATCAGACAGCTTACCTAAAAGCTAATTACCCAGTAGCTTATATGGCAGCGCTGCTTACAGTAAACGCAGGAGCTAACGATAAGATACAGCGTTACATTGCTAATTGCAACTCCATGGGCATCAAGGTGATGCCGCCTGACATTAATGTATCTGGAACTGACTTTACCCCACGTGGTGAGTGCATTCTGTTCGGCTTATCAGCTGTTAAAAACCTTGGTGAAACTGCCGCCCGTCAACTAATTTATGTACGGGAGAGCAATGGACCATTTAGATCACTTGCTGACCTCTGCGACCGTCTTCCTCCTACTGTGCTCAATCGCCGTAGCCTTGAATCCCTAATTCACTGCGGTGCTCTTGATGCTCTTGATCAGATAGCTAACCGTGCTCAGCTAATAGCCAATCTTAGTCTACTCATGGACTGGGCTTCAGCTAGGGCTAAAGACAGGGAAAGTGGCCAGGGCAATCTCTTCAATATGTCAAGCAGCCCAGTTAGTATAGACGGGGATAGCGAATCGAGCTTGAAGCTTGCGCCAAAGGCAGATCCTGTACCCGACTATCATCCTGCTGAAAAACTTCGGCGTGAGAAAGAACTAGTAGGTTTTTATCTCTCTGACCATCCACTGAAGCAGATCCGCCCCCCAGCACGATTGCTTGCTCCTATTGAGCTAGCTACACTCGAGGAACAAGTTGACAAAGCGCAAGTAAGTGCAATTGTTATGCTAAGTGAGTTGCGCCAGTTAGTTACGCGCAAAGGTGAAAGTATGGCTGTACTTCAGCTTGAAGATCTTACTGGTAGTTGTGAAGCTGTTATCTTTCCCAAGATCTACAACAGATTGCAAACCAATCTAGTTTCGGAAGCTCGTCTGCTCATCTGGGCTGTTGTTGATCGACGTGATGAGCGAACTCAGCTAATTATCAATGACTGCCGAGTTATCGATAATCTGCGATTGCTTCTTGTGGAGATACCATTCAATCAGGCTGGCGATGTAACTGTTCAACACCGGCTTAGAGAGTGTTTGCAGCAACATCGACCAGGCCACAATGAGCTAGGTGTAAGGGTGCCTGTTGTAGCAACAGTACGGCAGGGTAATGCCACTCGCTATGTAAAGCTCGGCGCACAGTTTTGTGTCCGTGACCCTGATGTAGCAGCCAAAGCTCTTAACAACCAGGATTTCCAGGCTGCTTGCAGCGAGCCCCTTCTTCTTCGCTAGGCATTAGTTACTTCAATCCTCTAGTCACTGCATTTTGGGTGCGTACCGAACTTCGCATACGCTGTAAGTTAGGCTTAATGTTCTCCAGGCCTAGAATACTTCCTGGTTTAGGTTCCCAACTAGCAGATAGCACACCATAACTTAGGCCTGCTAGGCCTAAAAAGAAGAACCCGCCAGATAGCAAGAGCGTCGCTATAGGAGGAACCTCAGCAATTCCCTGGCTGACAAACACATAGCTCAAAGCAAACACAGCCATACCCATCAAGCTGGGGAGGCCTGTGGTGAACATAATGCGGCGTACCATTCGGTTAGCAATATTGCGAGGTATAACTTGAGCTTTAGCGGATGCTAGTGGCCTTCCACTAGGACCTTTCCTGCTAGGTTCAGATGGACGGAGTTCAAAGGGCAAGGTGCGGCGGTGGTCAATCATTGTTATGAAGCAAGAAAGTTTGGTTCAGTAGCAATCTCAGCGACGGATACCTAATCTCGTAATCAAGCTACTGTACTGTTCCTCACTATGAGCGCGCACATAGCTCAGAAGTCTCTTACGACGACCAATCATCTTCAAAAGGCCTTGGCGTGAGGAGAAGTCATGCTTGTTTTGCTGCAGATGACTGCTTAGCTTACTGATCTGCTCGCTAAGAATAGCTATCTGTACACCAGCTGATCCAGTGTCTGTGCCGTGAACTTGATACGTACTGATTAGCTGCTGCTTTTCGATAGTGTCGAGCGACATAAGCTTTCAAGCTGTGATAGTTTGAACCTAATGTTACTTAGTTATTTCTGTTCCTGCACATCCTATCTGCCCCTGGCTCAACCAGCGCAGACACTCGCGTAGCCAGACCTCAGAGTCACTACATCCCAGCATGTCTGTCTCTGAAGAAGTGGCCTGTATAGCGTGGTTGATTTCTGGATCTCTGTAGCCTAAAGACTTCAGAGTCTGCTTAATATCGAGCAGCTCCACTGCCAGGTGGTTTTCTAGTGATAGATTAACTATTTGCTTTTCTTCAGATAGAGAGCTTATGTCGGAATTTAACAAAGATGCTAGTTTATCGTGCAATTCTGTCACTATGCGTTCAGCTACTCGCTTACCAACCCCATGAATTTGACATAGACGACCTATATTTTTGTGCATTATAGCATATGCTAGCTCGTTCGTTGATGCTTCTTCCAATAAAGCTATCGCAGTTTGAGGGCCAACACCGTTGACTGCGATTAGGTTTCTAAACAGTTCCCGGTCACAAAGGTCGCGGAATCCAAATAGACTACTATCATCTTTTCTTTGCACTTGATGCACCCATAACGTGAGTCTCCCTTCACCATCTGGTTCTAGCCTATTTATAGCACGCCTCGGTAATTGCACCTCATAACCTATTCCTCCACAGGCCAGGACCAGCCCGTGTCGTTGTCCCTGTTGCCAAGTACTTATTTGCTGTCCTTGTAACCAGCCAATCATTATAATCTACACCAGACGCTGGCCATGTTGCCTGACCTTGATTCATCTAGAATTGACAAGCACTTAAACCTAAGAATCGCAGTAGTTTTCGCGATATTCCTCAGCGCTTGCTCTGCCACATTACAACCACCGCAATCCATCATAGTTGAAGCATTAAAACTCCAGATTAATATTACCCAGAGCACCATTGCCCGTACCCTTGAACTTGAGCCAACTAGGGATCCTGAAGTTAGCCGTATTAGATTAATAGATCAAGGGCAAATTCAGCTTGGCCAATCCAAGGCAGTACGGCTGACAGGACGCTTTGATTGGCGCCTTCCTGGAGATCAGGTCTATGTAGATAGCCTCTTCGAAATATTTCTCCAGAAAGGACCAAAGGGGCAAAGCTGGCGTTTGGCACGACCTGTAGGCTCTGCTGGTAGTCTGGACCAGGAGTGGATTACTTACCCATTGGGTCTTGATGACTTGGCATAGCAGCAGCGGGTGTGCTCCGAGTACTAATGCCAACCAGTGTACTAATTATCACACAAACTGATCCTAGGACTATCCACACATTTATAGGTTCAGCAAACAGCAGCACGCCCCAGAAGATGGCAAATAGTACCTGGGCATAGTTGATAATCGCGGCTCGCCCAGCTGGCAGTAGAGCAAGACCTTTTGTGATCCAAACCTGCCCTAACTGTGTAAACAGACCGATAGCTAGAAGCCATATCCAGTCTATCCCTTTTGGCAAGACTGCATCATGCCAGAGGAAAGGTAGGGTTAGTGGCACTGAGATCAGTGGAAAGTAGTAGACTATAACTAGTGGATGTTCACTAACAACAAGGTTTCTAACACAGATATAAGCTAGGGCAGTGAATACAGCACCAGAAAGACTGATTGCTACAGCCATAGGTGGTATAGTAGCAGTACTGAGACCCATCCACTCTGGTTGCACTGCTAGACCAACACCTAGCCAGCCTAGTAGAGCTGCCAAGCAAATCCGGGGATGAAATGGCTCATGCAGCAGCCAACAGGCTATGATTGCAGTAATGGTAGGGCTAGTCTGCTGCATTAAGACGGCAGCCCCAAGAGGCAGCTGAGTCAAAGCATAAAAGACACAGAACAACGCTGCTGTACCTAATATACCGCGGAGGGCAAGGAGGCCTTTACGTTTACCCCACGGGGACACGCCAGCTTTTAGTAACAGCAAGCGTGTAATAGCTAAGCTGATCACCGCGCGACTTAGCACTACCTCAGCCACTGGGAGACGCCCGCCTAAGTGTTTGACACAAACAGCCATCAAACTAAAAGATAGCCCGCTGGCTAGTAGGGTGCAGGTACCCCGATAGTTAGTGTCATGGTTATACCGGCGCCGTAGCCTGCTGAATGTGAGAGCTACCAGTGGCAGCGAGTCACCCTGTTGCATGGGGGTGATATCTATTGGTAGGTGTTAGAAATAGGATGTCATCCTGACGGGATAGCACAAGGCAGTTCTAGACAGACCCACGCTGCTTCGCAAACATAGAAGTATGGCCAGCCTCCGCATTCATTCCCACACTATCGATGCCGTCAAAGAGCGAGCTGACATCGTCGACATAGTCAGTGAGCATGTGGTGCTAAAAAAGAGGGGACAAGAATTCATTGGCATCTGTCCATTTCATGATGACAGCAGACCCTCAATGACTGTCTCGCCAGCCAAGCAATTCTACTACTGCTTTTCTTGTGGAGCTGGTGGCAATGCTATCAAGTTCTTGATGGAGTTCCAGCATCAGAGCTTTGCTGATGTAGTACTTCAACTAGCGCGCCGCTATCAACTAACAGTCGAGACTATAGGCGGTTTTCAGCAAAAACAGCTGCGACAGCAGCTCTCTCACCGTGAGCAGCTATACCGTGCCCTTGCACTTTCAGCAAGTTGGTTCCGCAACCAGTTGTGTAGCTCTGAAGGAGAAATGGCTCGTACTTACCTAAAGGAAAAACGTGGTTTAGGTGAGACTACACTCAAAGTATTTGGTATTGGCTATGCCCCAGATTGCTGGGATGCGCTGCTGAGTTACCTGGGACGTGTTGAGCAGATACCGCCATCTTTGCTTGAAAAAGCTGGTCTTGCCGCACCCCGTAAAGGAGGCAAAGGCTTTTACGATCGTTTCCGACATCGCGTAATGATACCGATTAGTGACCGTCAAGGACGCATAGTTGGCTTTGGCGGTCGTAGCCTTAACCAAGCCGGACCTAAATATTTAAACTCACCTGAAACCGAGGTCTTTGAAAAGAGTAAGCATATCTTTGGCCTAAACCTAGCTGCTAATGCTATCCGACATGAAGACCAGGCTGTCATTGTCGAAGGCTACTTCGATGTTATGGCTCTGCATGCGGTGGGGATTACTAATGCTGTTGCTTCTCTTGGCACAGCACTGAGCGCAAGTCAGATTACCCAGATCTGTCGCTGTAGCGACAGCAAGCGGGTAGTACTGAGCTTTGATACTGATCGTGCTGGTATTAAAGCCGCCAATAGAGCTATCAGCGAAGTCGAGCAACTAGCCCTACAGGGTCAGCTAGAACTACGAGTACTCCAGCTACCTCTCGGCAAAGATCCTGATGAGTTCCTCAAGACAAACAGTTCTGGAAGCTACCGGGTACTATTAAATCAAGCCCCACTCTGGCTTGACTGGCAAATCACGCAGGTCTTGCGAGATCGAGATCTTAGCCAAGCTGATCAGTTTCAGCAGGCTATTTCTGCTTTAGTACTACTGTTAGGTAAATTAACGCAACCCACTGTTCGTACCCATTACCTAAAGCAGGTTGCCGAACACCTCAGTGGGGGTCAAGGTCGCCTGGCACTTCAGCTTGAGGAAGATTTGCGCCGCCAGGTCAAGGGTAAGCGCTTGCTTAGTTATTCTAGGCGCCATGAAAATCTTGTAGAGATCAGCCAGCGCGAGCGCTGTGAGGCCGAGATCCTACGTTTGTACTTGCACTGCCCAGTCCATAGGGCTGCAATCCGGCGTGAGCTGAGACAGCGCGGTCTTGACGAATTTGACCTTGGACACCATCGTTTGTTCTGGGAAGCTATTACAGAACTCGAGAGAATTAGGCTTGGCACTAATCGTCTCGAAGCCATCAACTGTGGTAATGACTCTGGCATTGAACTAGCTGAACTTGATATGCCCCAACTATTAAGCAGCCAGTTACTGCTCGAAGATGATTCTCTGCTAGCGCGTCTGGCACTGTTGCTCGAGCCAGAAGAAGTACATCGTGCCTCCCTTGATCAACCACTACACCAGCTGCGCGGTGCAGTAGCCTTGCTTGAGCGACAAAAGAGTTTGAAGCGCTGTCAGCATTTACTTGAGGCTTGGAGTGAGCAACACTTGCAAACCCTAGAGCAGTGCATTACAGTTTTGTTGGAGACACCGACATTGATTGACGAGGCGTCCAACACAAATATGGAAGTCTGTATCCAGTCTCTGTTTGAGGAGTTAAATAGTAATGCCATAAAGTTTCAGCGGCTTTATTATAGCGAGAGGGAACACATTATACATCTCGACCGGCAACGCTGCGGCGGCTATACCGCCAACGATATCTAAATATCGTGGATTAATTGACAGACCTGTGGTAGGGACTATTCTGAATAATTGATTGAGCGCGGAATAGCTGCTCCACTAGCATTAGTCTTGCAAGTTCGTGTGGCAACGTCATTGGAGAGAGGCTTAGCTTCCACTGAGCTTTAGCTTTAATCTTAGGGCTTAGTCCTTCTGCCCCGCCAATTAGGAAAGTTAGTCGCTGACTCTCATACGATACCAGGCGTTGTGCAAATGCTTTGGAAGTTAAGGTTTCTCCTTCCTCTGCCAATGCTGTGAGGATCCCACGATTGTTAAATGTAGCCATGATTCCCTCCGCTTCTTTTGAAAGAGTGCTGCCCCGCAGCTCAGTTATTGTTAGACCTGGGAGCCGCCGGAGATAAAGGTTAATCCCCTCCTGAATCCACCATCTGCGAATTCGGCCAATAGCTATGATACGGTAGTGAGAGGTATACAATAATGTCGTCAACTTCCATAATTTCCTAAAGTGCTTCAATTTTGCATCCCTTTCCTTTTCCTTCAAGTAGGACCAGATGAAGGCTATATAGAGCTTTCACACTCACTGATGTGAAAGCAGATACCGCTACAATTGGGTAATACTGTCTTCGCCTTGACTCTACTTATAGAACTAGTATACTAAGGGATCTAGTCTGGCGAATATTGAGAAATTTTGCCATTAAGAGTCAATGATATAAGTTCTGAAACATTATGTACAGATCTTCCTTTGCCCTAATGTGATACTTACGCTGTGAGGTTGAGACCTTCCGGTCAATACTAGGACTTCGACTTGGATTTAAAATAGTTGGTACTTTGATAATCGGGGGCTCATTACACACTAGGTATTCATGATTGTAGAGGTCAAAACTCATGGTCTTCATATTAGTCTAGATAGTTAAGGGTCAAGGGCAGCCAAGACTATCGCGGGTAGTACGGCCAGTTACAGGGTTGGTACCTTCAGCCGTAGCACATAGGGCTTTCAACACATCGTTTCTTAATGGCACATTTGTGAAATCAGCTCCAGTAATTGTTACGTTTTTAAAACGTGTGTTAAAGGCAAAAGCATTTTCCAGCACTGCATTACTGAGATCTGTACCGTCGAAGACCGCAGAGTCGAGTGTTGCTTCTCTTAAGTCAGCACCCTTAAGCTTAGCATCTTGAAGCTTAGCGCCGAATAAACTAGCACCGCGCAGGTCGCTTCCTGATAGGTTTGCCTCGCGTAAATTAGTCAGGTTGAAAGTAACGCCTCGCAAATCACGTTTTGAGAAGTCAGCCTCGATCAGCACTTGCTTAGCATAGTCCATGGCTGCAAGGCTAGGCTGGCATGGCAACAGAATTACCAAAAATAGAGAGACTAGGAGAGACAGAACACGAGTATACACCTGGTACCCCAAGATAAACCTTTTAGTATGAGCCCAAGCTTGCACTTGGACCGAGAAGAATGATAGTATGATAGTCTAAAATAAATTGATGCTGAAACAAAGCTGCTACTAAGTATTATGGTGTTGTGCTATTGAGGGCCCTGGCTGGAATTCAGGGAAAAGTGTTCTCCTGCAGTCGAGGTTGAAACCAGCTGAATACTTGAGTTAGATCCTAGAATGTAGGAATAGATGCAGCTTGCGGTATTAGATCCGGTACCTGCTTATGTTTCATGGGTCTTAGTTCAAGTCTGGATCTGTAGGGCTGCTCTAACGCCCCATTAAACCTTGAAGAGTCATTCTGGTCAATCGTAGTCATGGCACCTTTAAAATCTGCTACCCGCAAACGTTTCGGACAGCACTGGCTTAAGGACACAACTGTTTTGAACCAAATTATCTATGCAGCTAAGTTGGTTCCAGAGGACCGTATCTTGGAGATTGGTCCTGGTCGTGGGGCCCTTACTAGGCACCTATTAGCTTCTCCCGCTGCAATGGTACACGCTATTGAACTAGACCATAACTTAGTAGGCAAACTGCGGCAAGACTTTGGTCGTGACCCACGCTTCAGCCTATGTGAGGGTGATGCTCTTAGGGTGTCTTTAGAGCTACCCAATAAAATTCAAGCTACTAAGGTAGTAGCTAACATTCCCTACAATATAACTGGTCCGTTACTAAAGCGATTGCTAGGTAGCTTTAGTGATCCTGTAGAACCTACTTTTGGACGGCTTGTTCTACTCGTTCAACGAGAAATAGCTGAGCGTATCCAGGCACAACCCGGAAGTAGTAACTTTAGTGCAATAAGTGTACGTATGCAACTGATAAGCCATTGTTTTAGTATCTGTGCTGTTGCTTCTCATTGCTTTCAGCCACCACCGAAAGTGCAGTCTGAAGTAATTGTTATTGAACCTTTGCCAAAGTCGCAGCGACCTGACTCAGACCTCGCACGACGCGTAGACGCATTGCTGCGTATGGCTTTCCAGGCTCGCCGTAAAATGCTGCGCAGCACGCTGTTAGGAATTGCGCCAATTGAGCAGCTCTGGAACCTGGCAAACCGTGCGGGAATCCATCTCAATCAGCGACCTCAAGACCTGGAGCCAAAAGCCTGGCTGAGGCTTGCTGAAGAGCTGGCTAGGGTCGACTGTTATAGTTAAGAATTTCTCCCTCGGGGCATACAAAAAAACTAGGTTCAAATCCTTGCAGTAGATAGGTAAACCTCGAAGGAAGACCAAGACAGACTATAGTCTGAACAGGCTGACTTATCTAGGATTATTCGCTAATGCTTCTTCGGTAACATACAGGGAAATCATATACTTATGGACTACGCTCAGATATGGGGCAGATACACTCAATCTAAGACCTTACCAGTTTCCATCAAGCTGTCTAGTCACGCTGTACCTTCACGTATCTCTAAACTGGAACCATATTTATTCCTCTGACGCAACATGATAAGGCTGTCAAGTTTGTGCATAAGGTGAGTCTACAGGTGAGCGCCCCTGCCAAGGTGAATTTGCATCTGGAGGTGCTGGGTTTGCGGTCAGATGGCTTTCACGAGCTGGCTCTGATGATGCAGAGTATCAATCTTGCTGATGAGCTTCTATTCGACGACACAAATGATGGTGTAATCAGACTAACTTGTGACGATCTCAACCTCGACACTGGCCCAGATAACCTGGTTATGCAGGCAGCTAAATTGTTGCGCCACTACTCTGGTTGCCACCAGCTTGGGGCACATATCCACTTGTGTAAACATATCCCGATAGGTGCTGGCCTAGCAGGAGGTTCTAGTGATGGTGCTGCAACCTTAGTTGGCCTAAATGTGCTCTGGAGGCTTGGGCTGCATAGACAAGAGTTGGAAAACTTAGCAGCTCGTCTAGGATCTGACATGCCATTTTGCATAGCTGGCGGGAGGCAGCTTTGCTTCGGACGCGGAGAACGCCTAGAGCCCCTATCAACACCACATTGGCCTACTGCACTCTTACTGGTTAAGAACCCGAAGGTAAGTGTATCAACATCCTGGGCCTACCGCCGTTACCGCAAACTTTTTGAGACGCGGTACCTTACTGATGAAACTGCATTTGAGATTCGTCGCCAGCAACTTCGTAGTCAGTTCGGTTTCGTAACTGCTGGCAGTAGCAGTCTTTCTCTACCCCTGCGCAATGATTTGCAGGAAGCTGTGGCGCCGGCAACACTTTCTGTGAAGGTTGCTCTCGAGCTACTGCAAGCTGTACCAGATACACAGGCTGTGGCTATGAGCGGGTCAGGACCTAGCTGCTTTGCACTGTTTGCTGATATGCAGCAGGCGGCATCAGTAATGGAACTCAACCGCTTAAGTTTTGAGGCAGCGGGATTCCAGGTCTGGTGTTGCTCATTTCTGTCACAAGGCGTCAAAGTGCTGAGATGAGTCAAACTGGTAAATCCGCGACAAGTGTCAGCTCTGAGTCGCAGCTAGCCCGGCCACGCAAAGGCCTGCTAAGTTACTTATCCGGCGCTTTAACTGGTGCCACTCTTGCCTGGCTGAGCTTCGGCTTAAGTCAACGCATGGTCACCTATTTTGCTGCACACCCGCCAGCTCTTAATTCTGCTATAGGTCAAACCATTGCCTCAGCTCTTAGAACTCTGCTGACTGGCATGTGTTTTCTAGCCACTTTCAGCTTTGCCTTCGTTGGACTTGGACTATCGCTCATTTTTCTTCGCAGAATATTCACAGGCAGCAAATTGCATGAAACTTAAGCACCTGTTGATAAAAGCTTCCTCAGCAACCAATTGAGATGACACCGCAAGACCTGGGACTTCTTGTGCTGCTACTTAGTCCAGGCTTACTCATCTCAGTGCTTCTTCTACTCACCTTTGCTGCTGGGGGCTAAGGTCGATGGCTCTGGAGTAGACTATTAATTTACACCAACTCGTCAGAACTCTAGAAAATCTGTGGCAGGGACGCTTTTCTTCAATGCACTCCGTGAAGCTATCGACGAGGAGATGGCCCGAGACCCCTATGTCTGTGTAATAGGGGAAGATGTGGGCCACTATGGCGGCTCATACAAGGTCACTAAAGATCTTTATGAAAAGTACGGCGCACTCCGAGTTCTAGACACACCAATCGCTGAGAACAGTTTCACTGGCATGGCAGTTGGTGCAGCAATGACTGGTCTACGGCCAATCGTAGAGGGCATGAACATGGGTTTTTTGCTGCTGGCATTTAACCAAATCTCCAACAACATGGGCATGTTGCGTTACACTAGTGGTGGTAACTACAAGATTCCTACAGTTGTGCGGGGACCAGGTGGCGTTGGCCGTCAACTTGGTGCTGAGCACAGCCAGCGTCTTGAAGCCTACTTTCACGCGGTGCCCGGCATTAAGATAGTGGCCTGTAGTACTCCTACGAATGCTAAGGGCCTGATGAAAGCAGCTATTCGCGATGATAACCCTGTCTTATTTTTTGAGCATGTTCTACTCTATAACCTTAGTGAGGCTTTACCAAAGGGAGAGTTCACTTGTGCTTTAGACCAGGCAGATATAGTACGCGAGGGCAGTGATTTAACAATTCTCACCTACTCTCGCATGCGCCACCATTGTCTCAAGGCACTAGAGCAGTTAGATGCTGATGGCATCAGTGCTGAACTGATTGATCTGATTAGTCTCAAACCCTTTGATATGGAGACGATTGCACGGTCAATTCGCAAGACAAACCGAGTAATTGTTGTTGAAGAATGTATGAAAACCGGCGGTATCGGTGCAGAGTTGATCAGCCTGATTATTGAGGAATGCTTTGACGATCTCGATGCTTGTCCTGTAAGACTCTCTAGCCAAGATATTCCAACGCCTTACAATGGCAGCCTAGAGAATCTAACGATTATTCAACCACATCAAATTGTTGAGGCAGCGCGTCAAATTACAGGCCAGAAGCTTTAAGAGAACTTAAAAGAAATGTATGGGTCGACAACAGGGCTGGCTTACTTTAATTCTAGCACTGACAGCTTTAGCAACAGCTGCACTAGCCTCTTTTCCTCTGCAGCTTGGTCTCGATCTGCGTGGCGGCAGTCAACTAACCCTACGAGTACAGCCTGATAGCGAAACCAGTGTTGTTCAAGCTGAGCAGTTAGAAGCAGTGAGGCAGGTCCTTGATCGCCGCATTAACGGACTCGGGGTAGAGGAATCTGCTCTGCAAACTCTCGGTAGTAGTCAGCTCGTGCTCCAGCTCGCTGGCGAGGCAGATCCATCTAAAGCTGCAGAAGTGCTAGGCAAGACTGCATTGCTTGAATTCCGAGCTGAGAAAGAGGACTCTAGCTCTCAATTACAACAGCTAACCCAGTTGCGTGCTCTACTTGGTTTGATCCAAGCCCGTGTTGGACCTGACAACACTCTAACAGAGCAAGATAGTGAACTTATACAGCAGGCCAGGGAAGCTCTGCAATTGCCCATAGTTGATAACACTGAGGAAGTTCCGGAGCAGCTGAAGCAGCTACAAGACAGTGTCGATGAACTTATCAGTCAGGCTTACGGATTAACACAACTTACTGGTAAGAATCTAACTAGGGCCGGTATCGCACCAGAGCCGAACCGCCCAGATGTCTGGGTAGTTACTCTTGACTTTAATAAGGATGGTGGAGATCGCTTTGCAGAGCTTACCCGCAATATTGCCGATACTGGAAAAACCTTAGGCATTTTTCTCGACGGCCGCCGCATCAGCGCCGCTGTTGTTGGACCTGAGTTTAAAGAGACTGGCATCAGTGGTGGGGCAGCTCAGATCTCAGGTGGCTTTAGCTTTGAGGAGGCACGTGAGCTGGAAATACTTCTCCGTGGTGGATCGCTACCACTACCTGTCACAATAATCGAGCAACGTACTGTTGGCCCATCCTTAGGCGCTGAAAATGTACGTCGTAGTCTAGTAGCTGCTCTAACTGGATTAGCTCTTGTAGTTGTATTCATGATTCTAGTTTATCGCTTGGCAGGTATAGTAGCTATGGTAGCTCTTAGCTTGTACCTCTTATTTAACCTAGCGACTTATACTTTAATCCCCGTTACTTTAACATTGCCTGGTATTGCTGGTCTCATACTTAGTATTGGTATGGCTGTAGATGCCAACATACTAGTTTTTAAGCGGGTTAAAGATGAGCTACAGCAAGGTAATACTCTCATACGCTCGATCGAAGCTGGCTTTTCCCGAGCTTTCTCCTCAATTCTCGATGGCCATCTCACTACTCTAATTAGTTGCGCTGCACTTTTCTTGCTAGGTACAGGTTTTATTAAGGGGTTTGCAGCGACTCTTGGTATTGGTGTTTCACTAAGCCTTTTCACTGCCCTTAGCTGCACTCGGACGCTACTGCGCTTTCTGATGACTTATCCTGCTTTACGGCGTGTTACATACTTCCTCCCCGCCCATGAACTTCCTTCGGCTTCCCCTCTTAACCTAATCAATTGATTTATGGCCGTTGTCACTTCTAGGGCTATACAACCACGGCTCGCAATCTGCCGTCAGCGTAGTCTTATATGGATGATCTCAGCAATCTTATTGTTACTGTCTCTAGTTGGATTGGTACTGAGCTGGTTAAATCCAACCATCAGGTCACCGCTGCGTCCAGGGCTTGACTTCACTGGAGGTACGCAGATCCAGCTTGAGCGCGCTTGTGGCGATATCTGTAATAGTCTCTCTTCACTCCAGATAAATCAGTTCCTCGCAGAGATCTCTCTATCTTCTGACACTAACCTACCCCTACTGGATGGGGCACGTGTGCAGCTCCTCGATAGTTCTCAGTCTCTTGCACTACGACTACCCACTCTTACGCCTACCCAGGGTCAGGTAGTAATCAGCGCACTAGAAAAAGTTGCTGGGCCATTCATTCCTGGTAGCCAAGCTATCGACACGATCGGGCCAACTCTGGGATCTCAGCTATTTCGCAGCAGCTTAATTTCTCTATCGGTTGCTTTGGTTTCAATCGCAATTTACATCAGCATACGCTTTGACCGACTTTTCGCTGTGCTAGCTCTCATAGCCTTAGCACATGACGTGTTAATTGTCTGTGGTGTATTTGCTTGGCTCGGACTATTATACGCTCTTGAAGTAAATAGTCTCTTTGCTGTCGCCTTGCTTACTATTGCAGGGTACTCAGTCAATGACACCGTCGTAGTCTTTGACCAGATTCGTGAGTGTCGTCGTGTTGACGTCGATTTACCGTTGAGGATACAAATTGACAATGCTGTTTCAGTAACACTAACGCGTACACTTTATACTAGCGGAACTACACTTTTGCCACTACTAACGCTAATTCTATTTGGAGGTTCTACTCTGTTCTGGTTTGCGGTTGCGCTCGCACTGGGAGTTATTGTAGGTAGCTGGTCAAGTATAGCTCTAGCCCCATCGCTCCTAAGTCTACGCGAGACTGCTATTTGAAGTCTGTGCCTAGTAATGTGCAACAGGAGATAGCAGACTACAGTAGCTCACGTTGGCTGCCGCTACTTCTCCTCGTGTTAGCCCTGTTAGATCTTCGTCAGGAGCTGCGTCTATTAATAGATCACTTTACTGCTACATCTCTATTATATGCTATTCGGCATCATCTACTTGCAGTAGCCGTGTTAGCGAGCTTACCATCGTTATGGCGCCGATATGGGCCGATCATATCAAATCATTCCTGAAAACATGGGGCAAATCTAATAGCCTCGACTTTATTTATGAAATTAGGGCTTATGATATGAAGGGTCATGATTGTAATTTGTAGGCTGTCCAAGACTTTACTTGACTTGAAACCTTACCCCCAGCTGTCTAGTAAGTCTCGAACAATTACCTCACGTATTAGCACCTGAAGCATAACAGTCAATGGTAATGCTAATAGTAAGCCGAGTGGTCCAAATAGCACTGTGAATATGAACTGTGCTGTAAGCGTAAATCCAGGCAATAAGTTGACCTGGTACTGCATCACCGATGGAGTGATCACATAACTTTCCAAGTTTTGTACCACCACATAGAGACCGAGGACAGCTACGGCTTTCCAAGGAGCATCTAGAAGTGCCACCGACATTGGGAAAATAGTACTAAGTGTTGGGCCAATATTTGGGATGACATTAAGCATGCCTGCCAGAACGGCATTTGCTATCACAAGCTTGATTCCCAGTAAAGAGAGACCAATTCCTGCGAGAACTCCTACACATATTGAGCTGATCAGTACCCCTATCATCCAGCTACTGAGTGCCTTACCACACTGGAACATGATAGTACGAGCGCGGTGGCGGTAGAAGGAAGGCAGCAGAAGAATTGCTACCTCGCGGTAGGCCATTGGCTGTACTGACACCATTAGTGCAACTGCTAATACAAATATGATCTGCAGCAACCCACTGCCAAGATTACCGGCAAGCCCCACTAGCTGCTGTAGTCCAGCTGCCAGATCAGAACCAGATGGAAGGGTAGTTAATCCACCTTCACGAAGTCTACTGCTCCAGTCACTACTTTCTTGTGGTGCTCCATAGATCATCGCTGAGACACCATTGAGAAGCCCAGCAGCCAGGTCACGGAGCTCGCTCCAAGCTCGCGGAAGTTCTACAATTAGCTGATAGAACTGGTCAATAAATGGTGGAACGATAACAGCTAGCGCTAGTGCCACCACAAGGACTAGACCAAAAATTGTGATCAGCAGTGCCTGGCTACGCGACATCCCTGGTGAATGCTTACGTATAGCACCTACCAGCGTGCAAATTGCCATAGCCAACACAACAGCAGCGAAAAGATGGATTAGAACATCACGCAGGCTCCACAGCAAAACTACCGCCGCTAAGAATGTAGTAAGCGCCAGCCACTGTGGAAATTTCAACCTTCAGCGTTCTTGGCCTCAGCATTGGTGCTGGAGTTCTGTGAGTAGTCTAACTCGTGACACGCAGCGTAGCGCTGGGCAAAACGCATGAAGCGCTCAAAGTCCTGCTTGCTTTTCCAAGTATATGTGGCTTCGATAGCGCTAGGCTTTCCGTTTAGGAAGCGAGCTTTTACTTCGCGAGTCACTAGCTCACCTTCTTCATCAACCATAAACATCCCAGTAATATCTCCCATTGATTCGGGAGCGAGGGCTTGTGGCTCCTCAAAAACAAACATGGCTTGACCAGTTCGACCGTCACGACTGCGAGTCAGTCTGATATCTGGGATGGCTGGCTCGTCTGTGCCACGGAAGAACTGGATTGCAGCTGCATTGTCCTTGGCCATTGTGGTCACCAGCGAAAAAGAGATTTTAGGGGTACCATTTCTCAAAGGGTTGCAACCAAGGTATCTCCGACTAAACCTCTATCAAGAAGCATTGTAGCCGCATCTTCATCCCCCAATCCTGTGAGGTCGACACTTATACGAGCTGGAGACTGCCTTAGCTCACGATCATAACAGCTGTCATAGTAGTTGATCAGGGTGCGGCATGCTGCCGCCCAGTTGCCTCTTTCAATTGCTTTGATTGCCTGCGCTGTGCGTTGTGGCCCTAATCGTCGGCTAATTCGCTGTGTAGCCTTGAGCAGTGCCTCATTCCCATACTTACTGTAAACAGAGACAAGTCGGGCAACTCGCTCCTCCTCCGTGCGACAAATCTCTAATAGACTAGCTATACCCATTTGCAGAAATAAGCCTCTTGGGATACGGCAGCGGCCAACCTGGGTACTTTCTGCCTCAAGCCATATTACTTTGCTGCCTTGACAGTGATGGCTATCGAGAACTTCAGCAATCTGGTTCTCGTAGTGCTCATTTGTTGGCTGAGCTGGTAAACCCAACCCTCCAAAGCTACTGCCACGATGGTTAGCGAGGCCTTCTAGATCTAAGATAGCTAACCCACGTGATGCTAATATGTGTAGTAAATCTGTCTTACCCGTGCCAGTCCTGCCGCCAATTATGTGTAATGGCCAAGAACAGTTAAACTGCTCTAGAACCCAATGCCGATATCTTTTGTAACCACCCTGCAGTAGTATGGGTCGGAGGCCAACTAGTCCAGCAAGCCAGGCCACGGATCCAGACCTCATGCCTCCTCGCCAGCAATACAGCCCTACATCACCTGATTCGGTGAATGCTATTTCCCGTAGTTGTTTAGCTATTTTAGGCAGATGTGGGCCTGCCAGCTCCAGCCCACATAAGATTGCTTGCTCACGCCCTAGCTTTTTATAGGCAATACCTACCTGTGCCCTTTGGCCATCATCAAACAACGGCAGGTTATAAGCCCTAGGAATATGACCGCGTTTGAACTCAGCTGGGCTACGCACATCTACCAGCGGTGCGCTAAGATGGAGAAACTGATTAGCGTCTAGGAAGGGGTACTGTCCTATTCCTGACATAGTGAGCCAACGATGTACTTGAAGTGGCCTATTGTCCAACATGTTCTCTGGCTCCACATCCTCCAGTAACCTCAGCCCTGAGGAACTTGTAAAACGCTTTGTCAAAGGCTCGCCTCGCCAGCGCCGTGGCCTTATCAAAGCTGTGGAAGACCGGGCTGATGAGCTTGCTGCTGTAATGGGTGGAGCAATCCTTGCTTTCGCAGGATGCGATGCTGAAGGAGATGACTGGGCTGCTGGTTGGATTCTGCAGGTGTTGCAGCGGCATGAACCCCAGGTTCTCCAGACTATACTTCCTCGCTCTGGTGATAGTTGGTTTCTGGCTGAGAGTGCTGTAGGGATTAATTACGCCCCACTACAGAAAGATCTACTAGCAGAGCGGTTTGAGGAAGCTGACCGATTTACCAGCACTGTACTGCGCCAGCTAGCTGGTCCGCAAGCTGAGCAGCGTGGCTATGTCTATTTCAGTGAAGTCCCGTTGATGGCAGGCCTAGATTTAGTGACAGTTGATCGCCTTTGGACTGCTTATTCCCAGGGTCGCTTCGGTTTTACTGCTCAGGCGCGTTTGCTGGCAGCTTTAGACGGTCGCTATGATCTTCTCTGGCCTCGTATTGGTTGGAAAAACAAAGGAATTTGGACACGTTACCCTAGCGCATTTGACTGGTCAATCTCAGCACCAGAGGGGCATATGCCCCTAATCAACCAGCTGCGTGGGGTGCGACTGATGGATGCGCTACTGCAACATCCTGCTCTAGTTGCTCGTCGCTCAACTATTATGTCTATACCAGTAGAATTAGAAGCTACTAAGGTCAAGTCGGAACCTCCAAAGAGCTAATGTCTTCACGGTCTTGGTCAGTGGCCCAGCAACTCTGGAGGATTAGCTCGTCGCTCAGGCAAATAAAACCACTCAGCTGGGCTGATTTCGTACTACCTTCAACTCTGCAGTTAGCGCCGTTACTTGAACTCTTACTCGAGCCAGTCTATTGCCGAGATATTACCCAGCGTATCTATCTTGGTCTGCATGAAGCGCTCGTCAATGCAGTTCGCCATGGTAATTCCGAGGACCCTGCTAAGACCGTGCGAGTGCGACGCATCCTAACACCTAATTGGTTAATTTGGCAGGTTCAGGATGAAGGCAGGGGCATCTCAGAAAACGCGCGAGGCATCAGACATTTGCCAGAACGTTTAGATGCTTCCTGTGGGCGAGGTCTATTCTTAATCTACCAGTGCTTTGATGATGTGCGCTGGAACCAACGTGGAAACCGTTTGCAACTGGCTTGCCGGCGGCCAACATTTAGTGTCGCGAGCAGCCTGAGTCCTTCACTTCTCCTTGCAACCACCGAAGACCTTGCTCGGTGAGTTCAGCTGCATCTGCAAGTCTGCCGTTTCTGATAACTTGAAGGAGGGCTGAAGCTAGAAGTTCTGCTGCTCGACGTCTGGGCTGGGCCCTAAAGCAATGCCAATCTTGATCTGAGATCCTTAATTGATCATGCAATGCTCTAGCAGTCCTAGTCACATCATCTGAGTTTGACCATAGGCCACTTTCACTGTCTTGCCTAGTTTCCATTACGTCTTCCTGTACTGGCCCTGAGGGCTTGAACTATTAAACTCAGTTTGCCGCCACCTCTTAACTGCTGTGCTAATGAGTAGCTCTTGGCAGCATAGAAGCACTACTGTGTCCAGTCGTTGCTAGGCGTACTCAGCGCCCACCTTCATGCAACATCAAAGGCTAAAGTTGTTTCACTGTTATGTGCTCAAAGGAATAGAGGAAGAAATAGACTCCTCCCAGATGTTTTGAGGTCGCGGACTATTAGCCTAAATCAACATCTAATGAACCCTAGAGCAGGATGATTCCTGCTGATGGCAAGGATCAGCATAATGAATGCAGGGACTGAAGAAATAATAGAGGTAATTTATTGCATTACTTATACTTAATGGCGGTCCGACTCACCACGCCTTGCACATTACCTTTTAGACAGTGTGCTCCACGATTTTAATTTACTGATGAGAAGAACTGCCAAGCAGGAAACACATGTTCAGGTAGTCAGCTCTGCTGGTTTTGTAGCTGACCATACTCGTGTCATAAAATAGGACTCAGCAGTGATGCCTCTGAAACCACTTTGAAGCAATCGTGCATCAATATCATCGCCAATGTAATCTCGATAGTAAGGTTCATGGAAGAACCGCCTGAAATTCTCCATGGCTGCACGAAACTCTGGTGCGTCTGCTAGCTGTACTGAATCAGCTAACACTATCACACCGCCAGGTTCTAGTACTCGCCAGCACTCGTTGAGAACCATCTGACGCGCATCTCCAGGCAATTCATGTAGAAGAAAAACACAGCTAACTGCCTGCATGCTGCCATTGTTAAAGGGTAGGTCCTCAGCATTACCGCGAACAAGTTGAGCCAGAGCAGCATCACGTTCATTCATCCAGCGGCTGGCCTGTCTTAGGTAAGCTATTGAGAGATCTAGACCAATCAAGTTGATTTCTGGCAAAGCTGCTCTGATTTGGTGTAAGGTACGACCAGTTCCAGTAGCAATATCAAGCAGACGTAATGAGGTGCCAGGGCGACCTGCAAAGTGGCGAAGACCACGAGCGATGGGTGCAATCACTCGCCGACGCATTGCATCAGCAGTACCATTAAACAGGATCTCAACCTGTAGGTCGTAAAGAGAAGCTGAGTGATCGCTTAGATATCCGTCAGTCTGGTGGTGGAAGTTCTGGAGGTAGTAGTCAGGATACGCTTGTGGGTCAGCATAGTCTGGTATGTCATGTACGTTACGAGTGCGTCGACGTTGCCAGTTAGATGGAAGATCTAGCCAGATCAACGGATAGCGGCGCGCCCAGTCTAACCATGGTGCATCGAAGAGTAAGCTTGTCGGATATAGGCCCTCTTCAGCTTCTCGCCAATCAATCGACTCCAGCTCTGCCATTGAACGGCGCAGTGCCTGCATCATCTCTAAGGGCACTGGCTCAGTTTGGGGAACCACGTCCGATGCAAGGACTTCCATTAGCCGGACACTTAGCTCCTTGTGAGCAAGACCGGCTAAGCTTTTGCTCTGCTGGAGCGTCTGATAAGCGAGCTGCGTGAGAGAGGGCGCCATGGCATTGAACTGCATCGGCCCATTTCAGCGGATTAAGACGGCAGCTGCGTCTTCTGGATATCCCAGCACGGCAACAATGATAAGTTCGTCGCCGTCTCGACCTTGTAGAAATGTTGCTCGGATGATGCCAAAGTCGCAGCATACCTGTGAGCAATGACACTTCAGGTCAGCTACTAAGCATTGGAGATCGGCCAAAGCATTCTGAGTAGCTTCAACGAAGTTCCTGCCTATTCCCATACTGATCATCTAGGTGAAGAATTACAGGATTAAGAAACATTATTGCTAAAAACGAGAAAGCAGTCATTATTCTCAAATCGAGCACTAGCGCTGGTTAGGTCATCGATTTAAGCTATGCATCATAGTACATTGTAAACTCATGAGGGTGGGGTCTTTGACGCAGTTGCTGTACCTCTCTATACTTGATATCGATCCAGTTACTGATAAAATTTTCAGTAAAAACATTGCCCTTCATCAAGTAATGATTGTCATTTTTTAGTGCGTCAAGAGCAGCATTAAGCGAGGAAGGTACCGTGGCAATGTCAGCTAATTGTTTTGCAGGTAGCTCAAATAAATCAACATCTATACCATCTCCAGGGTCAATACGATTTCTGATGCCATCAAGCCCGGCCATCATCATAGCACTGAAAGCAAGATAGGGATTAGCTAGTGCATCGCCAGAACGAAACTCAAGACGCTTAGCTTTTGGATTGGACCCACTAAGGGGAATTCTTATAGCAGCTGAGCGATTGCCCTCCGAATAAACAAGGTTAACAGGAGCCTCAAAGCCTGGCACCAACCGCTTATAGCTATTAGTAGTAGGATTAGTAAATGCTAAAAATGACGGGGCGTGTTTAAGAATACCACCAATGTACCAGCGTGCGACTTGAGAGAGGTTTGCGTAAGTGCCCTCATCGAAGAATAGAGGCTGCCCTTCCCTCCAAAGGCTTTGGTGTACATGCATGCCACTACCATTGTCACTAAAAATCGGTTTTGGCATAAATGTGGCAGTTTTCCCATACTTCTTAGCTACGTTGCGAACAACGTATTTGTAGATCATCACATTGTCGGCTGCTTGAATCAGCTCAGCGAATCTCATGCCAAGCTCATGTTGACTAGCACCAGCTACCTCATGGTGATGTTTCTCAATTGAGATGCCAAGCTGCCCCATTAGTAAAAGCATTTCAGATCGGATGTCCTGCCCTCTGTCGTTTGGTGAGACTGGGAAGTAGCCCTCCTTAGTTCGGATTTTGTAGGCAAGATTACCATTTTCTTCAGAACGACCGCTATTCCAGGGTGCCTCGATCGTGTCAACAGCGTAGAAAGAACTATTGTCGCTAGAGTCATAGCGTACGTCGTCGAACAGGAAGAATTCGGGCTCTGGTCCAAAGTAGGCAATGTCAGCCAGACTGCTTTCAGATAAGTAAGCGAGTGCTTTCTTTGCTAGAGAGCGGGGGCAGCGTTCGTAGGGCTTGCCTGTTCTGGGATCATCAATTGAACAAATTAGGCTGAGGGTCTTATGCCGGTAGAAGGGATCAATCCAAGCACTGTCTGAATCAGGCACTATTGCCATATCTGATGTGTTGATTGCTTTCCATCCCCGGATTGAGGAACCGTCGAAAGCAATACCATCTGTGAAGGATGCTTCCTCAAGTAGGTCTGAGCAAATTGTTAGGTGTTGCCATTTGCCATGCAGATCAGTGAACTTGAGGTCAATAAGCTCGATACCTTCATCTTTGATCTGACGAAGAACGTCTTGTGGGGTCTTGCCCATGAGCTTAGAGGCGCCGATGCGGTGTTGTAGTTGTAACGAAGTAGGCCTACGGAGCAGTCATTCCTGATCATATAGCAATCATACGTGAATGGACGCCTTTCAGTCGGGAGCAAGCACTATACATGCAGCTACACAGCGGCGTTCCTGTCAACATTTGGCTTCGGCAGCTTGCATGAACTGTACCTGACAGCCATGTCTCAGCAGTTACCTCGATGTAGGCTATCACCACCAAGTTCTACCTACGCCTCATTGACATGCGGGATGCTATCACTGGGCTGATCGGAAAGTATGACCAGCTCGGTCAGTATCTGGATCGCTCAGCCATAGAGCGAATTGCCTTGTATCTGAGCGAATCTGATCTACGCATCCAAGCTGTTGAGCTCATCAACCGGGAAGCAGCTGAAATAATCACCTTGGCCAGCCAGAGACTATTCGAGGACAATCCCGAGCTGCTTCTACCAGGGGGCAATGCATACACCACGCGACGGCTAACTACTTGTCTGCGAGACATGGATTACTTTCTCAGATATGCGAGCTACTCGCTGGTGTCTGGAGACAGCAGTATCCTTGAGGAGCGGGTTATAAATGGCCTCAAAGACACCTACAAGAGTCTTGGGGTTCCAACTGGGCCTACTGTCCGTAGCATTGTTTTACTAGGAGAAGTCATTGTAGAACGCCTGATTGAAGAGGGAGCACTCTCGGAAAAGATGTCTTTCGTGCGTAGTCCCTTCGACTATATGGCCTGCGGTCTTGCTGAGACCGACATTCGTCAGCGTTGAGCTCAGCAGCTGTTGCAATGCCGCAATGTAACTATCATGAAGGATGACCAGATGCCTAACTTCGCCTCTAAGCAACTAGCCTACGGTGGAGCTTGGCGATAATGAATTCTCTTCCCCCAATCAGCGAAAGGCATCGCAAGATCTTTCCACCTATCAGTACCCCGGATCGGCTTTTGCTAGGCCCTGGACCTTCCAATGCTAATCCCCTGGTTCTCAAAGCCTTGGCTCGAGCTCCTATTGGCCATCTTGACCCACTCTATATAGAGCTTATGAGCGAGGTACAAGAGTTGCTGCGCTATGCCTGGCAAACAGATAACCGGTTGACACTTCCTATAAGTGGCACTGGCTCCGCCGCCATGGAAGCAACTCTAGCCAACACCGTTGAACCTGGTGAGACAGTTCTCGTAGCAGTAAAGGGGTACTTCGGCAATCGCCTCGCTGATATGGCTGGCCGCTACCAGGCCAACGTTCAGGTTATTGATAAGCCCTGGGGTGAGGCTTTTAGTCTCGAGGAGATTGCCAAAGCTTTAGACAAGTATCACCCTGCCATCTTAGCGATAGTTCACGCTGAAACATCCACAGGTATCCGCCAGCCGATGGAAGGGATTGGAGATCTCTGTCGCGAGCATAACTGCTTGTTGCTATTGGATGCAGTTACGTCCCTTGGGGGAGTACCTCTCTTTCTGGATGAGTGGAAGATAGATATAGCCTATAGCTGCAGTCAGAAAAGCCTGAGCTGCCCTCCTGGCCTCAGCCCGTTTACGATGGGACCACGAGCCGAGGCCAAACTAGCTGCGCGAGCCAGCAAGATCTCAAGTTGGTACTTTGATGTTTCTCTACTCAATCAGTACTGGGGTAGTGAGCGTGTTTACCATCATACTGCACCAGTAAACATGAACTTCGGCATGCGAGAAGCTTTGCGATTGCTCGCTGAGGAAGGACTCGAAGAGTCCTGGACACGTCATCAACGCAATGCCACAACTCTCTGGTCTGGTCTAGAGCACCTCGGTCTAGAGTTGCATGCTCCAGAACACCTACGGCTGCCTACCCTGACTACGGTGCGCATTCCGGAGGATGTAGATGGCAAAGCTTTCAACCATCATCTTCTCAATAAGTACGGCTTTGAGGTCGGTGGTGGATTAGGTATCCTCGCAGGCAAAGTTTGGCGGATAGGGCTTATGGGTTACAACTCCACTCCCGAGAACGTCAACCGGCTGCTCAATCTTTTCGAGATGGAGCTCCCTCGCTTTCGTGCAAGTGTCGCTGCCGTATTTGCTTAAACCATGTTTTTAGCTGGTGCCGTGCCTCTTCTGCGCGTACTCCAGCAATCACCTGCATGTGGTGGTGAGCACTCCTATGATCAGCCAGATTTATGCTTCCCCCTAGCGCGCCACGTTTTGGATCTGGCGCGCCGAACACCACTCGACCCATTCTAGACTGTATAAGCGCGCCAGCACACATGGGGCAAGGCTCGAGAGTTACTACCATCGTGCAGTTGTTAAAGCGCCAATCACCACATAGACGTGCTGCCTGGCGCAAAGCAACTAACTCAGCATGCCCAAGTGGATCATGATCGATTTCTCGGCGGTTGCTGCCACGACCAATACAGCGCCCCTGAGCATCTATCACAGCAGCACAAACCGGCACTTCTCCGAGAGCTCCTAGCCACGAGGCCTGCCTGAGCAGATTTCTCATCCAACTATCCCAGTTTGTTGCCTCCCGTACCATCAGCGTCTGCTCGCTTCATGCCTATGTCCTTCAGGGGTGAAAATGAATCGTTGCATTGCAAAGCTCTTGGTCAGCACGCCCCCACTACGGTTGGTCGCGCTGGCTCCTTTTGCTCCGCCAGATCGACCTGATGTTGCACTTGAGGAGTTTCTTGTTGAGACTGCTAGTAAGCTTTGTAGCTGGCTAGCCCAAGCTAGTCAGCGTGGGCCACTCCCGCCACTCCAGCCCGTCGCTGAGGTTTCTCCTGGTGTTGTAGGGCGCACAGCTGATGAACTCCTTGCTGATCTACAGTTGGTGATGGATGGTAGCTATCGTCCATCCCATCCTGGTGCCCTTGCTCATCTTGATCCTCCTCCACTAACTGCTTCGATCGCGGCAGATCTTGTCTGTGCTGGTCTCAATAATAACTTGCTTGCCGAGGAGCTATCCCCAAGCCTCAGCATGCTGGAACGCCAGATTACCCAGTGGTTTGCTTTAAGGCTAGGTTTTCCTGAGGGCGCTGGCGGTGTTGCAGCTAGCGGCGGCAGCTTAAGCAACCTAATGGCTCTAGTGACAGCCCGACACTGGGCTAACTTAGACAACAATCCCCGTGCCGTTGTAATTACTGGGGAAGATGCTCATGTCTCTCTCCTTAAGGCTTGCAGAGTTATGGGGCTACTTGAGGACGGCTTGCAGACAGTCTCTTGCGATTCTGATGGCTGTCTTGACCCTTGCCTGCTTGAGCAAAGACTATATAGACTACGTGACCAAGATCGCCCCTGTCTCGCGGTCGTTGCAACGGCTGGTACAACTGTCCGCGGAGCCATTGATCCAATTAGTCCCCTGGCAAGCCTCTGTCGCCGCGAAGGCATTTGGCTACATGTCGATGCTGCTATTGGGGGTGTTTTTGCTCTCTCGCCTCGCTCAGCTCATCTACTAACAGGAATAAATTGTGCCGACTCAGCCACTGTAAACCCACAGAAGCTTCTTGGAATCACTAAGACTTCTTCCTTGCTCTTAGTTGCTAGGCCTGAAGATTTAGCCGCAGCTTTTACTACTGGCCTACCTTACATGGAACCTTCATGGAGCTGTCCTCATGGCGGCGAACTTGGACTGCAGGGCAGCCGACCAGCAGAGATCCTGAAGCTTTGGCTGGGACTGCGGCAACTAGGCGAAGTAGGCATTAGGGAATTACTGGAAGCTGCATTAGAGCGCCGGCGTCTCCTCCAACAGTGTCTTGACGCAAGTCGATTCTTGCTTTTAAGTGGCCCGCTTCATCTCTTGGCTTGCTCGCCGGCAGGTATAGACATTAGTCAAGCTGAGGCATGGTCTATTACAACACGTCAAATACTGCTTAGTCACCACTTTATGTTATCGCGTCCTGTTCACTACAGCCGACATTACTTAAAAGTGGTACTTGGCAATCCTCACACCCGTTCCTATCACTTGCATCAGCTAGCCAATCTACTCAATGCATCCATACCAGCGAGTTCCTCACCGTGACCAAATCCTCTTCCAAACGTGCGCGTTGGGTAGCAATTTTGACGGGAGCCCTCTCAGTATTAATAGGAGCTATCTACCTTGGCCTAATTACAATCCTCGACGCGCGCGGCCCTCTTCAACCTCCGCCACCAGAGGCCTTGCTTGGCGCAATTGACGCGGCAGTAGGCGACGAAGATTTTGCCTATCCTGCAATGGTTCAACAACCTGGCTGGCAACCGTCTTCAGGAAATCCTGTAGCGAGTCCTGGCGCTGGTTAAGGCTGTAGTGACGCTGTACTATCTCTTGTATACCGCCATCACCCCAGTCTTGATCCTGCTCGAAGTAGGTGATAAAGCTGCTGCCAGCTACCCGGGTCAGCCACGCAGCTGTAATACCCTGAACAGCACGCCCAAGCAGCAGACTTGGAAAACTCAAGTTTAACGCAGTACCAATTAGACCCATACTGCTTTTTACAAGGCCAAGCCCAGTCAGCGTTTTGCCTACACTGATTGCCAACTCACGAGCGCATTCCAGCGTTAGCTGGACTTCATAAATGTTAGCTACTGCTATTACCATTTGTGCATTCACTGCAGCTGTTCCTAACAAGTCCGCTCCCGGTAATGGAGTAGCGACAACAACACTACAACTGATCCAACTATATCTTTCTACATAATGCTGCGCCTCTCTACGACGCTCTTTAATAAGTAGTTTTCGTCCAATATTATTGAGACGCCGGCATTGCAAGAGGATGTTACTAGCAACTAGCTCCTCACTATCTTTGTGTAGGACAGTTGCTATACGCTGCATCAGTGTTTGTATCTCGGGCAAGGCTTGCAGTGGCTGGCATCCAGGTCTATAAACAGACCGTGGTGCAGCGCTGCAAGCTACCACATCCTTTCTTGCCTCTAGCAATAATGATCCAAAGCGCTTGTAGAGTAGTTCAAGTAGGTAGCGTTCTTCGTCTTCACCAAGTAGATCACACTTATTCAGCACTAGCAAGATTCGCTTGCCGAGTTTTGCTAGATTACATATCACTTTATGCTCTGCTGCTTGCAGATCGCCATCTACTACCACAAGCAGAAGATCAGCTCTTACTGCAAGACTTCTTGCCTGAGTCTCTCTTTGCAGTCCAACCTGGCCACTTTCCAGAATACCTGGCGTATCAACAAGCTGTACACCCCGTGATAATTTTCTCAACCGCAGCCTATAATTACTAGCCGGCCTTACCTCGCCAACTACCTCCTGCATTAAGGCACGGATCAGAGATGTCTTGCCGCTAGAAACTGCACCAAAAACCACAACTACCAAATCTCCTTGCTCTAGCTCATGTGCTAGCCGCTGTCGCTGCTGCCTTAGCGTTTTTCTGTCGACATCACTCTTAAGACGCTCCAGTATACAGTCAATGCTATCCAGACTTTGTTCAGCTGCCTTACGATAGCTCAACGGTGGCTCAAGTTTGATATTTGTACGCTTTGTCTTAAAACACAGCCGCTGTAATACCTGCCACCAAGGCCAGCCAACTTGCACGGTAAGGAAAACTGTCAGTATGCTAATTAGCAGTAGTACAGGTCCTGCTAGCCAATAGGGCAACAAGTAGTTAAGGCTCCAGAGTAAACTTCGCATCATCTGGAGGACTAAGCTGGTTACCACTAAGATTCCTAAGACTCCACTAATGCAAATCAGCCAACGCACTTTTACCCGCATTACTTTCTCCAGTCATTGCTGATTTCCATCAACTGTGTGGTGTGACGGCAGGGCTAGTGGGTATATCGTCACTATCTAGCCAAACTATACCTAATTAGCAGTTCAAACAACAGACAATTGAGAGTAGGCTTTGACCGTGAGCTGGAGACACTTTTTGCTATCTACCATTAGTCTTATGCTCATTGCCCACCTCTAGAATTTTTTGTTTGTTAAGGTAGCATAACTGGTGTCAAGAAAACTATTTGTCTAAGCAATGTGTAGGCCCGGATTTAACCGTGCTAAAATTCCCTACTAAGGTCTGAACTGCAGACATAACTAGCTCCTCCTTACCAGGTAATTACTTCACAACGATTGAGTAACCTCATTATCGAAAAGTTATTGGCAAGCTTCTAGCTATCTTATCTTAGTTGTTAAAAACATTCGGTCTATTTTTTAGATAGACTGTTGCCTAACACTGAAGTCTCATTGTCAATAGCTCAACTATTTACGGCGGCTGAGATAGTCAATAGTGAAACAGACTACAGCGCCGTTAATAGCTATGTCAGCCCCATTAAAGACAGCAAAATAAATTGGTATAAACTCAAGAAAATCGGTTACATAACCCAGTCTCCACCGATCTATTCCATTGCCAAGTGTACCAGCTAGCAAAAGAGTAATGGCAAAGGCTTGCCAAAAAGGCAAAGGTGAAGAATACCATAGCCATATTAGCAGTGCGATAGCCGTAAACAGGCTGAGAAGACCAAGAATAGGGGTGGCGTTGCTGAAAAGACCGAAGGCAGCACCAGTATTGTTAACTAGCCGGAGCTGTACTAGTCCAGGCAGGAAAGGTTTAGGACTTCCAGGCAGCAAGGTGCTACGTGCCCAATATTTACTGATTTGGTCGATCAGCAAAAAGACCATGCTGAGAATCAGCAAGATAATATGTTGATGTAGTGATGGTAGTACTCTCACTTGATAAACAACAAGCGCCTGATGACTAGAGATAATAATCCTACTGCTGTGCATAGAGCTAACTGTGATGGCAATGGCCCTAGTCCATAGCGATACAGTAAGACTGGTAGAGGCTCTGACCAGAAACCTAGGCTTGCTCCTAACAAAAGGCTGCTCGTGCCGCTGAACTGGAGAACTGATAGTCCCGCTATAGCTATGAGTGTTAGACGAGCCAAGCCGTTCATGCCACGTTGTTGACTGAGACGGCCACAAAGCCAAGCTGCTGGTATAAAACCTGCAAGGAATCCAAACCCTGGCGTAAATGTGTATTCCAGTCCGCCTCCATTATGAAATATGGGCAAGTCTACTAGCCCAATAGTCATATAAGCTGTAGCAGCAATTACACCCGCTCGCGGTCCACAGACGATCGCACAGAGTAGCAAGGCGGGAACCTGCCATGTACTCGATAGCGTTAGCAACCGCAGTGGCGTAGTTACAGAAGGTAGCAGCAGCGCTGCCGGAACTAAGTTTCCTACTAGGATAAGCATTGTGCCGGCGAGAGCACCACTCCAGGTAGCTAAGGTTCTCAATCGTCCGAATCCGGTTCACCCCATCTTGATGTGGGGATTAAGTTCTATCCATGGATCTTGCAATAGGTGATCAAGTACGTCTGACAAGACCCCAGCCCTATCTCAAGACAGCAGACCCAATGCCTATGCTGCGCCCCCCAGATTTGGTTAGCTCCGAAGAGACTGGCTGTATTGTTGCTATGCACCCAATGGCCACCGCTGCAGTCCGTTTCCGACGAGGCACATTCCTCATTTCACTCACACAGCTTCAGGTTATTGATTGATACCATTGCTGGCCAAGTGTCTCGAGGCACTTTTCAGGCCCACAGAGACTGAGTAAGGGTCGGTTGAGGTGCTGATAAGCAGCTGCTTGTAGGTCGGCCGATGTCACGCTAGGGAGCAGCTTCAGACAGCGTGTATCAAAATCATCTGGTAGGCCCAAACCTCGCAGGTGCACAAGACGTTCAGCGCGTTGGCTGCAGGTCTGCCTTGCGTGGGCTATGTGGCCCCGGAACTTGGCGCGAGCTAGGTCGAGTTCCTGATCCTCAAGTGGTTGATAAGCCATCTTGTGCCAGCAATCTAGTAGCAGCTGCAAAGCTAGGGGTCCCTTCTCAATAGCTGAGGACGCATGGAATAGGAACGGTGAGGGACCTAGACGGGTCAGATAATGAACACCAACATCATACGCTACACCGTGGTCCTCACGTAAACGCCGGAATAGCAAGCTGGACATTCCAGCTCCGAGGTGACACTGTAATAGGCGTAGAGCCAAATCATCTTCCGTGCCTTGGCACAATGTTGGCTGTCCAAGGATAAATACCACTTGGCCAGTAGACTGCAGTTGCAGACTTAGTCTCTGAGGATTTGCACTCTCCTTTTGAGAACCTTCTGGTAAGATTGCCACTGCAGAGCAATTATGATCTTCTGTAGGCCATTCCTCAAAAGCAGGACTTTGCTTTAATAGTGAGGCTGGATCTAGTGATAGATCTCCTGCAAGCGCAAGTATGCCTTGCTGTAGTGGCAGGGCTCGAGCTAACGGCACTAAATCTTTTCTGCTGATTCTCTCTAGGTCTTCTGTGAGGCCTAGGGGATCATGGCCATAAGGCCCATCACCAAATGCTAGTTTTCTCCAACCATCGAAAGCCAGATGAAAAGGATCTTCTTGTAATCGCTCAAGTGCTTGCAAGCTCAGGTCGCGCTCAAGTGCGACCTGAGCTTGGTCCAGTTTAGGACAGCGCAACATCCATCCTAGAAGAGGGAGCAATTGAGGTGCATCCTCGACAGCACATTTTAGAGTGATCAACAGCTCATCCTCATGGGTTTCGCAACGCAAGGCTGCGCCGCAGCCCTCCACTAAATCTGCCATTTCCTGGTGGTCTAGCCGTTCGCAACCACGTGTTAGGAGAGAACCAAGCAGCTGATGGGCTCCGCGTTTTGCTGAGGGATCTGCACTACTACCCCCTGGTACCCATAGTTTTGCTGCCAGTATTCCCGTTGTGCCAATGCGGTCGAGGGCAATATCGGGAAAAGGCATTAGACATCAACCGGTAGTGCAGTCAGAGTGTGCGACATTACAGGGTCCAGCTGGGGCATTAACTGAGTCTGCAATCGCTCAGCAGACCATTCACCGATCCAATCAAGAGGAGCTAGAAGCGGATGCTTTCGCCCCCAGAGAGCTGCAGTACCAGCTGCTCCAGCAACCTGAGCTGGGGCCTCGAGGCTGAAGCAAAGACTGTTCCTTACAAGACGTTTAGCCCTTCTCAATTCACTAGCTGTGATCGGCATCTCTATTGCCCGAATGAGTTCCGTGCGGACTTCTTGCTCAACTCGCTCTATATCTTCGGCGCGACAGCATGCCTCAAGCACCACAAGGCTGCCTTGCTCCAGAGTGGTCAGATCCATATCAATGGATTCGACAATTTGCAGCTCTTCTCGTAGGCGTTGCACTAATCGGCTGCGACGCCCTTCTGCTAGTAGAGTAGTTGCGAGATCAGCGCCGACTAGTTCTTGTTGCGCTAAGGCTGGTGGCTGACTCCACGCCATAAATAGCCTGGCAGACCTCAGACGTCTGATCCGCACATCTTGACGCCCAATCTGGAACGGCAGCATACCTGGCTCTTCTGTTGTTGTTGCATGAACTGGTTGCAAGGCTGCCAACCGGCTGCTCTGCAATCGGCTAGCGAAATTGCTAGGTAAGCTACCAGCAGCGCTAAAGCAGCAGTCGGAGCCTCGATAGCGTCGCTGGTGGAAGTCAGCCATGCCTTCTGGCGTGCAGGTGCGCAGGCTGTTTTTAAAGCCAAGGATTGGGCGGCCATAAGGATGCCGCAGGCAACATCCCTTAAGGAGCTTCTGTATAACGTTTTCCTCAGGCTGGTCCCGGTATTGAGCTATCTCCTCTAGTACTACTTCCCGTTCCATTGCGAATGCTTCAGCTTGTAGGGCTGGGTCCAACACAAGGTCAAGGAGCAGCTCTAGAGCTTCGACACAAGCCTCTGGGGGTACCGTTACATGGAAGTGGACGTCGTCGAATCCTGTTGCCGCATTACTGCTTCCTCCAAGGGCCTCGATTCGCCTATCGAACTGGCCAGTAGCCAGACCATTGCTTCCCTTAAACACCATGTGCTCAAGGAAATGAGCGAGTCCCTCCTCACCTTGACACTCCCAGTAGCTTCCTGCCTTGCACCATAGATCAAGACAAACCAACGGGGCTCGGGGCATTGCTGCGAGCACACAGCACACGCCATTACATAAGGACCAGTGTTCAAGGGGAGGTCCGGCGACGGGGAGGTTCAGAATCGCGTGGCAAAGTCCTCATTCTGACGACCACGTTCGCCGTGCAGCACCTTCCTTCATCGGCTGACGGCCCAAAGCTGCATCCGCTTGTCCAAACGCTTGCCGCTTCTATCCGCGTGGTGCGGGACACAATGCCTGGCATCGTGCCACTGGTAATCGACCCAAATCTCATGGATATCAGCGGTGCTCTTGACAACCAAACTTTGTCTATTCGCAATGAGCTTCACCGCTGCCGTGGTATGCGCAAACTCCACCTCGAAACAGCTCGCCTGGGAGCTGGTCTCGAGATCCTGCACTGTGTTTTCTTTCCTGACCCCTGTTTCGATCTTCCGGTCTTCGGAACTGACGTTGTGATAGGCCCATCCGGTATTTCCGCTGCTATTGTCGACCTTTCACCAGTTGCGTCTACATTGCCTGCTGCAATAGAAAACCAGCTTGAAAGCAGGACACCTCCACCGTTTCGCCAGGCAAGAAAACTACCTGCTTGGGGATCGATCTTCTCCCCTCATGTCTGCTTTATTCGCCCAGCAGACTCACAAGAGGAAAGCTGGTTTGTAGAGGAGGCACTTGATTATCTGCGGATTCTTGTGACAGCTGCAGAGACAGCCAGGCCCGAGGAACCCTCCGCAGGCCCTACAATTGGTAGATATTACGGGCAGGTCGGATATTGCCGACAGCAGAAACGAAACGACAAGACCCGGCGCGTCTTGGCGAGGGCCTTCAACTCCGATTGGGCCGATCACTACATAGAAAAGCTACTTTTCGACGACCCATTGCCGCCCTAACTCACCATCCCTGGATGTGGTTGCTGAGTGGAGGTCTCGGCATTCTTATTACACCTAGCCTTGTGCAGTTAGTACATCAACCAATACTAAGCTCTGATAATGTTGCGGTTACATCGACTCGGCGTGTTGAAGGTGTTGCCGCCCTAGGTCAGCTGGAGCCTGCTGGTGATGTACGTCGCCTGGCTGCTCCTTCTAGTGGGTTTGGTGGTACACCAAGAATCACACGCCTTTTCGTACAAGAGGGCAGCAAAGTTGCGCGAGGCGAAGTGCTTGCTGAGTTCGATAGCCGACCAAAAATTCTTGCTGATATTGCTGCAATCGATGCCCGTCTGCGCAGCCTTAGCCAACAAATCACTATAAAAAAGAGAGAGATCAGCCGCTATAACCGCGTTGCCACCATGGGGGCTGCGGCAATGGTTACTCTTGAGAAGAAGCAGGATGACCTAGTCCAGCTTGAGGGTAGGCGCCGCGAAGCTATGGCTGACCGCATTGGACTACGTGCCGATCTTGCAGATAGCCAACTTCTTTCACCAATCGATGGGCTTGTCTTACGCCTGTACAGCCGTGAGGGTGAGCGTCCGGATGCAGACGGAGTACTTGAAGTGGGTGCCAGCCAAGCCATGCAAGCGGCCATTGAGGTTTATGAGTCAGATATCAACCGCATTCGTCCCAATCAGGTTGCAGTGCTTACTAGTGAGAACGGTGGTTTTACGGGAACACTGCGCGGTCGCGTGATACGGATCAGCCCACAAGTACGGCAGCGGCGTGTCCTCTTCACTGATCCCACAGGTGATGCCGATGCTCGCGTTGTGGAGGTGAGGGTCGCACTTGATGCTGATTCTGCTGAGCGAGTTAGTAGCCTTGCTGGCATGAAAGTAATCGCTCGCTTCCAAACCTGAAGTTATGAAACTTCTCCGGCGGCGATTTCGAATCCCACTTGCATGGCTTCTACTGTCTCGTCAGCCTCTGCGTTTGCTAGTCGCACTAGCAGGTATTAGCTTCGCAGGGATTCTGATGTTCATGCAACTTGGTTTCCGAGACAGCTTGTTTGACGCCAGTGTCACAGTGCACAACCGTCTAGATGCCGATCTAATCCTAATTAGTCCAAGCTCTAACAGTTCAGTCCGCATGTCTGGATTCCCCCGTCGCCGTCTTGTCCAGGCCATGGCTGATCCTGATGTTAGTAGTACTACCTCAGTTAACTGGGGCATAACACTCTGGCGTAACCCGGAGACCCGCGGCACTCGCACTATTCTTGCACTGGGATTTAAACCAGGAGATCCCTTTTTTCTCGATTCTTCTCTAGCAGTCAAGGCTAGCCAACTGACTCAACGTGGCCGCATACTGTTCGACGAATTATCACGGCCTGAGTTTGGTCCTATTGCCAATTGGTTTCGTGAAGGACGTACTATTGAAAGTGAAATTAATGGCAGACGTGTCCGCGTAGTTGGTCTTGTCCAGCTTGGAACAAGCTTTGGAGTTGATGGCAATTTGCTCACCAGTTCTGAGACTTATCATGACTTGATACAGAATACACCTCCAGGTAGCATTGAACTGGGATTAATACGCCTACAACCTGGCGTCGCTGCTAAGCCAGGCACAGTAGCAAAGAGACTTCAGGCTATGCTTCCTGATGATGTCAGAGTCTTAACCAAACAGGAATTCATAAATTTCGAGCAGGATTATTGGCGCAGTAGCACCTCAATTGGTTTCATTTTCACACTTGGGGCCGCTATGGGATTTGTGGTTGGTTGCGTGATTGTTTACCAAGTACTTCAAACAGATGTCAGTGATCATCTTCCTGAGTATGCCACTCTTATGGCTATGGGATACAAAATTAGGAGCTTGCTTGGTGTTGTTATCCGAGAGGGGCTAATGTTAGCAGCTTTAGGATATGTCCCGGCTTGGCTAGCAGGACAAGGACTTTACATGATTACTCGTCAGGCAACGCGGCTTCCAGTTGCCATGGATCTCAGCCGAGCCATAACTGTACTGGTAATGATCATAGTCATGTGCATGTTATCAGCTGTGCTGGCAATGAGGCGGCTTGTCGATGCTGATCCAGCAGAGATCTTCTGAATGACTTCTCCAAAACTTTCCAGTGCTACCAGGAACAGATTCATGATCGGACGCTATGATACAACTGTTGCAATTGATTCTCTTAGCCATTGCTACGGCCGTGGTGCAGCCCGGCGTCACGTATTGCATAGTATAAATCTGCATATTGATCCAGGTGAGGTAGTCTTGCTCACTGGCCCATCTGGATGTGGAAAAACCACTCTGCTGACATTAATTGGTGCACTCCGGCAGGTACAAGAGGGAAATTTGCGTGTTCTCGGAGAACAACTACTAGGCTCTAGTCGCGGATCACGCCAGCGCTTACGTCGTCAGATTGGCATGATCTTTCAAGGACACAATTTACTTCGCTGTCTTACCGCTGAGCAGAATGTGCAGATGGGTGCTGATCTATTGCCCGGGCTTTCGTATAGAGCACGTCGCGAGCAATCTAGAGAATGGTTGCGTGCAGTCGGCCTTGACCATGAACTTAGCAAGCTTCCGCATGACCTTTCTGGTGGACAGAGACAGCGAGTAGCGATAGCACGCGCTCTGGCAGCACATCCGAAGCTTCTACTAGCCGATGAGCCTACCGCCGCACTTGATAGTGTAGCTGGGCGTGAGGTGGTGGATTTGCTTAAGCGGTTAGCTCGTGATCAAGCATGCTCCGTACTGATGGTTACCCACGATCCACGCATACTCGATGTGGCAGATCGACTAGTGAGAATGGAAGATGGCCACCTTTTCCCCGTAACTGATTAGTTTGGTTAAATAGCAAGAGAACTCAACAGATCGCACAAGCATGGCCAAGCGTAGAAATCTCAAAAAAGAGAAGCAGGAGCGCAACCGCGCCTATGCTCGCAAGTTCAAGAAACGGAAGATGCGCAACGACGGACGAGGTGAGGGAGCTGGCAACGGAGTAACTGGGACTGCTCACAATGGTGGTGCTGCTGACTAGACACTTGCATTGAGGTCGTGCTTCAATCCTGATAAAGACAAAGTAGTAGTCCTTACAGACGTATTTTACCTGCACTGTGGCAAGCAGCCAAGCAGCTGATGTTTATTAGCGTCGTCATTCCTACATATAACCGGCGCCCGATCCTAGAAAAGTGCTTGTTAGCTCTCGAATCTCAGGCAGGTCTCTCTATACCTGATGAATCTACTCCTAAAGTTATTGAGTATGAGGTCATCGTTGTCGATGACGGTTCTACCGATGGCACTCCTAACTGGCTGCGTCTACAGAGCACAAAGTTCCCTCACGTCTGTCTTGTTGAACAGAAGCACAGCGGTCCTGCTGAAGGACGTAATCGTGGTGTCTTACAAGCCCACGGGGACATAATCATTTTTATTGATAGTGACCTCGTCGTTAAAGAGAATTTTCTATCATGTCACGCCAGAGCGTTAAGTAGAAGCTGGAGCTGTCGCGGCAACCGGCTCACGTTCACATATGGCGCAGTGATCAATACAACGAACTTTGAAAACCCTACGTCAGAACCATATAAACTCCGTGATTTATCCTGGGCATACTTTGCTACTGGCAATGTAGCTATAGACCGAAAAGTTCTCGAGCAATCAGGTATGTTTGATACAAGTTTCTACTTGTACGGCTGGGAAGATCTTGAGCTTGGCGAACGGTTGCGACAGATGGGTGTAGATATGATTCGCTGCCCTGAAGCACTGGGGTATCATTGGCACCCACCTTTTCATTTAGACCAGATCCCCGATCTGATTCGTATTGAACATGAGCGGGCAAAGATGGGCATTGTCTTTTATCAGAAACATCCCACCTGCCGTGTTCGGCTTATCATCCAATTCACTTGGCTGCACCGTCTTTTCTGGGAGCTAATGACTTTAGGTGGACTACTCAATGAGCATAGCCTCCGCCCTCTGCTAGCTTATCTCATAAGTCACGGCTACCCAGGAGTAGCAATGGAAATATTGCGTCTGCCCTTAAACCTTATAGTTGTGCGGGCGCTCCGGCATGAGGTCGCTTTGATCAGGAGGCGCTAGCTCAGACCTTTGATATGCTTGGCTAGCTATATTCACTCCGCACACCTGTCTGTTTCGGGTGATGCAGCGAGCTTAACTCCTTCATTTCTTGACGGGTGACAGAGAGCAGCAGCATCCCTGGCAGGTGGAGGCGAACCCGGAACCCTACAGTAAGGTATGGCTATTGTCACTCTCGCTGAAATGATGGAGTCTGGTGCCCATTTTGGGCACCAGACTCGCCGCTGGAACCCCAAGATGTCTCGCTACATCTACTGTGCGCGCAATGGTGTTCACATCATTGATCTTGTTCAGACAGCGGTCTGTATGAATAGTGCTTACAAGTGGGTTCGCTCAGCAGCCCGCAGTGGTAAGCGGTTCCTATTCGTAGGTACCAAAAAGCAGGCTTCTGAGGTAGTCGCGCAAGAGGCTGGGCGCTGTGGATCTGCCTATGTGAACCAGCGCTGGCTGGGCGGTATGCTCACTAATTGGACAACTATGAAGGCACGTATCGATCGACTCAAAGATCTTGAGCGTATGGAATCCAGTGGTGCCATTGCAATGCGGCCTAAGAAGGAGGCTTCTGTACTGCGTCGCGAACTCGAGCGTCTGCAGAAGTATCTGGGCGGGCTTAAGTCTATGCGTCGCCTTCCTGACATCGTCGTGCTGGTAGATCAGCGTCGTGAAACTAATGCCGTCCTCGAGGCTCGGAAGCTAGACATTCCCTTGGTCTCGATGCTTGATACGAACTGTGACCCCGATCTTTGTGAGGTGCCCATTCCCTGCAATGACGACGCAGTTCGATCAGTGCAGCTTGTACTCAGCCGCCTTGCAGACGCTATTAATGAAGGCCGACATGGTTACCAAGATCAACCAAGTGCTGAATCTGGTGAAGGCTAAGCTCACCAAACACTTAAGTTTGTGCTGTTAGTGCACTTAAACTCTCCCTCTTGATTACCCCTTCGACTAATCTTTATGGCCGATATACCAGCCAAGTTTGTCAAAGATCTGCGCGAGAAAACCGGTGCAGGAATGATGGATTGCAAGAAGGCTCTAGCAGCGACTGAAGGCAGTATGCCTAAGGCTGTTGAGTGGTTGCGGCAGAAAGGAATTGCTAGTGCTGAGAAGAAGTCCGGTCGCACTGCCGCAGAAGGTGCCATCGGCAGCTACATTCACACCGGCGCTCGTTTAGGTGTATTACTAGAGCTAAACTGTGAAACCGACTTCGTAGCACGCGGAGAGATATTCCAAACACTTCTGCGGGACATTGCTATGCAGATTACTGCTTGCCCGAATGTTGAGTATGTTAGCGTTAATGAAATTCCTGAAGAGGTACTACAGCGCGAGAAATCTATTGAGATGGGTCGCGAGGACCTTTCCGAAAAGTCAGATCACATAAAGGCAAAGATTGTTGAGGGCCGGATTAGCAAGCGCCTCAAGGAGATAACCCTAATGGACCAGCCCTTTATCCGAGATAGCTCTATCAGCATAGCCGAGCTTGTTAAGCAGGTAGCTAGTAGGACTGGAGAGAATATCAAAGTTCGTCGTTTTACTCGTTATACTCTAGGTGAAGGAATCGAGATTAGTAAATCTGACTTCGCTGCCGAGGTAGCATCTATGCAGAATGTTGCTTCGCTCTAATTTTTTCTATCAAAAAGGATTGAACATGCTACTTGATCTAGTAAATGTGATAGGCTAAGCCATTCTAACTCTGCGATTCTGACGGTCGGCCTTTACCTTTTCTCTATATTATTAATATTATGCACAGCATTTCTAGCCGACACTAGTAAGTCAGTGACAACTTGGTCGCCCAGATGGTAAACGTGGTCACCAAAACTCCGCCGGCCACCAGTTTCTTTCCAGCTAATCAGTAGTGGCTTAATAGTTTGCTCGAGATCATGAAGCGGCATCTGCTGAAGGAAGGGTTTCGCCAAACGTTGTAGGTCTGGGCAGCCTCCAAGCCAGAGTTGATATTGGTTAAGACCGCTTCCAACAAGAGCGAGCTCTGCCATATAGGGTCGTGCACAACCATTTGGGCAGCCAGTCATACGCACCAGTATGGATCGGTCGATCTTTAGCTCCTGAAGCTGAGCACTGAGGCGCTCAAGCACATCTGGTAGTATTCTCTCTGATTCAGTTATAGCTAAGCCACAAGTTGGTAGAGCAGGGCAAGCAATAGAGTGTTTTGATAGAGGTATAGAGGCATTAGAGGTGAAGAATCCAATCTGATCTAGTGCCCGGCGGACACTTGCACGCTGAGATGTACCTATATTACAGAGTAGTAGATCCTGGTTAGGGGTTAGGCGGACATCAAGCTGATGGATTTCGACAACTTGCCGTAGACCAGACTTCATTTCACCGTGCAAGCGCCCACAGAGCAGCGGTAGGCCCACGAACCAAAGACCTGGACGCTGCCGGTGCCAGCCAAGATAATCGATAAACTTTGGACGCTTTTCCTGTCGAGCAGTTTGCAAACGACCCTGAAAGTAGTGGCTGATGAGTCTGTGGTGGAACCACTCGATACCACGGTCGTGGATTAGATATTTCATGCGGGCATGGCGGCGTACACGGCGGTCGCCATAGTCACGTTGTAGAGCAACAATAGCCTGCAGCAGGTCCAGAACATTGTCAGCATCAACATAGCCAAGTGGATCAGCTATGCGAGCAAAGGTTTCTTCCTTGTTGTGAGTACGCCCCATACCCCCACCAACATAAATATTGCACCCACATAGCTTTCCTGCAGGATTTGTAAAAGCAACCAAGCCGATATCTTGGGTAAGTAGGTCCACTGAGTTATCACCAGGGACTGTCACTGCCACCTTGAACTTCCGTGGCAGGTAAGTATCGCCGTAAAGTGGTTCGTGAGTACTTCCGGAAAAGACACCGCCCTTCCGCTGACGTTCGCGAGCGGCTCTTACAGCACTAGATGGTTGAAAGCGGTAACTGTGGTCGCCGTCGACCCACATATCAAGGTAGGAACCTTCGGCTGTCTCTGGGCTTAATAGGTTAGCGATGTCGTCAGCCAGCTTTCGCGCAGCAGGGTAAGCGCCCCTCTCAAACGGCGCAGCAGGTGCCATGACATTGCGGTTGATATCACCACATGCTGCCAAAGTGGATCCGAGATTCCGAACTATAGTACCAACAACTTCCTTCAGATTGGACTTAGCGATGCCATGCATTTGAAAGGCCTGACGTGTGGTTACTCGTAGGCTGCCATTACCAAAGCGGTTAGAGAGATCATCAAGTGCAAGAAAAAGATGAGCAGGAATATGACCACCAGGGCTGCGCAGACGAAGCATCATCTGCCAACACTTTGATTTGTCAGTTTTACGTAGTTCTCGGTGATTTTGTTGATAGCTACCGTGGAACTTAAGAATTTGGACTGCATCCTCACTGAAGCGAGCTTCCTCATTGCCGAGCTCAGCAAGGAGAGGCTCACGTAGGTGGGAACTGTCGATTTTGCGCTGTTCGGGCCTGAGAATCGGTAGAGTGGCCAGAAGATCTAGCTCCTCGGGTAGATCTGAGATCGAGGTTGTAAAGCCTTGACTCACTCTCGTTACAACGAGCTGGCACAAAGTTAGCGAAGCGAGCCCACAATAGAGTCGTTTTCCTTGCGTATATCCAGAGTGTCCTCTACCTTTCTTCTTGAGATCGGAACTGAGGAGCTTCCAGCTGACTTCGTTAGGCAAGCACTAGTTCAGTTAAACAATAGTATTACCCGAGATCTAGGCCAGCTCTGCTTGTCTCACGGCGCGGTTTTAACTGGTGGTACTCCGCGGCGTTTGGTGATCCGTGTCAAGGATCTTGCTGATATGCAGCAAGATCGACGCGAGGAGCGTAAGGGACCTTTAGCTAGCCAGGCTTTCAAGGATGGTGTCCCAGGACCTGCAGCTATTGGATTTGCGCGAAGCTGCGGGATTGAGCCTAGAGACCTGGAGCTCCGAGATACACCTAGGGGTATGTGTGTATTTGCCTCTACTTTAATCAAGGGTTATCCTACTGCTAACCTGCTAAGCACTCTCATACCTAAGTGGATTAGGGGTATTCAGGGGGATAGGTTTATGCGTTGGGGAGCTGGGAAACAGCGATTTAGCCGGCCAATCCGTTGGCTTTTGTCTCTATTTGGTACAGAAGTAGTTCCTGTACAACTTAAAGGTACCGATCCCGAAGTTATTGCTGATCGCATTAGCCGAGGTCATCGTCTCCACGATGATTATATTGTTGTCTCGTCGGCTGATGAGCATGCTGGCCTTCTTAATGCAGCAGGTGTTATAATAGACCGTGCAGATCGTGCTGAGAGAATCCGTCAAGGCATATATGTTGCTGCTTCTGCTGTTAATGGAGAACCAGACTGCCCAAAGTCTCTACTTCAAGAGTTGACAGACCTCGTCGAGTCACCGCAGATTATCTCCGGCACCATTAGCGATAAATTTCTTGACCTCCCACCTGAAGTTATTACTACGGTAATGCAATCTCATCAGCGCTATATACCGCTGCGAGCTCCCAATGCACCAACTAGTCTCCTTCTCTTGGGGTCTCGGGAAGTGATGCATCCTACATTCCTCATGATTAGCAACGGCCTTGCTGAATCATCCGATAATGTACGTCATGGTAATGAGCGAGTCCTAACAGCACGCTTAGCCGATGCCGAATTCTTCCTGGCTCAGGATCGTCAGCAGTCGAGTGCTGATCGCCGTGAAGCCCTTGCTAGTGTGACTTTTGCCGAAGGACTTGGCAACTTGCGGGACCGCTGTGACCGCATTGAGTGGCTAACAGATCTCCTCACACAACACCTAAAACTCTCTATTGCCGATACTGAATCAGCTCGCCGTGCAGCTTATCTATGCAAACACGATCTGGTGAGTCGGATGGTGAGCGAATTTCCTGAGCTTCAAGGCTTGATAGGTGGCAAGTACTTGATAGAAGAAGGCGAGTCCAGCGAGGTTGCACTTGCAGTGATAGAGCACTATCTACCCCGTGGAGCTGGTGATGCTCTGCCGGGCAGCAACGCTGGTGCCGTCGTTGCACTGGCTGAGAGATTAGAGCTGCTACTGAGTATTCTGTCTAAAGGTGAGCGTCCCAGCGGCTCCTCAGATCCCTATGCCCTCCGGCGTGCCGGTAATGGACTACTGCAAATTTTATGGAGTCGTAATTGGCAAGTTGACCTAAACAAGATTTTGGAGGAGGCAATCCAGCACTGGAAGTCTCTTTTCTCTACTTTTAATTTAAACACTGGCACTTTGAAAGTTGATCTCAGTCTTTTGATAAGGCAGCGACTAGTACTACAACTTGAGGATGAAGGTTTTGACCTTGATCTAATCCAAGCCGTGGCTGGTGAGCAGATAGCAATTGATGGCCTGCTAGCTAATCCCAGCGATGTACGCCAAAGGCTTGTGTTGCTGGCAGCGTTCCGCCGTGATGGCAGACTTAAGACTATTCAGGCAACAGTGCAGCGGGCATCTAGACTTGCTGCCAAGGGTGATTTGCCAGATAAGACAATTGACCCGTCGTTAGTAGTGCAACCAGCGCAGTTCGAATCCCTAAGTGAGCAGGCCCTTCTCGACCAGTTGCAAGCCTTACAGCCGAGTGCATTAAAGCGAGACTATATCAGCTTAGCTCAAGGACTGCAGTCTACTGCAATCATCCTTTCCTCATTTCTCGACGGCAATTCAAGCGTTATGGTGATGGCTAAGGATCCAGACATCCGGCGTAACCGCCTCAACTTGCTGAGTGTGCTACGCAATCAGGCCACTGTCCTAGCCGATTTCGATGTTATCCAGGGTTAAGCTTAGGCCTTAACTTAACTAGAGGTAATTTACTATTGCTACATTGCTACTTAGCTGTTGAGAACTTCATCACATTCATTGATCTGGACAATTCTCCTCACATTAAACCTTGATGAGTAGCTGAAGGGACTGGTGTATAGCTTGATGGGGCCAAAGCCTGACCACGTAGCAAGCTGGCAAGTGTACGCACTGTCAGTTTAGCTTGCTGCCAAGGATTCATCCTCACAACACGCTTGTATAAGTAGCTGTCGAAAGTCAATTTCTGAACATCGCGGTCATTGCACATCTCAACAAACGCTTCCCGTGAAGCATCATTGCGGTAAAATATGTTCTGTAGGATTTCTAGTACTTTATAAGTAGTGCCATATTGACGGTCCCAGCGGCGCAGATAGGTATGCTTAATCTCTTTCTCTAACGGAACTCTGCGACCATCACCGGAGATCTCAACGATTGCCTCAGCGCACATACGACCACTCTTAGCAGCAAAGTAGATGCCCTCACCTGAACTTTTTGTGACATAGCCAGCTGCATCACCAACAAGAGCCATACGGCCTACGACTCGGCGGGGCCTAGGATGTTCAGGGATTGGATGGGCTTCTACTTTGATCACCTGGCCATAGGATAACCTCTTGCTGGCCCGATCACGGATGCCTTTCTGCAGACTCTTAATCAGTGGTTGGTGTTGCTGCATGGTGCCTGTTCCAACTGCTACGTGGTCATGTTTGGGAAATACCCAGGCATAGAAGTCAGGTGAAACATCATTGCCGACATACATCTCGGCCAAGTTCTCGTAATAGCACATCTCCTCGGGTGGGAGCTTGATACGTTCCTGGAAGGCAATTGCTAGGTTGTAATCGCCAGCATCCATGGCTTTAGCTACGCGGGAGTTTGCACCATCGGCTCCAATGACTAAGTCTACCTCTATAAAGCTTGGTACTCCCCTAAGACTACCACTACTATAGTCAGCGTAGTGTACCACGTATGGCCCCTGGCGATGTGGTCCTGGGCCTGTATCAATGCGCTGCACTAATCCATTAACGAGTATAGCACCAAGATCAGCAGCACGATTGCGGAGGAAAGCATCTAGCACCTCGCGGCGACACATGCCGATGAAAGCATTCTCACCGTAGCCAAGCGAGTCAAGATGAATGTCAACCTCACAATTGGAGGGCGAAATCATCTTCATGTTCCGGACTTTGCGGTCAATGATTGTGTCCGGAAGATCGAATTCCTCTACCATGCAGAGGGGAATAGCACCGCCACAGGGTTTGGCGTTAGCTAACTTACGCTCAAAAATCCAGGTCTGGATGCCAGCCCGAGCTAGAGTCTCTGCAGCACAAGAGCCACTTGGTCCACCGCCAACTACAGCAACTCGTAATTCTTCAGCCATATCGCAGCTGTGCTTTTCACTGCAAGAGCTTACCACCTGAGCTCGGTCAAGGTTGCAAAGGAGCCTAGTTTACCCCACACGCACACTTACCATTTGTCTAGAAGCTGTTAAAAGTGTGGGCCGGGCTACTGCAAGGCATTGCAGCTATGATGAGATTCCTGTAGCAAGACGGGTTTATCTGCCACGTCGGCATACTGGTTCCAGACTCTTGTGTATCTATCTTATAGCTTTTGGCAGCTTCTTGTCAGTGTTAGTTGCACTAATTGGTCAGAGTCCTTTTGCCTTTACAAGATTGCAGGGTGCTCTCCCCAAAGCAAAAGTTGAAAGTCATCCAACTCTAGACAAGCGTCTACTCGGTCATTTCCCCTATCCCGAGGTAGCAGGTGCAAAGCTGGTAGACGTTGCACCTGGGGTTCAACTGCATAAAGAAGCTGCGGCCTCACTTGAAGCAATGCGCCTAGCCGCAGCTTCAGATGGTGTCAAACTCGCAGTGCTTAGTGGCTATAGATCACATGCTTTACAGAAGAGAATCTTCTTCGAAGTTAAGTCAGAAAGGAATCAGAGCGCTGAGGAACGCGCTAAGGTCTCTGCACCACCAGGGTACTCGGAGCATAGTACTGGTTATGCCGTAGATCTTGGCGACGCCAAGGCTCCAGTGACACACCTACTAAGTAGCTTCGAGTCTACTCAGGCTTTCCGTTGGCTGCAAGATCATGCTGCTAGTTACCACTTTGTGCTTTCGTTCCCTCCTGATAATTCCCAAGGAGTAAACTATGAACCTTGGCACTGGCGCTTCGAGGGATCTGTCTCTGCTTTATTAGAGTTTGAGGCACCTCGCCGACTCAACCAAGCATACTACAAGCTGCCTTAAGTAGACTTGGTGATTATCAGGAAGACCACACTGAGCTGAGCTAGAACTGTTCAGCAGCTGGCCCAGCTCAAGCATTTCTTTTAAGTTAGGGCAGGCTCTTAAGATTATTTAAGTCTGCCACCGTAGACTCGGTACTGGCTATTTAGCTGATCTTCAGACTATATGATTTGTAATTTGACTAAACTCAGGCACAGGAAGTCCTTGCATCTGTACTTCTTACGGCAAATCTGAAGTGTCCAGCCAAGCAGTTCGTAAACAGAGCAAGTGATAAATGCAGATGGGTCCAGTAGCATCTAACGCTCCAGTCAAATCCCATGCTGAGATAGGCTCTTGTGGTAAACCCCTGAGGGCATTTTCAGTCCCTCGACCACTTTATCGGACTCCTTAATGAGCGGCCAGGCCAAAGCAATCCGCAACATTGCTATTATAGCTCATGTCGATCATGGCAAAACCACTTTGGTAGATGCCCTGCTGACTCAGTCAGGAATCTTCCGCGACAACCAGTCTGTGCCTACCCGCGTAATGGATTCCAATGATCTGGAGAGGGAGCGAGGCATTACTATTCTTTCAAAGAATACCGCTGTTACCTATAACGAAACACGGATCAATATCGTTGACACTCCAGGACATGCAGACTTTGGCGGTGAAGTTGAACGTGTACTTGGGATGGTGGACGGCTGCTTGTTAATTGTTGATGCTAATGAAGGCCCTATGCCTCAAACACGCTTTGTACTAAAGAAGGCTCTAGAACAAGGGCTGCGCCCAATCGTGTTCGTTAATAAAATTGACCGCGCCTGTACTATGCCTGAAACTGCTGTTGACAAGGTACTAGATCTGTTCATCGAACTCGGTGCAGACGACGATCAGTGTGATTTCCCCTATCTTTTTGGCAGCGGCTTGGGGGGCTTCGCTAAACCAGATATGAAGACCGATAGTAATGATATGCGACCTTTATTCGATGCAATTTTGCGCCATGTACCACCGCCAGTAGGAGACCCTACTAAACCTCTACAACTACAAATTACCACTCTTGACTACTCTGATTTTCTAGGGCGTATCATAATTGGGCGGGTACATAATGGTAGTATCCGTCAGGGACAGAATGCATCACTGATAAAAGATAACGGGAGTACTAAACGCGGACGCATCACTAAATTACTTGGCTTTGATGGACTCCAGCGCATCGAGATTAAGGAAGCTAGTGCTGGCGACCTTGTCGCTGTAGTCGGGTTTGATGATGTCAATATTGGTGAAACTATTGCCTGCCCAGATAGCCCCCGAGCTCTTCCCTTAATTAAGGTAGACGAACCAACCCTTCAGATGATCTTCGTCGTTAACGATTCACCATTTTCAGGCAAAGAGGGCAAGTTCGTAACCAGCCGCCAGGTGCGTGATCGTCTGCAACGTGAATTGCTTACTAATGTTGCATTGCGGGTAGAAGATACAAGCTCACCAGAGCAGTTTGCAGTCAGCGGGAGAGGTGAGCTTCATCTAGGAATTTTGATCGAGACTATGCGTCGTGAGGGCTACGAATTCCAAGTTTCACAACCTCAAGTCATCTTTCGGACCATAGATGGCACACCTTGTGAGCCAGTAGAAACTTTGGTCATGGATATTCCGGATGGAGCAGTAGGTAGCTGTATAGAGAAACTTGGCATTCGCAAAGGAGAAATGCAAAACATGGAAGCTGGAACTGATGGACGCACGCAGTTGGAATTTGTTGTTCCCTCACGGGGTCTTATAGGCTTCCGCGGTGAATTTGTACGCGCTACGCATGGTGAGGGAGTCATGAGCCATTCCTTTTTTGAGTATCGTCCAATGGTGGGCGACTTTGACACTCGCCGGAATGGTGTATTAGTTGCTTCTGAGGAGGGAACTGCCACCTTCTATGCCCTCAAGAATGCTGAGAATCGTGGTCAGTTTTTTATCACTCCAGGAGTTAAAGTCTATAAAGGCATGATTATCGGTGAGAGCAACCGGCCACAAGATCTAGAAATTAATATTTGCAAGGTTAAACACCTAACTAATATGCGCTCTGCAGGCGCTGATGAGCTTGACACACTCCAAACCCCAACTCAAATGACGCTAGAAAGAGCACTAGAGTATATAGGCCCTGGTGAAATGTTGGAAGTAACACCTGAGTCAATCCGTCTGCGCAAACTCCCCACTCGAAAAGTGGCTAAGAAGCGATGATCATGTCAAAGACCAGATCCGATTGCCCTAGCAAAGATCACCGATTTACAGCTGGGGTCAGACTTTTTAATATGGGTAAGTGGTATGAAGCTCACGACATCTTTGAGGATCTCTGGCACGAGACCTTAGAACCTGAGAGAAGATCTCTTCAGGGCATTCTTCAAGCAGCTGTTGCACAACTTCATCTGGAGTCTGGTAATCAGCGCGGAGCCATGATCCTCTATGGCGAAAGCCTAGGACGTCTCCGTACTCCTGGCGCTCCTGATCTTGGTCTGGACATAGAAGCACTCTGCTCCAATGTTGAGAGGCGGCTATGTGCCTTGCAAATTGGCAGCAACCCAGACTTACATCCACACCCACAGTTAACAAGCAAGGTTATACGGTCTGACGAGATTTAGATCTCGTGAATGAGGACACTATTTTCCTCATACAGAAGTTGCTGGATGCAAATGGCATTCCGATTATTTCTTAGCCTTGCTACTGTTCTTGCCATGCCGCTGACTAGCTGGGCACAGATACAAGACGATCACAACATCATTACCATTGAGTCTGATATGCAGACTGCTGACGACTCTACTGGGATTATAACTGCTACTGGCAATGTCAGGATTTCTTATCCTGCCCACGGTGTAGTTGCCACTTCCCGTCAAGCTCAGTATTTTAGCCGCGAAGCCCGCGTCGTTCTCAGTGGTGACGTCGATGTACTTGAGAAAGGTGGCAACCTGTTACGAGCTGAACGGGTGACTTACCAGCTAGATAAGGAGCAAGCTGTTGCCGAGCCTGCTGAGGGTCAGCAAGTCTTCAGCCAGCTAACAATTCGCTCCAAGGTACCAATCTTGATGCCTCTCATTCCATGAGTCTGAACTTGGAACGAGTTGTTTTGATTCTGGGAGGCCGACCTTTGGTCAGAGGGGTAACCCTGCACCTAAACCCCGGTGAGATTGTGGGCTTATTGGGTCCGAACGGAGCAGGTAAGACCACCACCTTCAACCTAGTTACTGGTTTACTCCGCCCTGATAGTGGTCGCGTACTTCTGGAGGGACGCTCTGTTGCTGGGCTGTCTATGCCTGCTCGAGCACGTTTAGGAATTGGCTATCTACCTCAGGAACCCAGCATTTTCCGTCATCTGACTACTCGAGAGAATCTCGAGCTAGTTCTTGCACAGAGCAGTCTACCAGCAACATTTCAGCATTCACGCCTCAATAGATTGATTGAGGACTTCCACCTCAGCTCTTTCATCAACTGCCGTGGCTTTCAGCTCTCTGGGGGTGAGCGGCGGCGTTGCGAGGTTGCTCGAGCTCTTGCGATGGGTAGTCAAGGCCCACATTATCTTCTGCTTGACGAGCCATTTGCCGGCGTTGATCCTCTAGCTGTTGCCGATCTCCAGAATCTAATCCATGACTTGCGTAGACGTGGTGTAGGGATCTTGATTACCGACCATAATGTTCGCGAGACTCTTGCCATTACCGATAGGGCCTATATACTTACTGAGGGAAGCATCTTGGCCTCGGGTCCATCTAGTCAGGTAGCCCATAATCAGCAGGTGCGTCGTCATTACCTTGGAGAGACATTTCAGCTGTGATAGTCGACACACTCAAGAGTGTTGTCCAGTTTGTGCAAACCCGGGCTACTTATCCCTGGCTCACTGGCTTGTGGCGATCTGCCCTCCTTGACCGTTGGTTGATTAAGGAAATTACTAGTCCGTTACTATTTGCTATTGCTGCTTTTACTGTTGTTTCCTTATCTGTGGGGGTGATGTTTGAGCTCATTAGACGAATTGTCGAGTCTGGTCTTCCGGTAATCACTGCTATACAGATTTTGGGACTCCGCTTACCAGGCTTTCTCGTTATATCCTTCCCAATGGCCACATTGATGGCTTGCTTATTAGCGTACAGTCGCCTCTCAGCAAATAGTGAGCTCACCGCACTACGTAGCGTTGGCATCACTACTCGGCGAATTGTAGCTCCTGCGCTTGCTTTGTCAATATTCATGACTCTAGTGACTTTCATATTCAACGATATCATTGTCCCCCGAGCTAACCAATCTGCTGAGTTAACGTTTCGTCGTGCTTTAGGCCGTTCTCTGGCTACCGAGAAGGGAAACGACATCATTTACTCACAGTTTGGCCAGCTCACCGACACTAAATCTAATAAGCAACGCCGAGGTCTGGCTAGGTTGTTTTATGCCCGTAAGTTTGATAACGGCACTATGCAAAACGTAACTGTGCTTGACTTCTCGCGTCTTGGTTTTACCCAGATGTTAGTTGCTGAACGGGGTGACTGGAATGAGCAAGAAGCTAAGTGGGAATTTCTAGATGGTCAAATTCTAACTCTTACACCTAATGGCAGTACAACTCGTGCAGACTTTGAACACTATTTCTATCCATTGAATGCTGGCCCTTTACAAGTAGCTCAGCTTCCAAAAGATGCAAACAACATGACGCTATCTGAAGCAATTGAGGCTGAGAGGCTACTGACTAATGCTGGTAGTTACAAGCAGGCACGAAAGTTAAGGGTACGTATTCAAGAGAAGTTTACCCTGCCAATAGCTTGTTTAGTCTTTGGCCTAGTTGGGAGTAGTCTCGGGGCTAGACCCAACAGTCGAACAGGACGGAGTCAAGGTTTTGGCATCAGCATTTTGATAATCTTAGCTTATTACATGATTAGCTTCAGCTTTAGCTCGCTTGGGGTGAAGGGTGCTATTACTCCAATTACGGCAGCATGGTCGCCAGTACTGATCTCCTTAGGTACAGGTAGTTGGTTGTTACATCAGTCGAGCCGGTAACCCACGCGCCAGAATTGGCTTATCTGATGGCTTGCTTCCGTCATTAGCAATGAACTGGTTGAGTGTGATTCCGACAGCCCCGTCTGACCCTGTCCTTTTTCTAGGGCTTTTGAGCTTCGGACTACTGTTAGTGGCTATCCCTTGTAGCTTCTGGTCCCTCTCGAGCGGTATCAGTACAACCTCAGTACGATTCCTTGTGGCCCTAGCCAACCTTGTGCTCGCTGCCCAACTTGTATTGCGCTGGTGGCAATCAGGCCACTTTCCTATTAGTAATCTCTACGAGTCTCTCTGCTTCCTTGCCTGGGCTTGTACTCTTACTCAGCTGCTAGTGGAGCGTGCTTGGCCGACGCCTGCTATTTCTGCAGCGGCCACACCAATGGGTCTGGGTTGCATTGCTTTTGCCAGCTTTGCCCTGCCTGACCAGTTACAGCATTCTTCCCCTCTTGTACCAGCTCTACGCTCAAGCTGGCTGGTGATGCATGTTAGCGTGATCATGTTTAGCTATGCAGCTTTACTTGTAGGCTCTTTGCTATCTCTAGCCGTGTTGCTTAGTAACCAAGACACGGCCCTCGAAATGCGCAGCAGCTCTATTGGTGCCGGCTCTTTCCGACAAAATGTTGCTTCACATAGCATGTCTTCTGGATCTCTTCAATTACGATCCGAAACTTTAAGTCCCAGCGAACAGATCGATAGCCTTAGTTATAGGACAATCACAGTAGGTTTCTTGCTGCTAACTCTTGGTATCGTCAGTGGTGCTGTTTGGGCCAATGAGGCCTGGGGTAGTTGGTGGAGTTGGGATCCAAAAGAGACTTGGGCTTTAGTCTGCTGGCTTATTTATGCAGCATATCTTCACACGCGGCTTAGCCGGGGTTGGCAGGGGCGGAAGCCAGCCCTTGTAGCAGTTGCTGGTTTGCTGGCTATTTCTGTATGTTATATTGGAGTTAACTTGCTCGGCATTGGTCTACACAGCTACGGTTGGTTTCTGGAGGCATAAATTGTGTTTTCTTACTAGTGATGCCAACAGAAGCTGGTCTTAGGCACTTGCAGGTTACTAAGTAGACAATTCCAGTAGGTTCTTTTGTTACTCCTAAAGATGTAATACTTAAGATACTCTGACCTAGGTGGTAGACCTAGCATTTTAGGATATCTACTGCTAGTAGTTATACCAAGTTCTAAAAGACGATTTTCACTAAGGTTGGGTAGACTAAGAATGTTAACCGATCTATTTTACCCTTTGTAAACTTATTTAGATTAGATATGGAGAACACTTGACTACACATAAGAACGTCAATGTTAAAACACTAGTTTATGATAACAAATGTTCTAAAACTGAGGCCTAATCTAGATTCATAATAGGTCGTAGACGTGATGTGCGTACCACAAGATGAACCACGCTTGAACTGCTGAAGTTAACGGCGTGCCAAACAGCTGACAATCATTACCAGAATGGCGGCTAGTCTATGTTGTATATCTGAATACTTAACTCAGTAGTAACTAGAGCGTAAGTATTCAGATAGCGGAGTAGCTCTTGCAGGTGACCTAAGACGGCATTGGTAGAACATTGCCAGCCTGTGCTTCTGTGGCTACGCGACGTAGGTCATCACAGCCTTCTTTAAGTGAAGGGTAAGCAAACATGCCACTACCGGCAATGAAGCAGTTTGCCCCGGCAGCACAGCACTGTGATAGTGTCCAGTTAGCCTTAATGCCACCATCAACTTCAATATCTATGTCAAGATCTCGTTCAAGAATATTGTAACGCAGATCGCGTATCTTATTCAGCATGGTAGGAATATATGCTTGACCACCAAAGCCTGGATTTACAGTCATCACTAGAACATGGTCTACCATATCAAGCACATCCTTGACCATTTCCATTGGTGTATGTGGGTTCATTGCTACGGATGGGGAACCTCCAAGTTGGCGGATACGTCCTAATACTCTGTGGAGGTGAACATTAGACTCGACGTGAGCGATTACAACACCAGGTTCGCCGTTAGGTCCCTTGGTGGCATTGACGTAAGCTTCAAGCATAGTCTCGCAGTTGTACTGACTCACCATTAACTGTGTCTCGAATGGGACATTGCAGTACCGACGGCAAGCCACAATTAGTTCAGGGCCAAAGGTAAGGTTTGGGACAAAGTTTCCATCCATCACGTCAAATTGGATGCGATCGACCTCAGCATCCTCAAGGTCCCTTACGCATTGGCCCATATTAGCCCAGTCAGCCGGAAGAACAGACGGGATGATCTGAATATGACGCTGAGGTGTTTCTGGAACCGAGGTTCTTGCTGACATGATTCTTAGATACAGAACGGCAAGCGACTCTACGGAAGGTACCGAGCTTGAGGTACCGCTACACATCGCTGATACAGTTTGCCCGCTTCAAACCCGTGAAACCCTGCGCTGACGGCTCCCTTACCAAGAAGCCTTTAGACAGGCCACCACCGTCCGTCAATTAGACGTAAGCGGTTGGTTTGCCCACCTTATCCCCCCGTAGTTCCCGTGGACCGCACTCTTATCCAGGAAATTCTCGAGGTTGTCGAGCAGGCAGCCATTGCTTCAGCCAGGCTCTCCGGCCTAGGGAAGAAGAATGAAGCTGATGAGGCTGCTGTAGAAGCTATGCGCAAGCGTATGGGTCAAATCCAGATGCAGGGACGCATTGTGATTGGCGAAGGCGAGCGGGATGAAGCGCCGATGCTTTACATAGGTGAGGAAGTTGGCAGCGGTAATGGCCCCGGTGTTGATTTTGCTGTTGATCCTTGCGAAGGCACCAACCTATGCGCAAACAATCAGCGCGGATCAATGGCAGTGCTAGCAGCATCTGACCGGGGTGGTCTGTTCAACGCACCGGACTTTTACATGAAGAAGTTGGCTGCTCCACCAGCTGCCAAGGGAAAAGTCAACATTCGCAACTCTGCTTCCAAGAACATCGCAATCCTCAGTGATTGCCTTGGGATTGCTGTCAGTGACCTGACTATTGTCTGCATGGATCGTGCACGTCACAAGGAACTGATTGCCGAGATTCGCTCTACCGGAGCTCGGGTTCAGCCCATCTCTGACGGTGATGTTCAGGCCGCTATTGCCTGTGGTTTTAGCGGCACAGGTACACACTGCCTAATGGGTATAGGTGCTGCACCTGAGGGAGTTATCTCTGCTGCTGCGATGCGCGGTCTCGGCGGGCATTTCCAGGGCCAACTTATCTACGACCCGGCCATAGCTATGACAAAAGAATGGGCAGATCTCACCCGTGAAGGAAATCTTGCGCGACTCACTGAGATGGGAATTAATGACCCCGATAAAGTCTATGAAGCTGAGGAGCTTGCCTCTGGCGAAAATGTGGTGTTTGCAGGCAGTGGTATTACCGATGGCCTTCTCTTTCACGGCGTTAAGTTCGAAAGCGACTGCGTTCGCACCAGCAGTTTGGTTATCAGCACCCTTGACAGCACAGCCCGCTTCACAGACACCGTGCACATTAAAGATGGTGCCCAGAGCATTGCACTCCGTTAATTGTATCTCCGACTGCGCTTTCTAGGTTCGTCTCCATGCATATCGCCGTCGTCGGCCTCAGTCATCGAACGGCACCCGTCGAGGTTCGAGAGAGGGTCAGTATTCCGGGGCAGACTATGCAAATCTCTCTACAGAACCTGCGCCAGCACGACCAGGTTCTTGAGGCTTCTATACTCAGCACCTGTAATCGCCTAGAAATTTACACACTCCTGCGCCACCCTGAACTTGGCATTAGCGCTGTTCAAGAGTTTCTCAGTTCTCATTCTGGTCTACAGACTGACGAGCTACAGCCCCATCTCTTTACCTATCACCACGATGAGGCAGTAAGACACCTCCTGCGTGTAGCAGCTGGATTAGACAGTCTTATTCTTGGGGAAGGCCAGATCCTCGCTCAAGTAAAGGATATGGTACGCCTTGCCCAAGAACACAACTCACTAGGGCCAATACTTAACCGTCTGCTAACCCAAGCTGTCAGCGCCGGGAAGAAAGTGCGTAGTGAGACTAACCTTGGTACCGGAGCAGTCTCAATTAGTTCTGCAGCGGTTGAGCTGGCTCAGCTTAAACTAGGTCAATCTCGCGGTCTGAGTAAACTGGTAACTCTCGAGAGAGAGCAGGTGGCTGTTGTCGGTGCTGGGCGCATGAGCAGACTTTTGTTGCAGCACCTGAGGGCCAAGAGGTGCTCTAGCGTCATGCTACTTAACCGAACACTTGACAGGGCCAATGCACTTGCCTCTGATTTTCCTAACTTGCCTATGAAATGTCGCTCGCTAGCAGACCTAGATCATTGCCTTAGTACCTGTTCTCTAATCTTCACAAGTACCTCAACAGACAAACCAATCATAGACGCTACAAGATTAAATAGCCTCAACCGCCACAGCCGATTATCACTGATTGATATAGGTGTTCCCCGCAATGTGGCTGCAGATGTTGATAGTGTCAGTGGTGTTGAATCCTATAATGTTGATGATCTTCAAGAAGTGGTAGCTTCCAACCAGGAAGCGCGCCGCCAGTTAGCACACCAGGCAGAAGGAATGTTGGCTGATGAAAGTCGCCTGTTCCTCGAATGGTGGGATAGTCTTGAAGCAGTACCAACCATCAACCGTCTGCGTTCCAGTCTAGAAGCAATCAGGACTGGCGAGCTAACCAAAGCACTAAGTCGTATGGGTCCAGACTTCTCAGCCCGCGAGCGAAAGGTAGTAGAAGCATTATCGCGGGGAATTATCAATAAGATCCTTCATACACCGGTAACCCACTTGCGTGCTCCACAGACACGTAGTGAGCGCCAACAATCCCTGCGAATGGTTGAAGCACTATTTGACCTTGATCCCAGCAGTGAACCTTGATAAGGAGGCAACAAGATCCATGATCCAGTCTAGAGGGCCTTTGCTAAATCTGCAGGGAGGCCACTAAATTTGCCATTGGCTTACAACTTAAATCCTAGGATAGCGACATGAAGCGTGTTTTGGCCATCATTCTTGGTGGTGGGGCAGGAACCAGATTATTCCCGCTTACCAAGACGCGTGCTAAACCAGCTGTTCCTTTGGCAGGCAAATATCGCCTGATTGATATTCCGATCAGTAACTGCATCAACTCGAATATTAACAAGATGTACGTACTGACGCAGTTTAACAGTGCCTCTCTCAACCGCCACTTGACACAGACTTACAATCTTAGCTCTGGCTTTGGCCAGGGATTTGTCGAGGTTCTTGCAGCACAACAAACCCCAGAAAGCCCCTCCTGGTTTAAGGGCACTGCGGATGCTGTGCGCAAGTACCAATGGCTATTCCAGGAATGGGATGTTGACGAATACCTTATCCTCTCGGGCGATCAGCTCTACCGGATGGACTATAGCTTGTTCATCGAGCGGCATCGTCGAAGTGGAGCGGACTTAACAGTGGCAGCCTTGCCGGTTAGTCCCCAGAAAGCCGAAGCTTTTGGTCTAATGCGAGCTGATAGTGAGGGACGCATCCAAGAGTTCCGAGAAAAGCCAAAAGGCAGCGCACTACGTGACATGGCTGTAGACATTTCACGCTTTAGTCTGAGTGAAGAGTCGATAAGATGTAAGCCTTACCTTGCATCGATGGGCATCTATGTGTTTAGCCGGAAAACACTATTTGATCTATTACAGAGTAACCCAGAGCACAAGGATTTTGGAAAAGAGATAATTCCTGAAGCCCTAACTCGCGGCAATTACCTAATGAGCTATATTTTTGATGACTACTGGGAGGATATTGGCACTATTGGGGCATTTTACGAGGCTAACCTTGCCCTGACTCAACAACCCAAACCACCTTTTAGCTTCTATGAAGAAAGCTTCCCAATTTATACTCGTCCACGTTATTTACCACCGAGCAAGCTGATCGACACTCAAATCACTGAATCAATTATTGGCGAAGGCTCAATCCTAAAAAGTTGTAGTATTCATCACTGTGTTCTTGGAGTTCGTAGCCGTGTCGAGACTGATGTCATTCTCCAAGACACTATGATTATGGGAGCTGATTTCTTCGAATCTAGCGCCGAACGCACTGTACTAAAGGAACGTGGTGGGATTCCAGTTGGTGTTGGCCCAGGCACTACAGTCAAGCGGGCTATCCTAGATAAGAATACACGTGTAGGGTCAAATGTATCTATTATTAACAAGGATCACGTTGAAGAAGCTGATCGTCCGGACGAAAACTTTTACATCCGTAATGGTATTATTGTAATTGTTAAGAATGCAACAATTACAGATGGAACTATTATTTAAGGTAGCTGCTGCCTGTATAAAGTTTACCCAGTATTTGCAGCTAATCCTGTTCTGTAAGGCCACAATGGCAGAGACTCAGTGATCCTGATGACTATGCCCAAGGCACATTTCGGTCTTATCGGTCTCGGTGTAATGGGTGAGAATCTTGTCCTCAATGCAGAGCGCAATGGCTTTTCTAGTGTAGTGTACAATCGCACCTATGCCAAAACAGAGATCTTTCTCAGTAATCTAGGTACCGATAACCGAAGAATTGAAGGAGCTCATAACCTTCAGGAACTTGTTGAGAAGCTTGAACGACCTCGCCGTATTCTCATAATGGTAAAAGCTGGGCCAGCAGTTGATACCGTAATAGAGCAAATATCCCCTCTCATTGAAGAGGGTGATCTCTTAATTGACGGTGGCAACTCCGAGTTTCACGATACTGAACGCCGTGTAGCCCAGTTGGAGGGCAAGAGCTTCGGATTTATTGGCATGGGAGTTTCGGGTGGAGCAAAAGGTGCTCTCGAAGGTCCTAGCATGATGCCTGGTGGCACAAGGACTTCTTACAAGGCTATAGAGAGCTTAGTGCGAAAGATGGCTGCTCAAGCTGAAGATGGTCCTTGCGTTACCTATATCGGTCCTGGGGGTGCTGGTCACTTTGTTAAGACAGTTCATAATGGGATTGAATATAGTATGCAGCAGATACTTGCAGAGGCCTATGACTTGATGAAGCGGGTTGCCAATATGTCCTGCGGAGAAATTGCCGACGTCTTCAGTTACTGGAATAGTATAGAGGAACTTTCCTCATATCTTGTTGAAATTAGCGAGGTTTGCCTACGGACTAAGGATCCTGAAACAGGGGACAGCTTAGTCGAAAAGATCATGGACCAAGCAGCACAAAAAGGCACTGGTCTTTGGACCGTTGTCAGTGCACTGCAGATGGGTGTTTCTATGCCCACTATTTATGCAGCTGTAAATGCCCGCTTAATGAGTTCAATGTATCAGCAGCGTCAGCAAGCCAAAAACATTCTGCATAGTCCTCTTGGAAAGCCTTTTAGTGTAGGCACTCTTGCTAATGGCATGGCACCTCTTATGGATGCTGTGGTTCTAGGCTATATTGCAAGTTATGCACAGGGTATGGAGCTTCTGCGCGTTGCTTCCGAGAAGCAAAAATACGGTCTCCAGCTGCACTCTATTGCCCGTATATGGAAGGGTGGCTGCATCATTCGAGCTCACTTACTCAAGCGGATTCAGAATGCCTTCACTACCGATCCCCATCTGTGCAACCTTCTAGTTGAACCCTGGTTTGCTGAGCAGGTGAGTCGTCGACTAGCTGGATTGACCACTATTGTGGCAGGCGCTGCTAATTCCGGTATTCCAGTCCCTTGTCTGAGCAGCACTTTAGACTATATTAACAGTTATAAAACTGGTCGTCTTCCCCAAAATCTGATTCAAGCAATGCGCGACTGCTTTGGTTCCCACACCTACCAACGCATTGATAAAGAAGGTATCTTTCACACTGAGTGGCTCAAGTAACCAAGTAACAAGTAAGGCCACCTCAAAATGACTACTGCATACCAACTCATACAGGCTGGTAACTCTCAAGATCTAGCGCGTCTAGCAGCCAAGACCATAGCTGATTGCATTAGCTCAGCACTTGCCCAGCGGGAGCGATCCCAAGTTACACTCTCTGGCGGTACTACACCTGCAATAGCTTACAGACTGCTCAGCCAAGAACATCTTCCCTGGGATCGCGTGGACCTTTTCCTTAGTGATGAGCGCTGGGTAGAACCAGAGAATGAAGCGAGCAATTCACTCATGTTGCGTCGCACCCTGCTAAGGCCAGGTACTCCTGGCAGCTATGCTACATTCTATCCTGTTCCTACTATTAAATTACTTTCAGCCAGTGCTAGTGCTGAGGCATTTGCAAAACTGATAATGCAAGCATGTTCTGGCAAGCCACCAGTTTTTGATCTAGTGATTCTTGGTCTTGGTGAGGATGGCCACACAGCCTCTCTATTTCCGGGGACAGATGCTTTATCCGTTTGTAGTTCCTGGACCGCAGTTAGCTATGGCAAAGGGCTCGATCGCATAACTATGACTATGCCTGTCTTGAGCGCTGCTCGGCAAGTTATCTTCCTCGTTAGTGGAACGTCTAAGCGCCGGGCTTTAGAGAGATTACTCAGCCCAGATGAGTCTCTTAGGTGTATACCGGCAAAACTTGTACAACCACATAATACAGTACTGATTTTAGCTGACGAGGCAGCTGCAGGTAAGCTCGGCTAAATCATAGTCTCTAGATTTGCTAATGGCTAGTGTAGATCTATAGATCTGAGGACAGTCATTGGGCTTAACAACCAGGACACTCCCGTTTTCCAGCAGCTTAACCGTACAATTGAACCTCTAGAAGATCTATGATTAGAGCCCTACTCAAGGAATAACTTTGCAAGGGCTTTAAGCAGCTAGCAGCATAATTGTTTTAGAGGAAGTACCACAACTCAAGCACCAATGAAACCAGCACCTCTCAGTATTGCAGGACCACAGCAACTCCAAAAGTGGATTGCTCTAAATGACACTGTAATGGGAGGTTCTAGTCAGGCTAGCTGCTTTATAACGCCTGAAGGACTCCTCTTGAAAGGCGAGCTAGTTGAGCGTGCAGGAGGGTTTGTGAGCTGTCGGTCACCCCGTTTCGCACCACCTCTAAATCTATCAGCATACAGCGCCCTCAAATTGGAGGTAGAAGGCGAAGGTAGAACACTGAAACTTGCCTTGGCCTGTTATGATAAAGCGTTTGGCTTGACTGAATTAATTCCTGGTGGTCTTCGCTGGGTTGCTCCGTTACCTACTCAGGCTTCTGGCATCAGCGTTATTACTGTTCCCTTTAGAAATCTCTGTCCCACTATTCAAGCGCGACCGCTTAAGTTGCCCCTAAGCTTCGATCCTGGCAAAGTTACGCGGCTGCAAATCTTGTACTCAAAGTTCTCCGCAGAGGGTGGTACTAATCCTAGTTTCTGTCCAGGGCCTGTCCGAATTTTGCTGCGCTCGGTGCATGCTGTTGACTAATTTTCCTGTTACTGAACTTAAGGCATTGATCGCTGCATCAGCTGATCGATGCCTTAAGCCTTGGAAGCATGCTGTCGTCTCAGCCCCTGATACTAGAGAAGACAGTGAACCGCCAGAAGACATTGAGGAGCTCGTGGTCAAAATTGAGTGTCGTGACCCCAAAGGCCAACGCCAGCCTCGCCGAGACCTTGAGTTAGAAATCTATCCTAGCGGCTCTAGCTTCAGCTTGATGCTTAGCTGGTGGGGTCAGCCCACTCGTCCGATGCTTTGGCAAGGTCAGCATCCTGTCTGGATCGATGGACTAAGTGGCTGTCGTTGTGAAGCACCTCCAGATGGGTCTTCACTTGAGATTCTGGCCCGTCGATTGCGTATTCTTTTGAAGAGTGATCTATCCAGCATATGTCAGTCCTGATCAGTGATAGCACCTTGGCTACTGGTACTAACCAGGCGAGCATATTTACCTAGGACTCCTGTCCTGTAGCGAGGTTCCGGGCGCTTCCATGCCAATCTACGTCGTTCCAACTCATCCATGTCAACATTTAGTTGCAGCAGTAATAAGTTTGCATCAATAGTTATGCTGTCGCCTTCTTTAACAAGCCCAATCATTCCGCCGACAGCTGCCTCTGGCGCAACGTGACCAACCACAAGACCGTAGGTACCGCCACTGAAGCGGCCATCAGTGATTAGAGCAACCTTATCGCCAAGGCCTTGACCAACAATAGCAGAAGTGGGCGCAAGCATTTCGCGCATCCCAGGTCCACCGACTGGTCCCTCGTAGCGAATTACTAGAATGTCCCCTGCGCGGATGCGCTTATCAAGAATTGCAGCCAGACATTCTTCCTCACTATCAAAGACTTGAGCAGGGCCTGTCAGCACTGGCTTCCTTACGCCACTAAGCTTGGCAACACTGCCCTCACTGGCTAGGTTTCCTTTGAGAATTGCCAGATGCCCCTTGGGGTAAATTGGATTGTTAATAGGTCGGATTACATCCTGATCCAAAGGGGGCGCCGGGGGAACGTGAGCTAGTAACTGTTTCAGGGTTAAGCCCTCTACAGTTTGACAATCGCCATGCAATAAACCTGCATCTAGCAATATTCGCATCACCTGCGGGATGCCTCCAGCGCGGTGCAGATCCACAGTCACATAGCGGCCACTGGGCTTGAGATCACAGAGCACTGGCACTTGCTGACGGATTCGTTCAAAGTCATCTATGCTTAAGCTAACTCCAGCTGTGCGCGCTATAGCCAGCAGATGAAGCACAGAATTTGTCGAGCCTCCCACTGCCATAATTACGCTTATGGCATTCTCAAAGGCCTCAAGCGTGAGCAGGTCGCGTGGCCGTATGTTTGCCTGCACCGCCTGCATTAGCACTTCAGCAGAACGTGCAGCACTCTCTGCTTTCTCTGCATCTTCAGCAGCCATTGTAGAACTATAGAGAAGGCTTAATCCCATTGTCTCAATGGCAGCACTCATAGTGTTAGCTGTAAACATGCCTCCACAGCTGCCAGCACCAGGGCAGGCATTCTTCTCAATAGCTGTTAAACTCGCCTCATCAATGCGCCCACTAATGAGTTGCCCTACAGCCTCAAAAGCACTCACTACAGTCAGATCAGAACCATTAAGATGGCCGGGCTTGATTGTGCCACCATAAACAAACACGGCAGGGATATTCATCCGGGCCATGGCTAATACTGCTCCGGGGATATTCTTATCACACCCCCCCACCGCTAGCACACCATCCATGCTCTGAGCATTGCAAGCTGTCTCGATTGCGTCAGCAATTACCTCGCGACTGACAAGGGAGTACTTCATCCCCTCTGTACCCATGGATATTCCATCACTGACGGTGATCGTTCCAAAAGTCTGGGGCATTCCGCCAGCTGCACGTGCAGCTTCCTCAGCACGTTGTGCCAAATTATTCAAGCCGACGTTGCAAGGTGTAATTGTGCTGTACCCATTGGCAATGCCAATAATTGGCTTGTTGAAATCGTCATCACTAAAGCCCACTGCCCGAAGCATGGCCCGGTTGGGAGAGCGTTTGATACCCTGCGTAATGACAGTGGAGCGAAGCATGTTGATGTTTTAACTTTAAATAGCAACTTACTGTGAGGAGTGGAAAGTCATTCTTGGCTGCCAAGCTTCTCAAGTTGTCGCCGCACGTCAGCTATGGCGGAATTGAGAGAGGCCACCTTAGCCTCTAGCTGAGTATCGTTAACCGGCGGAGCGATGAGGTCTTGAGCCTCTGAACCATCTTGCAGCCTTGGTGCATAGAGCATGGCTTCCTGGCTACGCTGCCGCCGCCTCCGCTCTGCTTCTGACAATAACCACCACGCCAGGCTAGCCGCTCCTATTACGACTCCTCCGAACAGTGTTGTGAGACCTCCAGTGGTGGAGTTCTGCTCGGATCCCATTGGCATAATCTGCATCTAGCTTTCAGGTTAAGGTGATGCTGCCCGTCTTAAGATTTAGGCGCTTTACCGGGTCTCCAAAACCTGGGCTAACCAGGCCACTATCTGTAAGATCAGGATCAATACAGGCACTGTAAATAGTGAGATCTGGAAGGCACTCGCCAAGCTGTTTCAATCCTGCACTGGACGCCAAGGCGGCAATCACTCGTAGCTGTCTAGGGTTACAGCCTTGTTCTAGAAGCGACCTGATTGTTGCTAGCAGCCGACTGTCACCTCCAATCTGGTCTGTATATATTATTAGGCCTTCATGTGTGCTAACATGTCCCGGTACTCCATCTATGCACAGAGAAGCGTTGGGCAAGACAGTACGCCCACCTTGCCATAGAAATATACCTGCTGGTGGCAGTAGCAACACTATTAAGCTGATGCTAGAGTTAATGACGTTGCTTGTAACACTTGCCAGCGGCGTTTCCACCATCTCTTGCTGATGTGGCAACCAATCCCTCACAGCTTCATATGTGAGCCAGCGGCCGAGCTCCTCTAAAGCGACAGTGACTAGAGCTGGTGGTGTCGATCGATGACGAAGCACCGTAAGCCAGTGGGCGATTAGGGGGTGTGGTGGCACCACTACCCGCAGTGTTATTGCCATAGTGCATGGATTGGTTTGAGCCGCCATAACAGTGGCCAACTCAAATTACTTGTCTCTCAAGGCTAACCTGGTTTGTTCGGACCTTCTGATGTACTACTTATCCACACGTTTTCTGAAAAGCCACCTCATATCCTTTGCAGTGGCATTCTGCATTTCGTTTATTGCTTTCCCTCTTTGCTCTGCTCAGGCAATTACTGCACCGGAACTACGTGGTCAACGTGCTATGCAAGACATATCTAGCGATATGCATGGTAGGGACCTAAAGCAGCAGGAATTTCTTAAAGCTGATCTTCGGCAGGTTGACCTTGGTAAAGCTGACCTTCGCGGTGCTGTGATTAATACATCACAGCTGGATGGTGCTGATCTTCGCGGTGCTGATCTCGAGGATGTAGTTGCCTTTTCTAGCCGTTTTGATGGTGCCGATCTTCGCGATGCAAACCTCACTAACGCAATGCTTATGCAAAGCCGCTTTGATGAGGCCCATATTGAAGGAGCAGATTTTAGCAATGCAGTGATAGACTTGCCCCAGCAAAAAGCCCTGTGCGCGAGAGCCAGGGGTGTCAACAGTCGCAGTGGAATTAGTACACGCGAGAGCCTAGGTTGTCGCTAATGAAACAACGTCTTCCTGTAACAATTATTACTGGCTTCCTCGGTGCTGGCAAAACCACATTATTGCGCTACCTTCTCTGCCACAGTCATCAGCGTCTTGCGGTAATGGTCAATGAGTTCGGGACTGTTGGCCTTGATGGTGATCTAATTCGTAGTTGTGGCTTCTGTGACGAGGGCGAGCTTGATAGCCGAGTAATTGAGCTCACTAATGGCTGTCTCTGCTGCACAGTGCAGGATGAATTTCTTCCTAGTATAGAACTATTGCTCAAGCGCTCGGAGCAGATAGACGGAATTGTTATAGAGACCAGCGGCTTGGCCCTGCCTGGACCACTTTTGCAGGCACTTAACTGGCCACGCGTACGCACTCGTGTACATGTTAACGGTGTAGTGACAGTTGTGGACGGGGAAGCTCTTTGTGCTGGTAGCCCTATTAGTAATCCTGTAGCACTTGAGCAGCAGCGACGTGAGGATCCCAGCCTGGAGCACATCACTGCGGTGAATGACTTGTTTAATAACCAGTTACAGCTAGCAGACCAAGTACTTATAAGTCGAGCAGACCGCATCACCATTGAGGAACTTGATCAAGTTTGCTGCTGCCTACGAAGCAATGTAAGGCCAGGAACACCTATCTTATCCATGGAGCAGGGCAAAATTGATCCTCTAGTTGTGCTTGGCCCACAACATTCTAGTTTACCAGAACGAAGCTTAATCACCTTGTCTAGCAGTAGTTCTAACAGTTACCTTCAAGATCACCACGACAGTCATAGCCATATTGCAGTGGTTAGCAGCCTTGTGCGTTATGACGGATATGTGGAGCGTAGTGAGATTGAGCGTTTGCTTCCAGATCTAGTCTGCCGCCACCAAGTAATCCGCATTAAGGGTCATATCTGGTTAAAGGATAAACCTCTTCCGCTTCAGCTACAGATGGTTGGACCCCGTCTGAATAGCTGGTTTGAAGCTACCTCTACACAATCTTGGCGTCCACCTAGTGGTAGTGGTGTTGACCTTGTAATGCTTGGCTTACAAGATTCAGCAATGGCAGAGCTAGAATCTATCCTAGGCAATTTGTTTAATACTTGTCAGGGAGCTACCGTGCTTTCTTTATCAGGTCTAGACTAGGAATATCCTCATCTAGATCAAGTTCACGCTAGGTTTAGCTTAGAAGGCTTGCCTTGAAACTTACTCTAATCATTTTATAGTATTACAGCTAACTATATTAAAGCACTCTACTAAGTTAACTCCGCAATTAATTAATTGTGGTCAAGACATATAAAATTTTCTAGCTGCAAGTACTTAAAATTCAACAATCGAATTGTTGGCCCAGGGATAGTATCTAGTCAACTAAATATACGGCCGGTACAACAATTATCTCGAGACCTGGTAAAATGGTAATGCTTTATAGTAAAGGATATTAAGTTCTTAAGTTTTGAGCCAGAGCCGCTACGCGAGAAAGACATGTCTTCCCTACGGTATGCCCAGATACAAAAGTCTGTAATTGCCCTAGCTATTTAGCTGGATCTCTAAATTTTCCATTACTAGCAGTTTCTGCAGCCGGACTGTTTTCCCATTCTTAATGCATATGAGCTAGTAGTAGTATTAACTTTGTCTTGTACAGTTAGTTGCCCTGGCCACACTTGCATCAAATCCAAACCGCCACAGAGCTGTTAGACTGGATTATCAGCTTCGATGCTCGAAAAGTTAGGGACCGGGTCGCTTCAATGCGACACCGCTGGCCCGATGCAACACCTTATGAATTAGCTGAGCGGGCTTTTGCATCAGCACGTTTCCGTGTCATTGCTGCTGGGGCTGCACTGGGCATAGCAGCAAATCCTGCACTCACTGTAGCTAGTACCCTAGCTGATGTCTCGATGACCACGCGTACTCAGGTGTTCGCAGCTGCTTGTGCTGCCGAACTTCTCATACCAGGTTTTCTTGACACTGAGACAGCTCGTTATGAGCTTCTTCTTCCAATATTTGGAACAAGCGTGCTCAGTCAGATCGGGATTGAGCTCGGGCTTAAAGCTACACGCTTTGCTACCCGAGAGATGATACTGAAAGTACTCAGCAGTCACACTGCTACTACAATAGGCAAGATGCTGAGCTACACATTCGGGCTACGACTCAGCCAGCGTGGCCTTGCTACCAAGACTGTGCCAGTTGTTGGCGGCATCCTAGGCGGAACCTGGAATGCTGTTGAAGTAGAGATAGTTCGTATACGAACATTGCGTTATCTGACTAACCAGGCTATGGATTTAGGTGACGCAATCGATATTGACGTTGTCACTGTCACAACTTAACAGCTCATAAGCTCAGCTCTGTCTACGGATACCAATGTGACCAACTCTGAAAAAGACGGGTGCATCTGATTTTGACAATATCAAGAATTTATCGCTCCCGACCGGTAGTAATGCTGGAAACTATTAGAAAAGACAATTTACTTAAGTAACTAGCAACAAATCATGTCTCCGCTACCTAACTATTGTCTAATAGCAGAAGTAACCTGAGCTGGAGTTCAGATATTCGCTGTACTAGTGCTAAAAGCCCACAAAGAAACAAGAAACCTAGACTAGGGCGCATAAACCTCATAATTAATCTCAGCTAAAAGGTCCCCTGCTACCGTATATAGTTGGATAATACAGTGGTAAAGTTATTTACCAGAATCTAGCCTTCTTCAGCAAGCTTGTGCCGTGCTACCAAACTCGTGCCCTTGTTAGGCTGCGCCCTTCAGTCCTTGATCCCGCAGGTGAAGCAACACGTGCTGCTGCAGTACGACTTGGTGTAGAAGGCATTAAGCGTCTACGCATCGGTAAGTTGATTGATCTGGAGATAGAAGCCCCAGATGAACAGGAGGCGCGCAGACAGCTCGAGTTTCTAGCTGAGCGTCTGCTAGCTAATCCTGTTATTGAGAGCTGGTCACTTGAAGAATTATCACCATGAGGATTGGGGTAGTAATTTTTCCAGGATCTAATTGTGACCGAGACGTGCGCTGGGCTACCGAGGGTTGCCTTGGATTGCCAACTCACTTTATCTGGCATGAAGAACGTGACCTGAGCAAGTTTGATGCTGTCGTCTTACCTGGTGGATTTAGCTATGGCGATTATCTCCGCTGTGGTGCTATTGCTCGCTTTGCACCTGTCCTTGAGTCTCTCTCTGAATTTGCTGCATATGGAGGTCGCGTTCTTGGTATATGTAATGGTTTTCAGATATTAACAGAACTTGGCTTATTACCCGGTGCGCTCACGCGCAACAAAGGTCTCAACTTCATCTGTGAGGATACTCAGCTGGTAGTATCTAGCAACCGCTCAGCATGGCTAGGCAGGTGTAATAAAGGCGATTCACTTACCCTTCCGATTGCACATGGTGAGGGTTGTTTTCAGTGCACAGATGATGTTTTGCACCGTCTCGAAGATGACAATGCTATTGCCCTACGCTACGTTGTTAACCCCAATGGATCAGTATCGAACATTGCTGGCATTACTAATGCTGCTGGAAATGTCTTAGGCTTAATGCCTCACCCTGAGAGAGCTTGCGATCGGGTTACCGGAGGCACTGATGGCCAGATCTTATTGCGAACCCTACTTGACTAAGTTAAGATAGAAAGCCTGAGATAAACTCTATGGGCTGTAGTCAGTAGCGAAGTTTTAGATATTGTGAGCAGCGGAGGGTCACTCCGCTGCTACATTAAAGTTACAAAGTTACTTAGACACAGCGGTGACAGCTGTCTTCGGATCTAGTTCTCCCTTAGAATAAAGACCAGCATAGAAGCTGATGCTCTGTTGTTTGATCTTGCTGGCATTGCCAGCACACCAGAATTGTTGATAGCGGTCAAGGCAGATCTGCTTCATATATTTGCGCGCTGGCTTGTTGAAGTGCCGTGGGTCAAAATTGGTAGGGTCAGCATGGGCAGCTTCTCGCACAGCAGCGGTAAAGGCAAGACGGTTATCTGTATCGATATTCACTTTACGTACGCCATTCCTGATACCTTCTTGAATTTCTTCCACAGGTACACCATAAGTTTCAGGAATGTTGCCACCGTACTTGTTAATCATATCTAGCCATTCCTGAGGAACAGAAGAGGAGCCATGCATTACTAGGTGAGTGTTGGGAATTGTCTTATGAATTTCAGCAATGCGACTGATGGCTAATACCTCGCCAGTAGGCTTGCGAGTAAACTTGTAAGCACCATGGCTGGTCCCGATCGCGATGGCCAAAGCGTCTACCTTTGTCTTGGAGACAAAGTCAGCAGCTTCAGAGGGGTCAGTAAGCAGCATATCTTTAGATAATTCGCCCTCAAAGCCATGACCGTCCTCAGCATCACCTTTGCCAGTCTCTAGAGAGCCTAGGCAGCCGAGTTCACCCTCGACGCTTACACCTATGGCGTGCGCAAAGCTTACAACTTCTTTAGTGATCTTGACATTATATTCGTAACTAGCAGGAGTTTTGGCATCCGCCTCTAGGGAGCCATCCATCATTACAGAGGTGAAGCCATTGACTGCCGCGGAGTAGCAAGTAGAAGGAGCATTTCCGTGGTCTTGATGCATTACTACCGGGATATGAGGGTAGGTCTCGGTGGCGGCGAGAATCAAATGACGTAGAAAAACCTCACCAGCATAGCTACGAGCCCCCCGAGACGCCTGGAGGATCACCGGGCTATCGGTCTCGGCGGCTGCTTCCATGATGGCTTGAACCTGCTCGAGGTTATTGACATTGAACGCAGGGATTCCGTAGCCGCCTTCGGCGGCGTGGTCAAGCAGGAGCCTTAGAGGAACGAGTGCCATTGGGTGTTTTGAGAGGTCCGGGACTCAGGTAGAGCTTATAACCTAAGTCAAGATCCTTTATCCTAGCCATGCAGACCTTCCAATGTCGCGTACTAAGTCCCTATCTTTAGTAGTGACAGGCAGCGGGATCTCTTGGGGGTGTAGTTAGCAGAGGTCAACATCGAAATAATTAAGTAAGCTACTTACCAGTTTGGCAAGGTGTGGTTTAACATCAGCGATCTACAGCAGCCCTATCTGACAAGTCTAGAATCCCACTTGCTCAAGATGCCTTATCTAGACTGACTAATACCTTGCTAACCAAGTAGATTTGCTAGGATAGCCTTTAAGCTATATCCTTGTCTTTAGCAGATTCGAAGTCCTGATAATGTACTAATACCATCAATGAGAATCTAGAAGTCTCCTAGCTAATTAAACGTAGCTGCGGTAAATTTGGCTTTAGTACTAGCCAACACCTGATCGCAGGCTTGCTGACTTTCAAATCCCTCCATCAAGCCCGGTACCATAGGCCTATTGCTACGTACGCTCTCAACCCACCAGCTCTGAAGCCGTGCAACTGGAGCTATTCGACCGTCGCCCCAAGTCTTACTAAAGGCAAGATCGGGAGCAGCAGGAATACTACGAGGTGTTTCTCCAGCAGGGGCATGCCAAAGCCCAAAGCCATGTACATAGTCTTTCTGGTTACTGCTACCCAAGATTAAGGTACCTTGTGATCCATAGACCTCTAACCAACATCCACGCCCACAGCGAGCCACCGAGGAAAGGGTTATCTGAGCAGGAACATAACGATCTGGGCTGTCACTAATCTGTAGCTGCGCTTGTATTAAAGAAATATCCTCTGCGTCAACTCTAGCAGTACCACCAGCGAGATAAGGCCTTTGGCTAATTGAGATGCTGTTTGTAGCCTGAACCTTACTTACCGGTCCAACCATCCAACTCAGCATGTCGAATGCATGGGTACCGAGAGCACCAATTACGCCTCCACCAGCTGAAGCCTGAGAGTACCAACTCCAGGGGCGTTTTTCGTCAGCACGGCTGCTCATTAACCAGTCAAGTTTTACAAGCCAAGGGGTTCCAACAGCACCATCTGCTAGCAAACGCTGAGCTTGCATGAACAGAGGAACAGCTCTGTACTCAAAGTTTACCGCCACACTTCGCTGGTGTCGCATAGCAAGACGCTGTAGCTCCGCAACTTGACCAGCTTTAAGAGCTGCAGGTTTCTCCAAAAGCAAGTGCTTGCCCGCATCTAGTGCCTGTTGCGCTAATCTGAAGCGTGGCTCAGGTGGGGTAGCAATGATCACCGCATCAATTTCAGGGTCGTGCAGGAGAGTGTCCCAGTCGTCGTAACCGCGTAGGTTGTGCTGTTCTGTCGCCTGCTGCAGCCGATTGCGACGAGGATGCCAGAGAGCTACTGCTTGTAGCTCAGGGTTCGACCGCAAAGCCTCAAGGTGGACAGCCTCGCCGAAGCCGAGACCTGCTATAGCCACCATGATGGGTTGTGGTTTGCGCGACATATTATATCAGTCTATAGGGTGGACTCAGCTTAAGTTGATGTTGCAGACATCATCTATTACGCCGCTAATCAGCCGATCACCACCATCAAGTTCCCAACGAGCAAAAGGGCGTGGCAATCCGTTGACAGAAGTATCGCGGAAGAGCCTCTGGGCGCAGTCTATTTCCATAACGAACAGCGAGCCTGGTTGCGGAACCTCATTGTCTGCCACAGTGGGTATAAAGCGACTCAGGACTATACGCTGTCCCTCCTTATTAAGGTGTAGACTTCCCACATCCCACCATTGCTTCCCCTCTGCTGTAGCGTGGACCTCACGCCATTCAACAGGCCCTGCTTGAATCAAGGGCGGGTATAAGCTAATTGTTAATAGAACTAATAGCGCGGGCAAAATTTTCTTTCTCATGCAATTGCCTCTGTCTGTACTGTAGCGTTATGCAGTCTCAGTAAAGAGGCAAGAGTCATGCGCAATTGGTTACGCGGCACAATTGTATCGACGAACCCGTGCTCCTGCAAGTACTCTGCAGTCTGAAAATTATCAGGCAATTTCTCGCGCAGCGTCTGCTCTATCACACGACGCCCAGCGAAACCTATGAGTGCCCTTGGTTCTGCCAATATTAGATCGCCAAGCATTGCGAAGCTGGCTGTTACCCCACCAGTAGTTGGGTGCGTGAGCAGAGGCATATAAAGTAGCCGAGCTTCGCGATGGCGCTCTAGTGCTCCCGAGATCTTGGCCATCTGCACAAGGCTAAGCATACCTTCTTGCATACGGGCACCGCCTGAAGCGCAAACTATTAGTAGAGGGAAACTCTGTTCTGTTGCCCGCTCAATCAATCGGGTGAGCTTTTCACCTACCACCGATCCCATTGACCCTCCCATGAAGCGAAAATCCATCACACCGAGAGCAAGTGGCATGCCATCTACCTTGCCAATACCAGTGACAACGGCATCATGGAGACCAGTAGCTGACTGGCTATCCTGTAATCGATCGGCGTAGGCACGACGGTCCTTAAACCCAAGCGGATCGGATGGACGGAGATCACTGTCGAGAGAGTCAAAGCTGTCGCGGTCAACAATTAGCCCAATACGCTCATCACTGTGAATGCGGTGGTGGTACCCACATGCAGAGCAAACGCTGGCATTGGCTAACAGATCTTTCCTGTAGACGACCTGACCACACTCTGGACACTTGTTCCAGAGACCATCTCCCTCCCCTTCGTCAGCTCCCTGACTCAATTTACTGACATATTGTTCCTTGCGGCGATCGGCAAACCAGTCGAAGAGGCTCAACTTTCAACATCCTGTCTGAATTAGAGTAATCCAAATTTGGACTACCTGTTCTACATGTCTTGCCCGCGAAGGCAGTCTAGAGTAGATTCTACTACAGCTTAGTTTGAAGCGGGACATAATAGATCCTAATATACCTGCGATTTAGGCTGGATCTGGGATAGAAGGAGTTTACAAAGTCTGTGAGGTTCCAAGTGTATAATTAAGTCTAGACCTCTACTACTATAAGGGTAGCCCAAAGATTCTACGCAGAGTCTTTTGCGAGCAAATGGCTAATTAATGTCTAGTGTATCAAGTCTTCTACAGATATATCTGTAAAGATTGTAGTCAGGGCTATCTCACAGGAACCTAGTTGTCATATTTGAACTTCTTGAGTCCAGGGTGATTTAGATATGCTATAAGATTCTTGAAAAATGAAGATTCTGGAAGCCCCCAGTTAAAATTTAACCTAAGGCTTGTTTTTCCTCGATCATTCGATGAATAATTGGTGTGAGGATAAGCTCCATGGCAAAACCCATCTTGCCGCCATTCATAACAATGCTAGTAGGGCTAGACATAAATGAGTCGTGAATCATTTTTAGGAGATAAGTGAAGTCAATTCCCCACTTCTCACGTGCGCCCTTACGAAAGTGAATTATAATGAAGCTTTCATCTGGTGTGGGAATATTACGGCAGATAAATGGATTAGACGTGTCAATTGTCGGCACCCGTTGGAAGTTTATATCAGTGTGACTGAATTGTGGGCAGATATGATTTATGTAGTCGGGCATACGACGTAAGATCGTGTCTACGATAGTCTCAGCGGAGTAGCCTCTCTCAGCATTATCGCGGTGAATTTTCTGGATCCATTCTAGATTAACAATTGGTACAACCCCAACAAGTAGATCAGCTAGAGAAGCGACATCATAACCGTCACCAACAACGCCTCCATGAAGGCCTTCGTAGAAGAGCAAGTCGGTACCTGAAGGAATGTCCTCCCAGGGAGTAAACTGGCCAGGCCCAAGATCAATTCCAAGGCGTGCATTATGTTCTGCAGCTTCCTCAGGACTGTGTAAATAGTAGCGCTTTTGGCCACTGCCAGATTTCCCGTAAATGCGGAACAACTCCTCAAGTTTGTCGAAGAGGTTAGCCTCGGGACCAAAATGAGAGAAGTTTCCTCCGCTTGCCATAGCCTCTTTCATCGCTTCGTTCATTGCTTGGCGCTCGAAGCGGTGGTAGCTATCACCCTCGACAACTGCGGGCGTTATATTCTCACGTGCGAAGATATGCTCAAAAGCTCGTTTGACTGTACTGGTACCGGCCCCGGAGGAGCCTGTAACAGCAACTACTGGATGCTGCTTTGACATCGACGCTGACTAGACAGACTTGAAAGAGTTTGACAGGTTGACTGCCACAATCACTTAACTAGTGGCTCACAAAAAGCTTAAAAGCTTCTCGCCCATAGCAGCACAACCTAGGGTAGTGCAACCCTCAGTTGCTAGATCTCTAGTGCAGAAACCAGCTGAAAGCACCTGTTCTACAGCGTTTTCAAGATCATCTGCAGCGTCTCTTTGCTTCAAGCCAACTCGGAGAAGCATCGCAGCTGATAAAACCATGGCTAAGGGATTGGCTTTGTCCTGACCAGCTATATCTGGTGCCGATCCATGAACGGGCTCAAACAAACTTGGCCCATTGCTGCCTACTGATGCAGAGGGCAACATTCCGATAGATCCACTCAGCATGGCTGCTTCATCACTGAGTATATCGCCGAATAGGTTACTCGTAAGCAATATGTCAAACTGAGCTGGGTCAAGTATGAGTTGCATAGCTGCATTATCCACATACATATGACTTGTTACTACAGAAGGATATGACAGTGCAAGCGACTCAATCCGGTCACGCCAGAGTTGACTAACATCTAATACGTTAGCCTTATCAACTGAGCAGAGCTTACCCCGTCTTTGCTCAGCAAGTTTGAATGCGACGTGGGCAATCCGGTCTATCTCTGAGGCAGCATATGTCATAGTATTAAAGGCTCGCTCGCCACTATCTGTGGTAATTCTTCCTCTTGGCTGGCCGAAGTAGATACCACCTATCAGCTCGCGAACTATCATCAGATCTACATCCTTAATTACCTCATGTCGTAGGGTGCTTGCCTCAATCAGCCTCGGGTGAATAGTTACAGGACGCAGGTTAGCAAATAGTCCCATGCCAGCACGTAAAGCCAAGAGGCCACTCTCTGGCCGTTTCTTGCGCGGTAAGTTGTCAAAGCAGGGACTACCAACAGTAGCTAGTAAAACAGCATCTGCAGCTAGACAAGCCTCGAGTGTAGCACTCGGTAATGAGTCTCCAAAGCTATCGATAGCAGTACCACCGATAGCTTGCTCATTGAAGCTAAGGGTAAATCCATGTCGTGCTGCTACTGCTTTAAGTAAGATGTGTGCAACTGCAATGATCTCCGGGCCAATGCCATCACCAGGGAGTAGGACAATGTTGTACTGATGCATGGGGATTCTTACTAAGATACTAATAGTGAGAGCAAGCTTCGCGTATTGCTCAAGAGATTAATCTTTGATAGATTGCTTCAGCTTACGTAGGTCGTTTGCCATTTCTGGAAGCTTTTTATATATTGCAGAGCAGCGAAGCCACTGGCGGTTGGCAATTGCTGGAAAACCACTAACTACTTGGCCGGCTGGTATCTCACTATGAACACCAGTCCTGGAACTTGCAATGGTTCGGTCGCCGATCACAACTCGATTGGCTACACCTACCTGTCCAGCCAAAATTACGCCGTTTCCAAGTCGGGCTCCGCCAGCAATACCTACTTGAGAAGCGAGAGCGCATCCATGACCCACCGCTACTCCATGGCCAATCTGCACAAGATTGTCAATTTTCGTACCAGCTCCAATACGTGTCTCTCCAACAGCAGGACGATCAATGGCGCTATTACAACCAACCTCAACATTTTCCTCGAGAAAAACTCGCCCAGTCTGGGGAATCTTCCGCCATCCCTGCTCTGTTGGTACGAAGCCAAATCCTTCAGAGCCAATTACAGCGTTCGAGTGAATCACACAGCCTCGGCCCAGTCGACATCCTAGATGTAGAACAGCATTTGCATGGACCTCACAATTGTCTTCGATTATCACATTGGGGTAGAGCACGACTCCTGGATGCAGGATAGTGCCGGCACCGATCTTGCAGTCCTCCCCAATGTATACCTGAGCACCAATTGAAACACCAGCGGCTAGCTCAACGCGTTCGGCAATTACGGCCGAGGGATGAATCTCTGCAACTATCCGGCGGGCAGGATACAAGATCTCCAGAGACTCAGCAAAAGCCAGACGTGGATTAGTAAAGGCTGCCCAGGCCAAACCGTGATTTTCTGATAGGGCAATTAAGTCATCTTGGTCTGGTAGTAAAATAGCCCCAGCCTGACTTTTTTCTAGTTCGGCTACTAGGCTATTACCCTCCTCTAGAAAGCTAAGCTGGTTAGGGCCGGCTTGCTCAAGCGAGGCTGCACCACAGATAACAGGATCTCCTCCATATGCTTGGTACTGACGCTGTAGTCCTGCAGACCCCTGTCGGAGACTATTGATTAGATGACTGAAGTACATGGCTCAGAGATTCGGCAGCCGAACGTCGGCAGATTTAGTGAGTACAAGAGCGTTTCTGTGAATAATAATGGGGGAGCATCTTGATACACCGCTTCTACTCCCTAAGGCTTGCCGTAGTGTAGAGCTGGCAAGAGAACATAAGCCACGAGCAACCTCTTGGCCATCTGGATCTTCTAGAATGACAGCCTGGTTAGCCTCGAAATTGCCATAAACATCTCGTATGCCTACTAGTAAGAGTGATGCACCTCGCTCTTGTAGTGCTTGACATGCTCCTTTATCAATGTACAGGATACCTTGTGGTTGGAGAACGTAGGCTAACCAACTTTTGCGATTACCAATGGGGTGTGGGTTAGGATGAAAGACGGTGCCACCACGAGTTCCCCGTAGCAATGCATCAAGACCAGCAGAGTTGCGGCCATCTGCCAGATGCACTGTGATGCCGCTGGCTGTAGCAATTCTGGCTGCCTCCAACTTAGTTACCATACCACCAGTACCCCATTTCCTTCTATCACCATCAGCACAGATAGGACTATCAAACACATCAAGGTCCCTTGAATCGCGGACATCTGTAATTGGTTGTGCGGCTTTGTCAGTGCGCGGATCTGTAGAGTAAAGATGGTCCACATCTGTAAGCAAGATAAGGTCATCTGCATTAATGGCTGCTGCTACGAGCGCCGAAAGTGTATCGTTATCGCCAAAACGGAGCTCAGAGGAGGAAATAGAATCATTCTCGTTAATTATCGGTAGCACATCCCAGTTAAGAAGTTGTGTGATCGTGTTGGAGGCATTTTTGTAGCGAAGTCGATTAGTTAAATCAGCACGTGTCAGCAGGATCTGGGCTACGGTGTGTCTATGACGGCGCATAGCTGTTTCATAGAGCGACATCAACTGTCCCTGGCCAACAGCTGCTGCTGCCTGAAGCTCTACCATTGCCTCAGGGCGACTATCTATCCCTAAGCAGCTACAACCAAGTCCTACAGCACCACTTGTGACCAGTACAACTTTGTCTCCGCGCTCAAAAGATGCTGATAGTGCAGCTGCATAGCCCTCAATTATCTCTGAGGTATCTCGACCGTAGAAACCGCGCAATAGACTCGTCCCCACCTTGACGACTCGGAGGGTCATTAGCATCCAGCTCCCATCAAACGGGCGATATAACGTTCAAATCGTTGTATACGATCATGCGTATAAACTTCGCCGTCATCGCGAAGTGGACAAACTAAGACAGTATATAGGCCGAGCCGGTTGCCAGCAAGTATATCGGTAAACAGACGGTCGCCTACCATACCTGTCTGCTCTGCTCGAAACCCCAACTCCCTCAGGACTCGTCTAAGGGCGCCACTCCGAGGCTTGGCAGCTGCACAAGTGAAACTGAGTCCGAGCTGCTCAGCAACAGCACCAATACGTTGTTGAGAAGGATTGTTACTAAGCAAGTGTAGCTTCAGCTCTGTTTCAGCTTTAGCCTGTTTGATCCAGTCCTGAACAGGAGTAGGCAGACTTACGTCCCGCCCTGGCACAAGGGTCCGGTCGACATCAATTATGAGAGCTCGCATATCACGGCTAAGCAAATGCTCCAGTGGCAGATGAGAAATAGTCACACCTGGATCCCAGTCAGGTCTGAGCCAGTGACTGTGCATTAGTTACTCTGCTCCCATTGCTCTAACTTAGCTTCGATGCGGGACTGAATTCCGTCATATTCCTCTCCTCCGACTAAAATTGCGCAATCGTTTTCTATGCGAGCAATGACGAAGAAAGGACTTAGCGGAATGCAAAGGCCATATTCTTGCCCTTTAACTATGAAGCTAACTAGAAGTTCATAGGTCTCAAATTCATCATCTTTGCCTTCTCTCTCAAATTCCTTAACGTCTGGTTCTTCGAGTTCTCCACTGACAGTAAGAGTAACTGCTGAGTGCACTAAGGTGAGGTTATGCTTTTGCAGTGTCGCAGCAGCCATAGACAAAATTAGCTCATTGTTAGTTGTTGCGGTGAGCAACTCTAGATAGTTATTCTCAACGAGCCGGAATAATGAGACAGGAGTATCTACAGGAGTGAGTAGGGCATATTCACAGTCTTCAAGGCGGATAAGTTGCTCAAGAAAGCAGAGTAAATTGCGGCCTTCTTGGTCCCTTACCATCATAGTTGGCACGTTGCTGCCGTTATTGGAACTAGAGACATACACGGCGCTGACGCTACGATTGATAGCCAGCTCTGTGCTGGTTATTGTGGTCTCCTGCCTCCAAAAATTTTGCAAGCTTGCCTGACCGGATTAGCTCTAGCTCTGGTCCCTCCCTTAGCCACTGCTCAAGTATTAAGGCTGCAGCAGCGCTGTCAAGGCGACCGCTCCGATCGCCATAAAGTCCATGAAGCGCTGCAGCTTCAAGACTGCTTCCATGCTCATTAACCATTGCTAGTGGGATTCCAAGTGCTCTTGCTAGGCGGAGACCATACCTCTGACAGTGATAAGCTTGGCAGGTAATATTCCCGTTTTTATCAAGGGGGAGACCAATAACAAGCCCATGTATTATACGCTTGCTGCATACTTCGCCAATTCTTGCAAGGTCAAGATGGAATAAACTGCGTTGTAATGGCTGCAATGGTTTGACAGTAATTCCCAATGGATCACAGCCAGCTAAACCAATCCTGCGTTGTCCTATGTCTAGACTAAGAACAGACCGCGGGATTGGTGGAGCATGTCTTGCTAGCATTCTTCCAAGCTGGGTGTGGGAAGTGGAGGATGCTGGGGCTGTAGGTGCCCCAGCATCGTCTCCAGAGGCAGAGCACCTACTTGTAAGCGTGTGTTGACTTGTCGCCGCCAGAGGTTTCTGCCTAGCAGCATTTCTTCACTATCATTTAGCCAACCTTGTTGAGTTAAAAGCTCTGCCATTGGCTCGTCCTCAGCTACAATACTTAATCGCAGGCTGGGAACCTGTCTACGCAAATTATTTAAAACCCCAGGAATCCCCCAGGCCAACCGATTATCCCAAGCCTGACCGCGTAGAAGCTCCAGAATGGGTAGTGAATCACCCTCACACCGATGCAATACTCCTGCCAGTGGCACTGCTACTGTTGACTTCTGCTGCATAACTAGAATTCCGCTGTAAGAACTCTTCAGGGCAACTAAGTCACATACTTGACGGTCTAAAATCTGTCGAAGATGAGAAGAGCCAGCAGTTTGGGTTAGACGCCAGAGCGCAATTGCGCTTCCCTTATTCAGTGGTTGCCAGTGCATATCTTCAGGGATCTCTACTGTCTCCGGTGGTAGTGGAGCGAAAGTTGGCGGTCGCCAGAGCTGATAGGTCATTAGTGGCTGGAAGCCAGCTTGCCTGGCGAGTGCGAGTAGATCGCGATCACTATGTGGGCAACGCAGGATCCAGCCACAAGCATTCTCCCAGGAGAGTTTGAATGCGTGTTGTAGTAGTGGTAGTTGGATCTGTGCGTGGCTTAAATTAGCTGAGGGTGCTAGAAGCTCCGGCGGTTTGAGGAGCCAGCAACTGCCACGACGATTGAATGGTCGGGCCTGAATTAGCCCTAGAGGTACAGATTCTTGAATGGCTAGCAGACAGCGAGTGCTACGCATTGGCAGGAGCTTTGGGAGCCGGGACTCTGCTATAGCCAACAGCTCCTGTAGTAGTAGTGACTGGAATTGGGCATAGCGATAGCTCTGGCCAACACCTCTCAGGAGCGTGAGGTGAGTTGGACGTAGTGAATCGACCCGTAGCGAGGAGCTGTTGTCCGCCTGGTCCATGGCCCCTACCGACAACCTCCATCATGATTCTATCTTTGCTGCCTGGTCTGTTGCCTCAGGTCGAACTAGCACTAGCGGTGTTTGTTCATTGGCATTACCAGCTGGATTAGATTGAAGCGCTTGGCAAAGCAGGACTTTATCACAACCGCTACTAGTAGCCAAAAGCTTGACACTACCAAGCTCGTTGACATCTGCAACAGCGATATAAGCACCAAGCTCAGACGAAGCGCGCTGGCAAAATTCTTCTGTATTCCTGGGGCCTAAGACAATTGTCTGGTCGTAGGGAGGCACTGTTCCAGTGACATCATCAATTAGCTGGGCTTGCGAGCCTGCAAGGCGATAGAAACCTCCTCTGACTCCAGCCAGTCTTAGCAAAAATCCACCAACCCATGCTACCAAGATACGACTTGGTCCTTCAATATTAATTAGTGCTTGGAGACCACAAGCTGTAGCCAGGCTACTTGTGGGATGGAAGACGCGACACAGTAAACGAGCCTCACAACTTGGCTCAATCTCAGCTGGATGTTGATAGCGTCCTTGCATCACAGCAAGTGGAGTTTCTCCAATTATTAGAATGTCACCAGGTTGTATCAGATTTCCAGCGTAGTGCTTAAGTATACTTAGAGGGTTATCAAGCCTACCGAGGAGATGTGTGCGTATTGGTAATATCCTGCAGTTTGCAGCTTTACAGAACTTGGTCCCGATATTTGAGGGTGGATCAGGATACCTAAGAGGGACTACAACACCATCTCGTTTAACTAGTCGTCCAAAGGGTCCATAGTTAACCCAATGTAAGTCAAACCATATACCATCAATGTCCTGGCAAGGATATTGATAGCTATCAGTCCAAAGCTGTATAAATACCTCTATCTCAGTAAACTGACCCCCTCTAACTATATAAGCTGGCCAATAACCATCATCGCGCGCAGGTTCATCTGGATGATTTGGCTTGATAGATGTACGCAACTTTACTCTATTAATGCGGCTGTCACTAAGTAGGGTTGGTTTAACCCATAGTTCCGGAATCATCACCTCCATTCGGCGGTGGTGATTATGAATTGCAAATTTGACTGTCAGGTCTAGGTTCCGCTCACCTCTAACAACCTCTGCACTACGTGGACTGAGCACCAAAGGTGAGTGTGGACGTAAACGATGCCGTAACTCAATCCAGAGCATAAGTAGCCCTAGAGAGAGCAGAATCACGAGCAGGGCTGACATTGACACCAAGACTCTTCTAACTACATATAAAGTAAATTTGCTAACTTTAGAGACTCTCGTTTAGTAAGATCTCACCTCAGTATTTACCTCATTGAAGCTAAGAATTTGCGTAGCTTCTAATGGTGCTGGTAAACCTGTGGCCTGGCTAACTGCTTCGTTGATTGTTTTTAGAGGGACGAATCCTTCTGCATCCAGCAAAATACAGCCTTTGCCATCGAGTACGACGACTTGTGGAATGCGACCGTGCCAGTAAGTAGCGGGATCAGTAACATCCAAAGGATTACGGCCTTGCAAAGGATCTGTACTAAGTGGCATCAGCTCGACTTCCTTACCCCAGAGACGTTGAAGCTCAGACACTACCGGTGCGTATATCTTACTGGTTGCACTATCGTCTAGATAATACACGAGGATTGAAGTCTTGCTGGCTGCAAAAGCATCAGCAAGACTTGAGGCCGGAGGTACTAGCGAACCATTGCCTGCATAAAGGGCATAAATATTACCATCATAACTGTCAGTTCCCAGTTCAGCTTGTACTGGCATAGCTAAAAGAATAGAGGCCATGAGGAAACTTGATAAGATATGGAGAGAGCAGGTCATTGATAGTCTTGGAAAAAAATTCATTTTGTACTGTAGTCTTCAACCCATTGAATTTCTACTCAGCCTCGCCCCATACCCCGTGCGATGCCGCGGCCGATCAGTCCGATTGCACGCCCAATAACCTCAGTAAGCACTATTGCAAGCAAATTACCTATCTGGCGCACAAGAGACTGGAATTGTGGAGCTAGGGCATCACGTGCCTCCAGAAGTAGAGCCACCTGACTAGGCCACCAATCAAGCTTTTGCAGCTCTTCATCACGGGGCTCAGTTATGGATAAAGTCTCAATTCGGCCATCCCGCAGCCAATAGACCAGCCGGCGGCTTTCATAGAGCCGAATTGGCCGCTCGACTAGAGACTGCCAACGCTGTTGATTGTTGAGCCGGTTGCGCAGCCGTTCAAGCGAACGTGTAGAAATCAAGCGCTGATTGAGTAAATAAGGTCTTAGTTCAGGCCAGGCACCACATTGACTGAGTATCTCAGCGCTGATTAGCTCGGCTGATCTTACTAACCAATTGCTAACCAAGGTTTCAAGCTGCAGGAGTGCACGCGGGTCATCAACTGGCAGTAATTGGCCATCTACTAATACTGGTTGCCCTTGAAGTAGAGGAAACAACATCCGTTGTGCATCTGGCAATTCTTCGTCAGAAGTACTCATATTGGTTGTGGCTACCAAGGAATCAACTACAGAGGTTAGTTTTCCGCTCCTCGGTAATTTTACATAGCTGCCGGCCATAGTACACATTGCCTGTCGCCGTAGTTCTGGCTGTAGAGTTGCCCAGCTCTTAACTTTGAGGAGCTGTTCTTGTGGGTTATCGTAGCTGCGTAGCTGCTGCATTACAGCGTTAAGCTGATATAACAATGCCAGTAATAAGTCACGCTGACGCTCAGGATTAAGGCCTTCAATAGCAAGTAGTCTTCCAGTCCCATTGCTGAGGCCATCAGAAACTAGCATATCTAGACGACGCTTGATAGCTTGCCATACGCCCTCAGCATTACGTGATTGCAGAGTGATCTCTGGCAAGAGAAGCTCGTCTGCCGCAGGTTGTCGAATGAGCTTCTCTTGCCAGAGATCACTCTGCAACGGGCCCCAAAGCCAGAGCAGCAAGTTTCTAGAACTATGCAACTCTCGAAGACGACCCTCTAGCAATAAACGCGTCAGAGAATTACAAGAGGGTAAAGATAGAGAACTCTCAATTATTTGTGAGTCATGGTCAATTTGCTGTAGACCACTAAGTAAGAGCCACTGGCTAAGACCCTGAATGGGTGTACCGAGATTATGGGTACTAACTGACTGGTTTAAGCGGATTATGCGTCCGCCACCTTCCAAAGTCATAACAGCTTGTCGGAGCGTTTCTAGATCTGGGTTTTGTACTAGCCCAGCACAGTCTAAGGTAAAAAGCTGCTTCGCTGTCAGGTGAAGACGTCCCGGAAGCAATAAGAGAACAGGAGCAGTGATCCAACGCTCCTGTAGTAGTAAAAGCTCTTGTCGTAGGCTGGCTAGAGATTTAGTACTATTAATAGACCAGATAACAACAGATGGAGAGCAGCAAGCATCATCAGGATCAAGCAGGACCTCAAACCTAGGATCAATTGAGGTAAGACGTAGGGCAAGAGATTCAGCAAGAAGCTTAGGAGCTAGCAGCAAAATCAGTAACGATTGTTGATTCAACCTTCGAACCTAACTTGGGCCTCAGTTATCAAGGTAACAGTGGTAGAAAGAAGGAGTGCTTACTAGCCCTGGTAACTTTGTTACTAATGCATAGTATTTGGAGTAGTCTACCCATCAGTATTAGGTGCAAGGTATTGAATCCTGGTGTAAAAATAGTTATTGCTCTAGTATCTCCTATGAGATACAAAGTAAATAGACCTCACCACTGACGCCGGTCTGAGGACTTTGCTAGAGTCTTACTAGACACCTCAAGCAGCTAATATCAGCATTACTATATTTGTATTGAGCACATAGACCTGGTCCCATAATACCAGTTTAACGTATCTATAGTAATTTGCAAATTAGACACCGGCCATTATAAGTCTGCACTTTCGGTTATCTCACCTTTCAAGCATATGTTTGGACAACCCTAATCCTTATGCAAGTGACGGATTTAGATTTATTGCATCTTGAAGTCTACCATCACTGATATAGCGGATTGCTTCTGCAAGGTTAACTTGACCGCCATAAAGTGCTCTTCCTACAATGATACTGCTAACACCATAGGGTTCAAGACTTGTAAGTGCCAACAAGTCTGCCATGCAGCCAACACCACCAGAAGCAATTAGAGGTACACTGCTGGCATTGGCCATAATACGTAGCGCACTAATATTTGGGCCTGCGAGTGTCCCATCAGTTGTGATATCAGTGCTAACGATTGCAGCAATGTTGTAGGAACTTATCTGGCGAGCTAAGTCTGCTGCTTCCACATTCGTCTGGTCAGACCAACCTCTTATTGCTACTAACCCATCTCTAGAATCAATCCCAACAATAATTTTGCCAGGATAGCGGGCTGCTAGATCAGCAACAAGTTCAGGCTGTTCAACAGCTATGGTTCCGAGGATAACCCGATCTAGACCGAGTCCAAGCAGTACTTCTACCCGCTCAGCACTGCGAATTCCACCTCCTAATTGGACTGGAATGTCAAGAGCTCCAGCAATTGCCTGGACACAAGCATCATTTAGCGGCTCACCTGAACGCGCACCATCAAGATCAACAAGATGCAGCCGTGTTGCACCCTGCTCTTGCCAAGATAAGGCCTGCTTAACCAGGTCCCCATTGAATTTTGTGACGCGCTCATAGTCACCTTGATACAGACGGACGCAGCATCCGCCCAGTAGATCGATGGAAGGAATGATTTCCATAAGCCTTTACGTCGTAAACCAATCCACTATCTCTACAACTCTGTAGTGGCAGGGCACGCTTCAATAGTTTTGTATCTGCGCTTGTATTCCTTTGGACATTCTAGTGATGGGAGGGACTCGCTTTGTTGGTCCTCCTCTCGTGTCACGCCTTCAATCGCAAGGGCACCAACTCACACTTTTCACTCGTGGACAGCGACCGTTACCGCCGAACGTTAATCACATCAGTGGTGATCGTGGTCAGGACAAGGACCTCTGTCTTCTTGAGAATCGGAGATTTGATGTGATTGTCGACATTTCCGGCCGCACTCTCGAGGACACGCAGCGTGTGCTGAGGTACTGTGGCTTTCCTAAACACCGTTTACTCTACGTTAGCTCAGCCGGCGTCTATGCTGCCTCTGACTCCTGGCCACTTGATGAAAACAGTGCCCTCGATCCCTCTAGTCGTCACTCTGGAAAAGCAGAAACCGAAGCTTGGCTTCGTGAGAAGGGAATACCTTTCACTAGCTTTCGTCCTACTTACATAGTTGGACCAGGAAATTACAACCCGATCGAGCGCTGGTTCTTCAGCCATATTCTGAATAATCACCCTATTCCCCTGCCAGGTGATGGCACCACGATCACTCAGATTGGTCATGTTGATGACCTTGCTGAGGCGATGGCTCGTTCCCTCGAAGTAGAACTTGCAGTTGACCGCATCTATAACTGCTCAAGCCGACGAGGCATCACTTTCCGTGGGCTAATTGAAGCAGCTGCACGTGCTTGTGACCATGACCCTGCAACACTACAATGGCACCCATTCGATTCATCTGACCTTGACCCGTTGAGCCGCAAAAAGTTTCCCCTGCGGCTAAGTCATTTTATTGTCGATATCAGCCGGGCTGAGCGCGAGCTTGCTTGGCAGCCGCGCTATGATGCACAAGCTTGCTTGTCCGATAGTTACCGGCGTGATATAGCTTTATCTATGGCACAGTAATTTTGGTGATTTCCTAAGATAGCTGATAGCAGAGATTAAAGATAGTAGTAAGGCAGGCCAGAACAAAAGCCAACCAAGACTATGGAGCCGACTTATACTACTGGGAAACCACCAGTGGCTGGGTAAGAGGAGAAGAAGCAAGCTAAGGAGCTGCAGCACTGTCTTACATTTACCCCAAGCCGACGCTGGAGCTCCAGAGTAATCAGAGCTTCGCCAACCCGAGATTAGTAGCTCCCGCGTAAGTAAGACCCAAATAGCCCAGAGTGGTAGTACTCCAGAGCTTCCAAGCCAAAGTAGTGGAGCCAGTATCAACAATTTATCGGCCAGAGGATCCATCCAGGCACCCCAGGCAGTGCCTCCCCCAGCCTGACGAGCGAACAATCCATCTACCGCATCAGTAACACAGCCAGCTAATAAGGTCCACCAAGCTAGAGTAAATTCTCCGGCCTGGAGTGCCAAAATCAATGGTAAACCGGCAGTGGCACGGATGACTGTTAGCGTATCCGCCAGCCGTCGCAACTGTGTCTGTTTGCTGGTGTTGAGGTGATTCATGCTCAGAATGCTTGCAGTCGCTTTCAGGCCATGCTGCTCCAGCAGACAGTCGGGGAGATCATGTCGGCCCCTGTGCTGTCCGTCACTCCATCTACAACACTGCGAGAAGCTGTCCGGCTACTCAGTGAGCATCACATCAGCGGCTTGCCTGTGGTAGACGATGGAGGCCAGTTGATTGGTGAACTTACAGAACAAGATTTGATGGTGCGCGAGAGCGGCTTCGATGCTGGTCCTTACATAATGTTCCTAGATAGTATAATCTATCTGCGGAATCCACTGCAATGGGATCGCCAGGTTCATCAGGTTCTCGGCAATACTGTTAGGGATCTTATGCACAGTGAGACCCATAAATGTTTGCCATCATTGCCACTTCCCCATGCTGCTTCTCAACTGCATGACCGCAGTACACAGCGACTGATTGTTGTTAATGGTGAGTACCCTGTCGGCATCATCACACGCGGTGATGTCGTGCGTGCCCTAGCCTCACAGGCTTGACCAGAAGAAGCTAGCGGTCCTATCAATGAGGTGATAGTTTTGGGCTTCCAGACTATGGTACGGCCGCATAAGCAAGGGTCAAACCACTTCTTCCTCAGCAAGCTAATATAGTACTAGAGCTACTAAGTAATCTTTGTTATCAGAACTAAATGTTAACTATGTTAATAGTAGCGAAATAAATTAACAGAGCACATAACTTTCCGGACCTTAACACTGCCCTGCACATGATTACTACATGGCTGTGGCTAAAGCAGCAATTGTCTAGGCTATGTACTTACACCCTATAGCTTAGTATGCTTATGGCATAGGTGGCGGTAAAATTGGTGGTGGTGTGCCAACAACTATGTTGAATATACCGGAGGACTCAGGCAAATTGGGAGTAACTAAACTTTCTAATGCCTGTTTATCGACGCTAGCAGACAGCTTGTCATCTTGTGTCAGAATTGTTGAGGAATCTGGTGATGAATCCCAGGGCTTTTTAAGACTGGCTACCGGCACATGCTTTTCAGGTTTATTATTGGCACTTGCAGTGTCTGGGGCTAGCTGACTAATCGAGGTAAGAGCATTAATTTTGATCAGATGTTTTGGTAGTGGAGAATAGCTGGGCCTCCTTATACTGGCAGTGTTGGAAGCCTCTTCGGCCTTATCAACTTTATCCGAGATCACTTGTTTAGACACATCAGATGCCCGAGTAGTCCGAGCTGTTGACCCTAGATTATTGTCAATAATTTTGTTTACCCTAGTAACCACCTGGTTGCTAAAATGTGTAGCTACTAGACTAATGTGCCTACTTAGTTTCTTATAGTTCTCGCTAGCGTTAAGCCATAGCGCAAAGTTTGTAGAAGCTTCTCTACGAAGTGACGTACGGCGACTGCTGAGCCGCAGCATATAGGGTACGTGAGCAAAGCTGGTCGACTTTTCGCTAATCCAGTTGTTATTTTCCTCAGCAAATCCCTTTATTCCAGGGATAATAAAGCGGCTTTTCGATGCATGGTCTGGCATGTAAGCCGCGAGATAGCTGCGGCGCTGTGCTAGGTCACGTGTTTCCTCTAATGTAAGCCTATTTCGACTCATCATTATTTCGATTCTCCCATCTGCAAGAAGGCCAAAGATGATACGAATCTGCGAGGGATGGTACCCAATTCTTTGACCTGTAATAGTATTGTGCGTACTTATGTAATTTGGTGGTAGAGCTTTAAGTTTATTGTAGACATTGTGTAAACCACCGATAAAAGTATTATAGTGCTCCATCCTTTCTTGAGTTAGTTCACCATGACCAAACTCAACACTGCCATTATGGCGGATGCCGATAAAAGACTGCTGACGGGATCCTATGTGATTATAGCTTCTCCAGACCCGTTGTCCTAACTTAAGTTCAGCAAGTGGAACAGCAATATACTGATTGCTATTATTAATACGCTTCTCATATCTTGGGCCGGATACATAAGCAAGAGCAGAAGTATCTCTATAAGCATCTTGCTCTCGACCCCAGCCTTCTAAAAGGTCAATACGAACATGGCGAGGATCAAAATCAAATGCATAGACTTCTTGATCGGGTGTATACTGAAACGGCTCTCTCGTAGCTCTACCTGATGCTGTTCTGAGTTCTCCCACAGCCTTTCTGCTGAAACTGGGTATTTCCTGTACTCTTAACACGAACATGGCAATTCCTGCTAGAGCAGCTGTCGGTACAAGCAGAAGTAACTGACGACATCTTAGGCGACGTGAACTTCGTGCCAGCATTCTTTTCCGCTTCTGTGTTGAATTACACCAAACTCGATTGTGAAAGCCATTAGACTGGGTTGAACTCATTTCGCTAATCCAGCTTTCATTATTGGCAAACAGAACGGGAGTTACAAAGCATAAGCCAGTATTGATCTCTATTGCTAGTCGTTGACAGTAGCTCTTGAGTTGCTATAGCCATAGGGCTTATTAACTTGTAAGGCACAGCGATAGATTTAGGAGTAAAGGAGCTGAAGCGGTGTATTTATTTGTACCTGATGTGATAGCCAAAACTTTTCTGAGATAATATCATTACTTTCCTACTATATCACTAATGTGGTAGCCGAGGTTTAGAACTATTGTGTTCGTCTCACACCAAATACTAGATCTTGAAAGAGGATGCCCTAATAATGAATGTCTGGTACTCTCAACTTTGCTGAGGGCTAACAGCCCTGTCTTTTGCCTAATGTCATCATGACACTCGCTCTTCTTATCGCCCTAGTGGGATCTTTGTTAACCATGGCTATTATCATCCAGCGTCTGGACAAACATCCGTAAGCATGGTATACAGGAAGTCTCTTGCTAGTTAAAATTATCTGAACACACTGCGTTGGCTCAAACTAACTAGTGGTGGTAAGTTAAGGACTCGTACCAGCAGCTGTAAATCTAGCTCTCTAGAAATACTTGCTACTATGTTAAACTACTTATAACTTTTTAAGGCATTTTTTATCCTCCCGACATACTCTCGACTATATGCAAGTACTGCACAGTACTCTAACTATGACATTGGAAACAGATGAGGCAGTTATTATTGACTTTAACTCAAAGTCTTAAGGGGAGGAGGATATGTGCATACTAGCTTATTACAACCTTATTTATTCACTAGTAGAATATTTGGCCTCCATTATCTCCGAGATAACCTACAAGTAAAATCGAGCGTCCCATTCCGATCATAAATCTAGGCCTAATTGTGGCGAGTGGAGATTAAGTCTTTGCATTTACACCCCTACTCTCTATAGAAGTTTTTCTATTTCCTGGCAGACTAATCTCTGTATCTCTAGATATTAATCTCCTGCCATAGTACATCATAATCTTCTCATCCGTCCCTCCTTAAAGCATCAAAGTATCATCGAAATTCCATCGAGTAGGGAACTACAACTAGGCCAAACATTTACAAGGTATTGGCAGGTGAGGGTTGAGTAATAGTGGAGCAATCACTTAACATTACATTCTTCATCATTGGATGCCCTGATGCGCTCGTTGCCTCTGAAGCTTGTCCCGGGCAGTGATTTGCGACTATCCCTTCAGGAAATATGTCGTGAGAGAGAGATCTCTGGCTTTGTTCTAGGTGTGGTAGGCAATCTTTCGCGCGCTGCACTCCGTTGCCCTGGCCAGCAAAAGCCTACGATCCTTGAGGGCGAGCTCGAGATTATTACTCTCAATGGCACAGTTGCACCAGATAAAGTCCATCTGCATCTAAGCTTGTCCGATAGCACCTGCCAAGTCTGGGGCGGTCATCTTGAGCTCGGGACTGAAGTTCTCAAGGGTGCTGATCTCCTCCTGGGTTTACTGGATCAGCCTCTCCCTCAGGTAGAAGGTCACCATACTACTCCTGCAGTACAGTCGCGGATCGAGGTTGCAGTATTGCCTGGTTGTCCCTGGTCTGCTCGTGCTTTGCGACTATTACGCACGCTAGGTTTGCCTCACGAGGTCACTGTTGTCAGCAGTGATGAAATATTTCAGTTAATGCGACAGCGTAGCAACATGAATACTTTCCCTCAAATTTTTATCAACGGTAAGGTTATTGGTGGCTATGATACTCTTGTAGAATTACATGGCAGTGGTAAGTTGCGAGATTTAGCCCTTGCTAGCTAGATTTCTGTCGAGACTATTACACCGGTTATTGCTAGTTAAGAGCTAAACCTAACAACCGTTACTTACCACTTACACACCTACAACAAACTTTGAAACTTTATTATGATAATAAATGGTAAGCCGCCGCTGCATAGGATAAGCTATTAAAAATAAAATTACTGTCTTACCAGCTGTCAACTTTACCTGGCCTCGACCAGGTCTATCTCCAGCTCTTCAGCTACCTACCTGAGGGAATGAGTTAAGCTTATATGCTTAAAATACTGACCTATGGTAATCTACATTGATTAAGTAGTTGAGAACTCAGCCCTAAGGCTGCAGACTTATGAATAATGCCATCGATTGCACTCCCACCAAGAGTTAGAGGTAATTTGCCTAGTTTAGTTCCTGATGTGACGCCTTGCAAATCAAATGACTCTCCGTGGTTGCCTGATCTTGAAGTGCAGTTAAGGTCCGCCCCTAGTCCCGACACCGATGCATGCAGGTGCCAGTGCCGACTCTGAGTTCATCTGCTGCACGCATGTACAGAGTCCGTTGCAGTGGTCTGCAAGACATACCCCTAACGCGCTCTAGCGTGATTGTTCTGCGTGTTCCTTACTCCCGCCTTGTCTATATGTTTAGGTGCTTATCACCACGGTCTAAAATTGTCAGTATAGACACGCTCTCTTCACTTCCAGCAAAGATTTCTGCAGCTACTCCATCAGCTATTACTGAAAATCCACTAGCTACTGAAGATACTGAAGATGTAGACACGCTCTCTTCACTTCCAGCAAAGATTTCTGCAGCTACTCCATCAGCTATTACTGAAAATCCACTAGCTACTGAAGATACTGAAGATGTAGACACGCTCTCTTCACTTCCAGCAAAGATTTCTGCAGCTACTCCATCACGTGGCAGGCTCGTGCAGCTTTACCCCAAAACTACTGAGGGTCTAGCCAGTCTTGAGGCAGATATAGCCAAGTATGGATCTATGGCAGCTCTATCTCGCCATCTTGTTTGCTCCCCCTCTACCTTAAGCCGTCATCGAGGCTCAATCCGTTCCGCACTTCGCAAAGTAATCTAAACATAACATAGCGATATACAAAAGCCTTATCTAGCTTTTCAGACTCGACCCTTATCGCTAATCTATCTGGTATTTACTAAGACCCAAAGATGCACAGCCAGTTTTGCAGCTAAGTGCTTACAGACATAAAAAATTGTTGTCTACTAGCTGAGGGTGGTGGTCCTAAGCCTAATCTATAGCCTTGACTGTTCAAAGCTCTGGCCCAGCATCCTGACAATAAACATCTGATGTGTTACCTAACCTGTAGATATATTGTATGTTATATCTATATATAACAAGTAAGAGTAAAAGCTAATCATTTTAGTAGGTTTCACACCACTATTTGTTTACATCTCTTCCTAGTATACTTAATATTTGTTACTAACTGAAGCTGTGCTAGTAGCATTTAATACCTTCCGTCAAGTGTTCAAAGACTGATACCTGAGTTTCTCGTAGTTACTACGGCTAACAAACCAAACATTACTTCATCTACCCAGCATGAAAACTGCCCATACCTAAATGGTGAAGGGATAGACCTCACGTCACCAATATCTGGAGCTTTGTGTGCAATTCTGAAAGTCATCATGTTGTCATTCTTAAGCTGACTTTATCCATGATTAAGTCATGACTAATCACTGCCCCCACTGCGGCAGTCTTAGACTGAGGGCTGACCGCTCCCTTAGTGGACGAATTATCTGCACCTATTGTGGGCGCTCAGTTAACCAAAGCTACCGTGCAATACCATGGCTACAACGTCCTCAAAGTCTTCTTATAGGATTTGTGATGCTTGCTCTAATTACCTTCATTTTCACACTGCTGTTAGGATAAATCCAGTCTGACTTTTTGAAAAGGTGCTATGCATTGCTCTCCTCACTAGACTTAAGTGACTGTAGGCAACTAGAGATCACAGCGAGGTAGTGTTATCTCATAGCTTAATTAGAGTCAATGCTTTACAGTGACCTTACCAAATTACCGCTACGAGCAGCTGGAAACATTTGGAAGCAGCTTTACTGGCGCGAGGCGCTGGAACTATAGCTCGCTTCAGTTTGTTGAACGTCTCAACGGTAGAGCAGCAATGCTAGGTTTTACCGTTGGTGTCGTTATTGAGTATATCACCGGGCTCAGCATTACTGGTCAGCTAAGAAGCGTGCTCAGCTGGTATCTTAGTCTTGGCATAGAGACATAGACTCAGCAAGCTCAATAGTGTGGAAGGTGATAAGCTCAGCGTACTTTGATTACTTCTGAAAGATGACTAGCCTATAATTGATCATGCCCGGAGTTTATGCCTTCATACTCCTAAGCTCCTGTAAGGTTTACCTGAATACTCGAATAATTTGACCCTATAGCAAGAGGATAAGTCTCTTGGTGGATTTATTATGGTTAATTACCACTAGTAGGTTGTGCCATTACCTAGAGCAACATCATTTGTAAAGTTTTCCAAGGTGCTATACTTTTAGAGCCACAATAGCCAGGGTGGCTATGATCCTACTTTTTTCCGCCCAATCTTATTAAAAGCTCATCTGTAACATTCGTCTGATTGGTATCAGGGCTCTTCGCTGCAGCTGTTCATCCATCTCAATAGCTGGTTTCAGGGCAATTAAGCAGTCTCTTAGTTTTTCGAGGGTATTAAGACGCATGTGTGGACAGGCATTGCAGCTACAACCATCAATTCCTGGGGCACCAATAAAAGTCTTACCTTGGATCTGCAGACGCATTTGGTGCAAGATTCCAGGTTCGGTAAGAACAATAAAACTGCGGGCATTGCTGCTTTGGCTATGGTGCAGAAGTTTACTTGTCGACCCAATGAAGTCTGCATGATCGAGTAAATGCTCCTGGCACTCGGGGTGGGCAATCACCTCAGCCTCAGGATGCGCAAGCTTTAACTTTAAAACTGCTTCTTCGCTAAAAGTCTCGTGAACTATACAATGGCCAGGCCACAGAGTCAGTGACCGCCCACTCTGGCGCTCTACCCAGCGTCCAAGATTCTGATCAGGGGCAAACAATATCGGGCGATCTACCGGCAATTGACGCACTAAGTCCACTGCATTGCTGCTAGTACAAATAAAGTCACTTTGTGCTTTAACTGCAGCGGTGCAGTTAATATAGCTCACCACGATATGATCGGGATGGCAGGCACGGAAAGCCGCAAATTCGTCGGCAGGACAATCATCTGCAAGTGAGCAACCGGCATTTATGTCTGGCAGAAGCACTGTTTTTCCAGGGTTCAAGATTTTGGCTGTCTCAGCCATAAAATGAACCCCGCAGAAGACAATTGTGTCTGCATCAGTGTCAGCTGCCCAACGGGAGAGCTCAAGGGAGTCACCTATAAAGTCGGCAATGTCCTGAACTTCAGGTTCTTGATAATAGTGGGCAAGAATAACGGCGTTGTGCTGTTTGCGAAGTTCGTCGATCCCCGCCGCAGGATCACGGGATCTTAGCGGTGACGCGATTTCCAGCTCAGCCGTGGAGGCAGAGACCATTCGGAGCCGTTTCGGTCAGTATACTCTCAGCCTAGAGATGCTCCCTGCCGGTTCACCGTCTCGCCATCGCTGGGGACCTGCACGGCGCTTGGGGAGTGCGTGATGAGCTGTTGCTTGAACAACTGCGCCCTGATGCATTGTTGCTTGTAGGAGATCTCGGCGATGGTGACCTGCGCCTAGTGAAACGAATCTGCAGACTTGATCTTCCGGTCGCTGTAATCCTTGGCAATCATGACCAGGGTCGTGACCCAAGTGGTGAGATATTTCAGCGACAACTCATGTTGTTAGGCGAACGCCACTGCGGCTGGAGACTGCGAAGCTGGTCCTTCCCGCCTTTAGCAGTAGTTGGTGGCCGTCCTGGTACTTCTGGCGGTGGCTATTACCTCTCCCGTGCTGTTGAGGCAGTCTATGGACCTATAGATCTTGAAGAGTCCGCCAGAAAAATCAGTGCTGCTGCGCTATCGGCACCTTCTGGATGGCCGCTCATCTTGCTGGCCCACTCTGGCCCAACAGGTCTTGGTTCAGATGTGCACAGCCCTTGCGGGAGAGACTGGAAATCACCTCCCACAGATTGGGGAGATCAGGATCTTGCGCTAGCGCTCGACCAAATTTGCTCCGTCCGCTCTCCTGACCTGGTAGTTTTTGGGCATATGCACCACATCCTCAAGCGAGGTAAAGGCATGCGCCGTACCTTTCATCAAGATAGGGGCATTGCCTATCTAAATGCCGCTTGGGTTCCGCGACATGGCAGCGATGATAAGGGTCGAGACCTTTGCCATTTCTCCTGGGCTGAATTTGATCAAGAGAGATTGATTCATCTGAGTCACCGCTGGTTCAATCAGGACGGAGCCATCTGCTACCAGCAATCTCTGCTCCAAAGCAACTAGCTCAACCCATGTTGCATCATCATTGATATGAGCTATAACCATGACTCTACGCTATTGCAACACAGTTCTAATGTGGTCTCCTATCATGGGACTCAAGATCGTTAGTATTTTGACCCAGCATAAAACTTGTAAACTAGCAGCATGAAATAATTTTCGCTTAATCGTCAGCTAATACTTAATTTGTACTACTATAGCGTCTGTGCTTCCAGCCTATTCTGTCCTATTTTCTAAGCGGCGACCAACTGTTGCCTGGGCAATGAGATATGCCAAGATAGCAGCTCCAATAAATGCTAACCCATTCCTAATCAATGGCAAGACTTCTTCTGTGCGTGTCACAACTGGGGCAATGCCAAAAACACCGAACAACATTATCCAGAGTGGAGAGAGTAACAGTAGCCAAGACCAAGAGATCACAGACTTTTCTTGGCGCCGTGGATACGCTGCAAAGCCTGCAATCAATCCTCCAAGCAGTGATGTTGCTAGAGTCCAGACCCACTGCTCCGTTGGCAGCCCTGGGACCACCTGACACCCGCCACGATCTAGGCAAAACTCGACAGCATCAAGTGCTCCCAGAATGGCTCCGTCTTCACCATGGTCTCGAACATAATATTGGTTGCCAAAGCGAGTTTGTAGCTCAACCCAGTAGGTCCTTGGCATTAAGGCAAAAAAGGCATCTCCGACATTGAAGTTCAGTAGGTTGCCGCCACGAGGATCAGCAACAACTAACAAGCTACGTTCATCTAAGCCCCAATACGACTTGACTGCAAGACCGGGTGTGCGTTCATACTGAGTAAGAACTCGCAATTTCCAGCCTGTGCGTTCTTCAAAGGCTTTTAGCGCTGACTCCAAGGAGTCTCGCTGGCTGTTGCTGAAAGCCCTAGCAAGATCAATTACCGGAGTCATCTGGTCTGGCAGTAGCTCTGGTCTGTCGTAAGCAGCTACTTGCGGAACAATGCCAAAGTAACTGATCGCCAGAGTCAGCGAGACGGCAAGCTGAACAACCCAGCTGTGACGGCGCTGTGCTCCCATGAACCTGTCGCAGTGATGAGCATTCTCTCCAATGGATCATGCTTCTGTGCCAGTACCGGAATGGTTAGTAAGGCGACTGCGCCAACAGGGTGCTGTATCTTTTAGACGATACATGGACTGGGTGCTGAATGATCGTGAATATGGTGCTTATGGGACTGGTCGTCTGCGAGTTGGCCTCCATGGTGATTTTGTCACGTCATCCTCGCTAGGTTCCTCGTTTGCTTCTCTGCTTGCTCTCCAGATTCAACAATGGTTGCAGAGTCTTAGTACTAGAAGCAAAGTAGACCGCCTAAGTTTAATAGATGTTGGTCCTGGTGAAGGTGATCTAGCTGCAAACTTAGTATCAACGCTGCTTGACTATGATCCAGGCCTAGCTGAATACGTAGAACTAATCCTAGTTGAGCGCAATCCTGGAATGGTGTGTCGGCAACGGCAACGCCTTAAAGGTCTCATGGAAATTCTGCCTGTGCGTTGGAGCTCCTTAAAAAAGCTTGCTGGTTCAGCAATAGAAGGAATCATAATTGCGCACGAGTTGATTGATGCACTTCCAGTAGAACGGTTAGTACTTAGGCAGGTGGGCAAACGACTGCATCGCCAGACTGTCATGCTGTCAGATACCTCAAAACCTTTCCTGCGCTTTGGATCTTCGGCTTTGCCGAACACAATAGCCAGAGAGATTGCGTCAGCATGCCATCGCCTTGGGATCTGTTTACCACCTTCAGAAGCACCAGCAGGTTGGACAACTGAGTGGCCCGCTACTCAGGGAGATTGGCTTGCCGAAGCATCAGCAGTATTGCATCGGGGTATTCTTCTTATAATCGACTATGCGCTAGAGGCCAAGCGATTTTTTCAAGTTCACCGTGCTGAAGGGACACTTGTGGGCTACCGCCGCCAGAGAATGGAGACCTGCATTCTTGACTACCCAGGCGAGATGGATCTCACTGCACACCTCTGCTGCGAATTAGTGGTTGATCAGAGCCGGCAACAAGGATGGACTATGCTAGGGCAATGTCGTCAAGGTGAGGCGCTTCTCGCTCTCGGTTTAGCGCAGCGTCTGCATAAATTGCAAAGTCTGCCACCGTCACAGCTTGCTAAAGCTTTAGAAGAACGTGAGGCACTGCTGCGCCTAGTCGATCCCACAGCACTTGGTGACTTCCGCTGGTTTGCACTGCAGAAGCAACCAAGAGGAATAGCTCCAGACTCTCCTTTCCCCTGTTACTTCATGATGCAACCTTTCAGCGAAACGTCTGTAGGCAAGTCATGATGTCTAGACAGCTGATATCTGATCGCATCTCTACGTGCCCGATAGTTCGTGGAATGACAAATCTAACTATTCCATTATGTACCTTTTTGTCACTTTGAAGTGTGCTCAGAACAATCTCTGGGTCAAGGTTAGGCCAATCGGTCGGAAGTCCTGCTCGTTTGATCAAGAGCTTTTGCCGATCTGCATTTTCACGACTCCAGTAGCCGCGCTGGGCTGATAACTCTCCTATTGCCGCCATGCCAATAGCTACAGCTTCTCCATGCAGCCAGTGGCCATAGCCACAGAGCATCTCAACTGCATGCCCAAATGTATGGCCGTAGTTAAGTATCGCTCGCAATCCCCTTTCACGCTCATCTGCCATTACGATGTGAGTCTTGGCCACTACAGAGCGAGCAAGAATATCATCAAGCAGCTGCATCGGTATAGCAACTAGCTTAGAGAGATCATCTGCTTGCTCGAGCATCTTGAATAGATTGGGATCTCCAATCACACTATACTTGATTACTTCTGCCATCCCAGCACGGAACTCGCGGTCTGGCAATGTGCTAAGTGTCTCCGGGTCAATTAGCACTAGTTGTGGTTGATGAAATGCCCCGATGAGGTTTTTGCCTCCAGGATGATTGACACCTGTTTTTCCACCGACCGCAGCATCTACCATCGCTAGAAGCGTGGTTGGTACTTGTACAACAGCAATGCCTCGTAGCCAGCTTGATGCTGCGAATCCTGTTATGTCCCCGATCACTCCACCACCGAGAGCTACCATCAGAGAGTTTCTTTCAAGTTTGGCACTCCAGGCTGCATCATGGATTTGTGACACAGTTGCTAGTGTCTTTTTATCTTCTCCAGCATCGATAACAAGCAACTTTGGCTCAAATCCTGACCTCCGCAAGCTAGCTAAGCAACAATCTGCATAAGCAGCAGCTACAGTAGGGTTGGTAACAATCAGAGCACGACTACCGAGCAGGGGCCGTGCCGCCCTCAATTCTTCACCAAGGTACTCTAGGCCTCCACGACTAATCAGTACATCATAGGGGTTACACTCCAGAGCTACAGGGATACGGCATAGTGGATGCTCAAAGATCCTTTTCTTCATAAGATGCTCTGGTTGTTCCTGCTCATTTTGCCATGCTAAAATATACTAGTTGTGGTTTCCTAAAAGAGATTTTGCCTGTATGTTAGCCTAGAACTAAAGCTTAAATGATCCTATCTTGACCTTGTCACCAATTTCCGTGTTTGACCTACGGCTCTACTGCTTGTGGTATCTTTGTAACTTTTCAGATAAGTCAGGCTTAGAAGATCAACGATATAGGACTGGGACAGCGAGTGTGTCGAGTGTGATTTAAGAACCAGGCCCTCACAAATGTTCTGCCATTGTCTTGTAGTTAGGCTAGAATCATGTAGGTGATTATACTTCAAATTTTGATCTACCATTATTGCATCAATTATCTTTTGCATACTTTATGCTCAGACTAGACTAGTCGATAGCTGCAGATAGAACAGCTTTAGCCTAGGCTAAAGCTGTTCTATCTGCATAAGCATATTATTAATCTGATACTTATATTGCCTTTGGCTATATTGTCACTTTCAAGGATAGAGCCTAGGCTATTTTGTAAACCAATTGTATCCTTGTCCTCTTCATACCTAGGCATAAGTGACCGAAGTAGATGGCAAGCTTCCGTCTAGAAATCTGGCTGAGCCGATGATAGGAGTCATCGGAGGTGGGCAATTAGCCCAAATGCTGATAAACGCAGCACAAAGGCGTGGGATTCCTGTTGCTGTTCAGACAGGCTCGACGCAGGATCCTGCTGCTAGTGAGGCTGAACGGATCGTGATTGCTGATCCCAAAGATGCTTTAGCTACCCGCCACCTAATTTCAGACTGTGATGGTGTCACTTTTGAGAATGAATGGATTAATATTGATGCGCTTCTGCCACTTGAGCACCAAGGATTTCGCTTCACACCCTCTCTTGGTGCTTTGTCTCGCTTGGTAGATAAGCGATCTCAGAGATGTCTTCTTAGTGAACTTAGTATTCCCTGTCCAGAATGGATTCCCCTTACAAAGATTTCAGCTGAATCGCCGTCTCTGCCTCCTAGTTGGAGGTTTCCTGTGGTGGCCAAGGCTTGTCGTGGAGGATATGATGGCAAGGGCACATACGTAGTGCATTCTACCAAAGATCTGTTCCACCTCATGGGCTTTGTGTGTGCTGATGAATGGATTCTTGAAACCTGGGTTCCTTTTGAGCAGGAGTTGGCGCTTGTAGCTAGCCGCGACTCTAGCTATTGTATTCGCTCGCTACCACTTTGCGAGACTTACCAAACCAAGCAAATCTGCGACTGGGTTTTAGCTCCCGCAGCTGTCAGTCAGAGTGTTCAGGCTTTTGCATATAACATTGCAGCATCTCTTCTGACACATCTAGACTATGTTGGTGTTTTAGCCTTGGAATTTTTTTATGGTCCTGGTGGCCTTCAAGTGAATGAGATTGCGCCAAGAGTACATAATTCCGGGCACTTCTCGATCGAAGCCTGTAGTAGCAGCCAATTTGATCAACAGGTATGTATTACTGCTGGTCTCTCTGTGCCAGAACCAAAACTTTTAGTACCTGGGGCTGTTATGGTCAATTTGCTTGGGCTCAATCCTAAGATATCTGGGTCACTTCAAGAACGTCTCCAACGAATACACCAAATTAAAGGTATTAATGTGCACTGGTATGGTAAGTCAGGTGAAACTGAAGGTCGTAAGCTTGGTCATGTTACAGCAATTTTAAATGAGTCAAGTACTCTCTCGCGACGAAGGCAAGCAATCCGCTTAAGGAACACAATTCGAGCTATCTGGCCTCTTCCAACATGTACTAGCTCTTGAAAGCCTCCTATAGCTAAAATAGCAATTATTTGCCTTAAAAGTTTTTTATTTGATTACCGCCAGAATATATGTTGATACTGCCATAGCCGAGCATGAATGTTAGGATTAGAGACCACCTAGAATATGCTCTCCTAGTCATTTCAAGTTAGTAAAGGTGTAATCAAAGTGTGCTCCCCATGTTGAAGGAAGCTCTTAGCCAGGTCGGCATTGGTCTAAGATTGATTGCAGAGCATCACGTCCCAGTTGCGTAACAACAAATACTTCTTGAGCGCTCGTGCCACGTCGGGCCATAAGCTTAAATCCTCCATGGATTGGGACTGAGACACGCAGGCGCAAACCATCACTACGTCCCCGAACTCGAGCAATAGCGGCTGGGGTCACCGTTTGAACAGCGTTATGGGAAGCTACAGCTCGCAGCCATGGAATCAAGCCCTCAATATAGGTACTGTGGGTGATTACAACTCGTCCCACGCGCTGAACCCCTAAATCTGGCCGAAGCTAGCTGGCGCGGCTTCGATAAGCCAGATTGACGATAAGGACTCATACTCGCTGTCAAGCACTCTCGATTGAATAGATGCTTCTGCTCGCTGTTACTCTAATTTGTTGAAAGAGCCTAGAAGAAACTTAGCAACTTAACTAGAATAAGTCCTGTATTACTTGCTAAGCTTTTAGCTGATAGTTTTCTATGCAGTCGTGGATCTTAACCTAGCCTAGTAGGGCTTGACAAACTATCTGACCAGCAATAACTATTTACGAACTGCTCTAGTGTTAACACTGTTCCAATGGTGCCATTGTAAGTCCTTCAGTAGCTAACTGATGGTGATATAGCTCAGCTTGTTCAAGTGGACCGCACCAGACTTCGGCCGAGCCCTCCCTATCAACACGGTGGGCTAGATTTCGCGCTTTCTCCTCGCTCATGCCAGGAATAATCCGCTGCAGACATTCGACCACGTGCTGAAAAGTGTTTACATTGTCGTCAAGAACTATCACACGCGCCTCCGGATAGCGTCTGGTCTGTTGTGATCGATCCAGCACAGGTGCCTTAGCAGGCATCGTTGTCATTGTCATGGCACATTTCATCGCCGAGCTCTCCTTACGGGCAAGAGCCTAGGTAGTGTGTTGGAGAGAATGCACTTCGCTTTCATGCTCTTTACTCTAGCCTGGGCATCCCTTGCCGCAACCTTCAGCTTTTCTATCGCTATGGTAATTTGGGGACGCAACGGAGATGGCACACTAAATTTCTAAAATACCGGAGATTTGGACGTTTCTAACCCGCCTCTCATTACCCAAGTACTGGCAGCTGTGGCAGCATCGCTGCTAATTCTTGTCAGCATTGGTGTTACCTACCTTTCTGCCATCGACTGGAGGGACCGACAGCGGCGGCAAAAATAGCACTGATTCATAAAATCTTAATCTACGTTTGAAAACTTTGTCTATGAAGAGACCAAGTAGTATGCCTATCTACTATGGTCTCTCGTAAATTCAGATATCCTAGTAAATAGCAGACCATACCTATAAGCCTGTTGCAATAACAATTTGGTGGACTTTACACGCTTTATACTTTTCCATTTGCTGGATGTAAGAATTATAACCACTAGCTAATCGCTGCATACAACTTCACAGTGTTTTAGTAATAAGGTACCGCCATAATATGCTCTCAATCTAGATTATGTACTGCTTAGCCCCCCACGTCGCCCGAACGAGCTAACTCTTAATGTATATAGTGCTAGGTTAATACTACTCTCGATCTATTCAACAAAAGTTATCAAAAAGACCTAGCTCTGCACTTAACCTAATATCTGTAACCAGTTTTCCTTAAATCTTTCGAATAGAGTCGTAATATGGCTGTACTAACAATTTGTTTCTTTTAATAAGGTATTAGCTATTACTCACTACCTCATTAGATGCTTGATCCTGACATTCTCCTCGCTTCCGCCGCTCAGTAGCAATAGCTTCTTCCATCAGTTCAACTGCTTGAGCCATCTTCTCAATATTTGCCGTGTAAAGACTGAGGTCTTTTTCCACTCGTGAACGCGAGAAGCCAAGGGATTCTGCAAGGTCGTGAGCAATCTGTCGCAGATTATCAGGCTCGCTGCAATCCTCACCTTGAGCTTCCCCAAGCAAAGTGAGTAAACCAACGGCCATTAGCCGAGAGTAATAAAATTCGCTATGTTCAGCCCGATGAAAGAGACTGGCGAGAGGCTCAGGTGCATCCTCACCAACCTTTTGTAGCCAGCGTTGCACGTCACTGAGGTTTTTTCCTCTCACGGCCTGTAGCAATGGCTCGCTCAGTGATTTCAGCTCAGCAGGGTCAAAGCCGTTGCTTGTACACAAGGCATCGAAGAGGGGATCAAGGTGTTCGGCAGGTCTATAGCCACGAGTGAAGGCATCAAAGACCTGCCGTAATCCTACCGCAAACAGTCCATCGACCCGGAAATCACTTTGATGGCTCAGTAGATGCAGCTCGACAAGTAGTTCATCACTAGTACGTCGGTAGAGCGAGGGAATGACATGGGTGAAGGCCTTATGAAAGGCATGTTTGCTATCGGAGATAGTCTGAAACGTGCTCAACGGACGCTCCGTTCCGGGGGACGTCGACCTTAGCGCCGTTGGCGTCACCGTTTAAGATCAGTCTAGTTAGGTGTGCGGCATGATTCCGATCGTGATCGAGGAGTCTGCTCGGGGTGAAAGAGCTTTTGACATCTATTCACGTCTACTCCGGGAACGAATTATTTTTCTCGGAGAGCCTGTCACAAATGAATCTGCCAATAGGATCGTAGCACAGATGTTATTCCTAGAAGCGGAGGATCCTGGCAGAGATATTTATTTATACATAAACTCGCCGGGAGGATCTGTCTATGACGGGCTCGGTATATTTGACACGATGCAACACGTTAAACCTGATGTGCACACAGTCTGTATCGGTCTTGCAGCGAGTATGGGTGCATTCCTCTTGTGTGCTGGAGCTTCAGACAAACGCAGTAGCCTCCGGCATTCCCGGATAATGATTCACCAGCCTCTTGGTGGAGCTCGAGGTCAGGCCAGTGACATACAAATCCAGGCTGATGAAATTCTATTTTTAAAGGACAGGTTAAACCGTGAGTTAGCTGACCGTACTGGACAGCCACTCGAGAAAATTCAGCAAGATACTGATCGTGATTTCTTTATGTCACCTGATGAGGCCATTGACTACGGACTTATCGACAGCATAATCGATAAACATTCTACTTACCCTATTGAATGAAGTCTGGTCGGCCAACTAAAATCTGCCCAGTTTGTGGCCGTCCATTTCAATGGCGCAAAGCCTGGGCACGTTATTGGCATGAGGTCCGTTATTGCTCGAATCGTTGTCGGCGGCGCCGATATAAAGTGTCCTGAAAATTTTACTGGAAGGTATTGTGCTTTTGGCTGTTGGCTAGGTGATTTTGTCTGTACGTACTGTATACAGGACGTACTGTATACAGGCCATGATACGGAGAGGCAATCTTAGGATTATAGAATTTAATCGCTGACTTTAAGGATAGGAGTAAATCTTTCCTTCTCGGGGATAACAGTGAACTCTGCTACAAGACTACGGAACTCGTCGCCATCTAGAGTTTCACGTTCTATTAGTACTTCCACAAGTCGATCTATGCATACGCGGTGCTGAGAAACAAGCGAAACTGTCTCCTCATAGCAACTCTGCGCAATTGACCGGACAGCCTCATCGATTCGGCGTGACATTGAGTCTGAAGCATCTCTTCGGTTCATCAGATCTCGCCCAAGAAAAACTTCCTGATTACCAGCCTCAAGTGAAAACTGGCCAATATCACTCATGCCAAAACGGGTAACCATTTGACGGGCGATCGACGCAACCTGCTGAATATCACCGCCCGCACCAGTAGTTACTTCTGCACGACCAAAAACAACATCTTCAGCAGCTCGACCTCCCAAGGCACCCATAATTCTCGCTCGCAGCTGGGAACGACTGACAAGCATCTGATCCTCATCAGGCGAGAACCAGGTCAAGCCTTGTGCCTGACCACGGGGGATAAGAGTAACTTTCTGCACAGGGTCATGATCTTTGACCAGGGTGCCGACGAGTGCGTGACCAACTTCGTGATATGCGATAAGTCGCTTGCTGCGACCATCTGTAAGGGGCTGGCGTTCCATTCCCGCAATTATGCGGTCAACAGCGTCATCAATTTCGACAAGACCTATTGACTCTTTACGGCGCCGCGCTGTAAGTATGGCAGCCTCGTTAAGTAGATTAGCAAGGTCCGCTCCAGTAAATCCTGGCGTGCGGCGGGCAATGTTCTCTAGTGAAAGCGTGCTGTCAAGCTTTTTGTTGCGACAGTGAACTTTGAGAATTGCAAGTCTTCCCTGAATGTCAGGGGCATCGACAGTTACCTGTCGATCGAAGCGGCCCGGCCTCATCAGGGCAGAGTCAAGTACATCTGGACGGTTAGTAGCAGCAATAATAATGATACCGCTATTACCCTCAAAACCATCCATCTCAGTCAATAATTGATTAAGAGTCTGTTCGCGCTCATCATTACCGCCACCAATGCCAGCGCCACGCTGACGGCCAACAGCATCAATCTCATCAATAAAGATTAGACAGGGGCTGTTTTCCTTAGCACGCTTAAACAAGTCGCGAACGCGGCTAGCACCTACACCGACAAACATTTCTACGAATTCGGAGCCTGAGAGGGAGAAAAACGGTACGCCAGCCTCCCCAGCAATGGCCTTGGCCAACATTGTTTTGCCCGTTCCAGGAGGTCCAACTAGTAGTACTCCCTTAGGAATTTGTGCACCGACAGAGGTGAAGCGTTCCGGTTGCTTCAGAAAAGTGACCACTTCCTGGAGATCTTGTTTAGCCTCTGCTACCCCAGCAACATCATCAAACATCACGCCAGTTTCTGCTTCCATCGCAAACCGTGCCTTGGTCTTACCAAACTGCATTGCTTGACCAGGACCACCTGGCATACCGCTTGATCGACGCGCTAGAAGAATAAGGGCCCCAATGAGTAGCAACGGAAACAGCAAGTTGCCTAGTAAACCGAGAACTGGCGGCGAGGTCCGAGGTGGATGAACGTCGAAGCTAATCCCCTCTACTTTAAGAGTGTTTATTAACTCTGGTGCTAAACCCGGCAGATCGACACGAAGACGCTGCACACGGTTATCGAGATCAGGGTCCACGGCCTCAACCACAGCGTTGCGGCCACCGTCATAGATATCTACGGCAGTCACGCGCCCAGCATCGATATAGTCCAGAAAGCGCCCGTAGCTCATTCGAGCAACGGCAGCATTGCGTGGAGCGACGGTGGGACCATTCGGACGCAGGCTGCTAGCGCCCCTGCTGCCGATCAATTGCCAAGCTAGGAACACAACAACAGCAATTGGGAGCAGCCAGAGGGCAATGAGACGCCAACGCTGATTCATAGACCGTCGGAAAGTTCACCAACTGTAGACGGAGCAGAGCGACAGCGTCGGTTGCCGGATGTCATGGTCTTGGCAATGATCACAGGCTTCTTAAAGCAAGGATTGGATCGAGGCGAGCAGCTCGCTGCGCCGGTACAACTCCAAAAATCAGCCCGATCGACCCCGACAAAGCCACAGTGAAGATGACAGTACCAGTACTGACAGATGCAGGCAATATTGTGATAGCTGCTACAGCCGCCACGGCTGCTATACCCGCTGTAGAGCCAATCAAGCCACCTAGAGAGGCAAGAGCTAACGATTCTACTAGGAATTGATTAAGTACGTCGCTGCTTCGAGCACCGAGAGCTTTGCGTAGGCCAATTTCCTCGGTTCTCTCACTTACTGAGACGAGCATAATATTCATGATTCCTATGCCCCCTACCAACAATGAAACACCGCCAATTGCTCCCAACATCAGTGTTAGCCCTCCAGTGATGCTACTTACAATTGTACGAGCATCTTCTTGAGAACGAACTGCAAAGTCATCATCCCGCAGGATACGATGTCGGCGTCTAAGCAGATTTGTAATCTGGAATTTCGCTGCACTAGTGCTTGCCTCATCCAACGCTTTCACACTTATAAAACTCAGACTGATACCATAAGTAGGGTCACGTCCTGTTAATCTACTTACCATCGTAGTAATTGGGATGTAGGCGCTCTCGTCTTGATTGCTGCCGAACACAGCACCTTTAGCGGCCGTAACACCAACTACTTGGAAAGCCTGATTACGGATCCTTATGGTCTTCCCTACTGCTTCTCCAGCAGGGAAGAGTTTGTCACGTAGGTCCGGACCAATTACTACTACTGTTCTAGCAGACTTCATATCTCTCGAGCTAATAAAGCTACCTTGGGCAATCTCGAAACTGCGGACAGTTAAAAACTCTGGTGTAACGCCCGATATCGAGCTAATAGTGGTACGTGATCCTGCCTGAGTTACCTCGCTAGTGGTAATTTGAGGCGCTACCTGGTGAATGCTCGGAACTTGCTGAGCGATAGCCTCTGCATCCTCAAAAACAAGAGTACGTGGGAGAGTTGCGCCGCCGCGTCGCGCGTCGTTATTACCCGGCACAACAAAGAGAACATTAGCACCCAGGCTACTTAATTGGCTCTCAGCTAGATTTTGGGCCCCACGGCCAACGCCAACGAGAGTTATAACTGAGGCATTACCAATGACAATACCTAGCATCGTGAGGATGCTGCGTAAGCGATTTGCACGTAGGGCTACCATCGCCATGGCAATGGTAGTCGAAAGTCGGAGCTTGCTAGACATTAGATTGTTAATGAATGTCCCAGAGGCTCTCCAGCTCTAAGATATGTTGGACCCTGTGCCTCGGTGTACAGTTCCCTCGCGCAAATGTAGAGTTACCACCTCACCTTCACGGAGGTCACGTGTTGCATGACTGACGCCAGCAATGATAGGAATCCCAAGACGCTTAGCAATGACCACTGCATGTGCATCTTCTCCCTGCTCGGCAATAACTCCACCCGCATCGCGCAAGGCATCGAGGTAATCTACAGAGGTGTCGTGGACTACAAGTATTTCGCCAGGCTCAAGCCGTGCCGCATCCTCTGAGCCAAGAGCAAGTCGTACACGTCCGCATACAGTGCCGTTGCCAATACCGTATCCCCGCCCAAGAACTGCGCTAACAATCCCAACTTTCACCAGATCAGTTGAACCGCTAACACCGGCTAGAGTTCCTGCAGTCTGTACCGCCAAGTCTCCCTCCTTAAGAAGTCCGAGTTCTTGGGCAATTCCCATAGCCATGCTAAAAGTACTAGATGTGCTGTTCTGTGTAGGAATCAACAGTGGTGTTACGCCCCAGACAAGCTGCAACTTGCGGGCTACACGAACCTCTGGTGTGATAGCTAGAATCGGAGTGGAGGGGCGGAATTTACTTACATTATGCGCTGTTGCACCTGTCTTGGTGAGTGGGAGAATTGCAGAGGCACTTAGTTGGTTAGCAATGTGGCTAACAGCAGCACTGATGGCGTTAGGGATAGTGCTGGGCAGGTGACTCTCAATCGACCGTTGCGGATAGTCACGCTCAATGCGACGGGCAATCGTCGCCATTGTCTCTACTGCCTCAACTGGATAGTCGCCTACTGCAGTCTCGTTAGAAAGCATTACAGCATCTGTACCATCCAGAATAGCGTTGGCTACATCGCTGACTTCTGCTCGTGTTGGTCGAGGGCTGGAAGCCATCGAATCAAGCATCTGGGTAGCTGTGATAATTGGAATACCTAAGCTGTTGGCCTTACAAATCAAGTCTTTCTGCAGCAAGGGAACTTCTTCAGCAGGCATTTCGACTCCTAGGTCACCCCGAGCCACCATTACGCCATCACATAGTGGAAGGATAGCATCAATTTGGTCGATTGCCTCGAACTTCTCGATCTTGGCGATTACTGGAGTAGAGTGGCCGTGTTGGCGTATTAGCTCACGAATCTCCTGCATGTCAGAAGGATTTCGCACAAAGCTCAGCGCAACCCAGTCTACACCTTGCTTCAGGCCAAAAGCTAGATCTTGTCTATCCTTTGGAGTCAGAGCGCGAACAGATAGCTGAACATCTGGAAAGTTAACGCCCTTGTTATTAGAGAGAATACCACCAACAGTTACAGTGCAGTGTAGAGTGTGCTCATCACTATCAACTCGCTCCACTCTCATCTCGACTCGCCCATCATCAAGGAGAATTCGACTGCCAGCTACAACTTCATCTGCAAGCTTATCATAAGTGACGGTTGCTACAGTCCTATTACACTTCACATTACGCGAGGTCAGGGCAAAAGAATCACCTCTACAAACATCAACAGGACCTTCTTCAAAGTGCCCTAAACGTATCTTTGGACCCTGCAGGTCTTGAAGAATTCCGATATGTACGCCTAGTTCATGGGCAACCTGACGGATGATATTAATGCGGTTTGCATGCTCGCTGTGGTCGCCGTGGGAAAAGTTGAGTCGAAAAGTGGTAGCTCCAGCCTGAATCAAGTTCTTGATCTGACCGGCATTACTTGTGGCAGGGCCGACGGTGGCAACGATCTTAGTGCGCCGCGTCAGATCGATCTGGGCCATTATTAGCCTTAGGGTCCACGCAAGCTACCATCCAATCCCCACTTAAAAACAGACTTTCCTTCCAATCCAGCTGGAAAGGCTATATCGACTTGGAATACTGATAGGCCAAGCCCAGTTCAGGGATAATACGTGTGGTGTACAAGTGACAAAGCTGGCCTAATGAAAATCCCAAAGTTTTTTGTTGTTTCTGCCATAGTGCTTTGTACACTGGTCTCTTTTCCAGTATGGGCAGCCCAGCTCAGCCTTTCAGATCTCGAGTTATACCCTTGCCCCATAAATGATGCTGGTGCTCAGCCAGAACTATCCCGGCCAGTTGGAGCCAGCTGTTTTATATTGTCTGGGATTGTGAATAATCCCGGCCGCAGGACAATTGCTGACACTGATGTGTTTGCAAAGGTCCTAGATGCCGGCGATGAGCCTGTTCTACAGAACAGGACACGAGTTGGGTCCATCGGAGATGTTAGACCTGGTAGTAGAGCTTTTGCTCTCCGCCTTGCTATTCCTGCTGGAACCCCAGAACCATTCCGTGTCATAGGAGCTAGCGCACGTGGATTCAGTGGACCAGTCCGATCTCGCCTTACTGAGGGAGACGATTTACTGCCGTTGGAACGCCAGGTGGCTGGCAATAGTTAAGTGTAGTAGCCAGCACCACTGCTCAGCATGGTAAGACCAGCACTGCTCAGTAGGAGCTGTTGCATCAAGCTGAGGGCTATGAAGGCTAGGATTGATGAAAGGTCAATACCACCAATGGGAGGAATGAGTCCTCGAAAGGCGTTGAGGTAGGGGTCGGTGATTGAGCTCACAGTGCTAAGCACCGGGTTGCCCCAATCTAGGTTCGGGAACCAGCTTAGTAGCACTCTAACGATCAGAACTAGTGAATAGATCTGCAGCGTCTTAGCAAGCACTTGGAGAATCGTGGCCAAGATGTCCATGTTGTTGAAACAAATCTCTCGACTAACTCTATGCATCCACACAACCTCACAATACTGTAGTGCCTAGAGGAAACAGGGCTTGGCAACAGGTAACAGCGGGGCTTCGGATGGAGAACATTGGTCAATGCAAGGGATCTTCACCCAACCGCTGGGTTTTACTCGGCTCTGGGCTAGTAGTTATTTGAGTTTGATGATAGAGCTTCGGCCCTTTAGAGGTTGGCCAGCCTTGAGCCAAAGGCTTCTTCAGCTTAGAGTAATCATCGTGCATGGAGTCACTATCAAGAGATTGACTGGAAGTGGCTTTTGTATCAAAGCTGCCCAACGACTAACATTTCAGTCATATAGTCTGCGATTGTTAGTCAAGTTAATAGTTGCAACTGAGCGATGGCAAGAAAATATTAAGATGTTAGTGTTGCAAATCTACCCAGTCTCTACTTAAATCCGCTGGTTAATCTCTGAAGTATGGTGCAAATATATATGCATATCTAAAGTCTGTATGCCTTTACCAAATTGTGTTCAGGCTCGATAAGTTTCCAATTTTGGGAGCCTGGGTTCAGCCTAGGATCTGATCCTTGATTCACTACTACGCTAACCGGAACAATTGGCATTAATCCAAGGCTGCTGTTCCAAGAAAAAGGCTGTAAGCTGGATTTTCTGTTTCCTCCCAGCTTGGGTAACGCAAGCTCTGGAGTAACTTGTTCCAGCGGCCCAGGTCTCTTCTGGCGACTAATACGCCCACTACAACTCGTCCAATATCGGCACCGTAATTTCTGTAGTGAAAGATGCTAATCGACCAATCTGATTCTAAAGCACTAACAAATGACATCAGAGCACCGGGACGCTCTGGAAACTCAAAGCGGTATAGAAGTTCACGATAGTCAACACCTTCAGTGCTAGAAGCTCTGGCGGGTGCTCGTCCTCCTACCATGTGACGAAGATGAACTTTAGCAAGCTCATTCTCGCTAAGGTCAAGGCAATGATATCCGCCGCCTTCCAACGAAGCAATCAGGCGGCAGCGATCCTCGATACCTTCGATTTGCACACCCATGAAGATGTGAGCCTGGTTACCTTCAGCCATTCTATAGCTGAACTCAGTTAGAGAACGATCACCAAGGACAGTACATAACTGGCGCAGGCTCCCTGGCTTCTCAGGGATTTCTACAGCCAGCATTGCTTCTCTTTCTTCTCCGAGCTCCGCTCGCTCAGCCACGAATCTCAGGCGATCGAAATTCATGTTGGCCCCACAGGCCACTGCCACTAGTCGTCGGCCATGAAGTTGTCGGCGCTGCACATCAGCTTTGAGACCTGCAATGGCAAGAGCGCCAGCAGGCTCAAGAATAGACCGGGTGTCCTCGAATACATCTTTAATTGCGGCACAAATCTCATCAGTACTCACTGTTACCATGGAGTCGACATGCTGCTGTGCCAGCTCAAAAGTGTGCCGACCAACCTGTCGGACAGCTACACCATCTGCAAATAGGCCTACTTGTGACAGTTTAACGCGCTCACCTGCCTCAAGAGATAGCGTCATCGCTGCAGAGTCATTAGGCTCAACCCCGATGACCTCGATAGCTGGCCATAGGCTTTTGACATAAGCTGCGATACCACTAATCAGTCCTCCTCCGCCAACTGCGACATATATCATGTCCGGAGGTTCGGCACACTGTCGGAGGATTTCGAAGGCTATAGTACCCTGTCCAGCAATTACCTCAGGGTCATCGAATGGATGAATAAATGTTAGTCCCTCAGCAATACTGCGGCGACAACCTTCTTGGTAGGCCTCATCATAAGTTTCACCATGGAGCACCACCTCACTGCCCAGCCGTCGGACTGCCTCAATTTTCATACGCGGAGTCGTGACTGGCATTACAATCACAGCTCGGCAGTTGAGCTCAACAGCACCAAGGGCTACTCCTTGGGCATGGTTCCCCGCGCTTGAGGTAATTACACCAAGTCGTAATTCCTCGTCGCTTAGCTGAGCCATCCTGTTGTAGGCCCCTCGCAACTTGAAAGAGAAGACTGGCTGCAGGTCCTCACGTTTTAGTAGAACTTCATTATCGAGGCGTCGACTTAGATTGCGCGCAGGCTCGAGTGGGGTCTCATCAGCTACTTCATATACACGGGCACGGAGAATGCGCTGTAGATAGTCGTCCATATCTATCAAGTCTCGTAACTGTCGCAGCTATGCATACTCCCGACCGCCCGACCGGACCCCGTAGATTACCCTGATTAGACAGGGCGGGCATGCAGCTAAGCGAATTGACCCATCCCAATCAGTTGCGCGGGCTCAGCACGGGTGAACTGGAGGATGTGGCTCGCCAGATCCGTGAGCGCCATTTAGAGGTTGTCTCTATCAGTGGCGGCCATCTTGGCCCAGGGCTTGGTGTCGTCGAGCTAACCCTCGCGCTTTATCAGACCCTCGATCTCGATCGGGATCGTATTGTCTGGGATGTTGGCCATCAGGCTTATCCGCACAAGCTAATCACTGGCCGATATGGCACCTTTGACACACTGCGGCAGCGAAATGGCATTGCTGGTTATCTCAAACGTTGCGAAAGTAGCTTTGACCACTTTGGTGCAGGCCACGCTAGTACCTCCATCTCTGCTGCGCTCGGCATGGCGATGGCTAGAGACCGCCGTGGTGAGAAGTTTAAGTGTGTTGCCATCATAGGTGATGGTGCACTGACAGGAGGTATGGCATTGGAAGCCATTAATCATGCTGGGCACCTACCTCAAACACCACTTTTAGTGGTACTTAATGATAACGACATGTCTATATCTCCCCCGGTAGGCGCATTATCTGGTTACCTGAACCGCATGCGGTTGAGTCCTCCTATGCAATTTTTATCTGGCAGTGTTGAGGAAAGCGTAAGGCACATTCCCTTCATGGGTGGTGAGCTCTCAGCCGAGCTAAATATGCTGAAGGGCAGCATGCGTCGTCTAGCAGTCCCCAAAGTTGGCGCTGTTTTTGAAGAGCTGGGCTTTACATACATGGGACCAATTGATGGACATGATATACCGACTATGGTTCATACTTTCCAGGCAGCACATAGAGTTGGTGGGCCAGTTATGGTTCATGTCGTAACTACAAAGGGTAAAGGATATCCTTATGCTGAGGCTGACCAAGTAGGCTATCATGCCCAGTCTGCTTTTGATCTCTCTACTGGTAAAGCCCTACCACCCAAAAAGCCCAATCCACCTAGCTACAGCAAGATTTTTGGCCAAACTCTAGTTCGTTTGTGTGAACAGAACCCACTCATTGTTGGTATCACAGCTGCCATGGCTACTGGTACTGGTCTCGACCTCCTACAAAAATCCATCCCTGAGCAATATATTGATGTCGGTATTGCCGAGCAGCACGCAGTAACCCTAGCAGCTGGCATGGCTTGTGAGGGACTTCGCCCAGTTGTGGCTATATATAGTACATTCCTGCAACGCGCATATGACCAGTTAATTCATGATGTTGGTATTCAGAACTTGCCAGTTACCTTCGTCTTGGATCGTGCTGGCATAGTAGGAGCTGATGGCCCAACACATCAAGGGCAGTACGACATTAGCTATATGCGCTGCGTGCCCAATCTGACTGTAATGGCACCGAAAGACGAAGCTGAACTGCAGAAGATGCTCGTTACCTGTCTACAGCAGAATGGCCCATGTGCTTTGCGCATCCCACGTGGCCCAGGAGAAGGCCGGCTGTTATCGGAAGAGGATTGGGAGCCTTTGCCAGTGGGTCGAGGCGAGGTAGTGCGAAAAGGAAATGATTTACTCATTATTGCCTATGGCTCAATGGTAGCTTCTGCTGTGGCGACAGCAGATCTACTGTATGCCGATGCTGGTATGTCAGCTACTGTAATCAATGCACGTTTTTTAAGACCACTTGATAAAGCCCTAATTCATCCCTTGGCCAGACGCATTGGTAAGATAGTGACTATGGAAGAAGGAGCTCTTGCCGGAGGATTTGGAGCTGCCGTGCTGGAATCTCTCAGTGATCAGGGCATTATGGTACCGATGCTCCGGTTAGGTATCCCTGATATACTAGTCGATCATTCTAGCCCTCAAGAAAGTCGCAATATGCTTGGGTTAACACCTTCACAGATGGCACAACGTATAAGCGATAATTTTGCCCCGGCAAGTTCAGCACGCTTGACAGAGTCTAGGAAACCAGTAAAGTTGGCCTAAAACTTGTCTGTAAGTGCCTGAATATCTTTAAAAGTTTTTAAAGAACCCCCCTAGATGCAAGGCCTTGAATTGCTCCGATACCAAAGATATGTCCCAGGCTGAGACAGCCAAGCATGGCACCATGGCTTAAATTTCCAAAAAATTTCTGACTTGGAAGCTTAATTCCTTCATTAGGGTATTTGATTGTTAGTTTGCCAATGACAATAGCAATCACGTTGCACACTATCATTACTAGAGCAACACTTGGGGACCAAGACACTACGGTAGGAGTAACTGCGAGAGGGTAAATAATCATGTGGAAGCTTTGGATAGAGAACTGTATCTTCCATCACGACCTGAGCAGGAATTATGCTTTCTTAAGAGTTATTCATCTTAAATGCACGAATGCGCTGCGCAAAACCAAGTACCACGAGGGCGTTGCTTAGTGTTAGGAAAGCTTCGGCACCTCCATGTAACCAGTCCACATCAACAAGTTCCCCACCAGACAATCTCATAGCCAGAATTGCAGCTGCAACTGTAACTATTACAAACAGAAGAGTCAGGCGGAATCCCCACTTCGCTAGAGGTGGGACACTCTGGCAGCGGCCAACCCAGCGCAGGAATAAGAGATAGGGAAGCAGCGAAAGGGCAAATAGGGGTGAGGGATCGATTGCAGTCGTCATGGCTCGGGCCTCTGCTCTGATTGTAGAAGAAGCCATGCAGCAAGGGCCATGACTCCATTGCCAAGAAGAGTCATAGCGGCTTGCAGGCTAACAAGGCCTCTTAGCTGCTCGCTGTTGTCGTATAAGTGCCAGGTGCAAGCTGCCATAGCACTGATAAGGGCAGGAAGCAGGGCTAAAGCCAGACTATGTAGGCCTGGATTGTGCTCAAGTCTAGCCAGGCGCTCAATGAGTACTATAGCTAACATCCATTCTAGGACAGAAGTGATATGAATCCACCAGGTACCGAGCGAGAGAACGTGCACAGTTACAGCACCACTACTCAAAGACTAGTAAGGCTAAGGGGTCAATACATGTCTGTACTGTAAAGAATCAATGGCATTATCACAATCTCCGCAAGCTACTGCTGTTCTCCTTTGCGGCTACTATGGTGAAGGCAATCTTGGTGACGATGCTTTACTTAACGTCTTACTAGCAGAACTTCCTGAAAGTTGCCAAATATGGGTTATGGCGCGCCATGTGAGTATTATTCAACCTCTGCCAGCTTCTGCCCAGGTAGTTAACCGTAGATCACTAATAGCTGTACTAAGCTCTTTAAGGCACATCCGGACCCTTATTCTTGGTGGTGGATCTCTAATTCAAGATAGTACTAGCTTTCAGAGCTTGATTTACTACTTGGTAATGATTACTGTAGCTCGCTGTTACAATATCCAGGTTATCCTATGGGCCCAAGGTTTCGGACCCCTACGACAGCCTTTGAGTCGTTGGCTAGTAGCTCTTATGCTTCCTCTAGTTTCGTCAGCAAGTTGGCGTGATAATACTTCTTTGAAGCTGGCTAGACAGATACTCCCAAATCATTCTATGTTCGTTGCACCTGACCCGGTTTGGTGCACTCCCTCAAGGCACTGGTCTGGCGGAGGGGATGTTGTTGTCTGCTGGCGACCAACAACACTACTTAACAGTGATGGCTGGGACTTACTATTAGATGCACTGAATAGACTAGCTGTGTTTACCGGCAGCAACCTCCACTGGTTCGCTTTTCATACATACCAAGATGTAACGCTGCCCCTGTTCCTTCGCAACCATCGTCCAGATCTTGTCGATCTCTGGGCACGTAGTCAGTATTCAAAAGCTACGAGTGTTGATAAGGCTATGGATAAATTTTCCAGCGCTCGGCTTGTACTCTCTATGCGCTTGCATGCGTTGATCCTATCTCAGTTGTCTGGTAGTCCGTCTGCCGCTCTTAGCTGCGACCCAAAAATTAGTGCGGCAGCAAATATGGCATTAGTTCCTTGCACTAATTTGCAGTCTCTACCACCTGTTGGCAGAATAGTTGGCCAGTGGTTATCCCTCTTTGACGAAGCTGCAGACTCACAACGAGTTCAATTGATTAGCAGGCAATCCTCTCTTCACGGAGATTTTCTTCGGGAAGCTTTGAACCAGCAAATATAATTACTTCTCGGCAAATTAATCTACTCGCTTAGATTAGATGAGCTGTGCAGTTAATCCGGCTTAGTAAGCATCAAGCATAGTTAGGTTAGTTACTGGAAACTACAGTGATTCAAATGTTAAGGCAGCCGCTGGCCCTCAATAGGTTCAAAGTGGTGTTCGTCTTTAGATTTCCACTCTACATATAAGGTCTCCGGGACAGGGATGTGCCCATCACACACCAGACGCAGTGGGCCGCGGCTGCTCTCTAGATACCAGAGCTGGGAGGCGCCAAGCCATTCGCGCTGTATCAAGTGGCAGCGGAGCCCGCCACTATGGCACAGGCGAATATGCTCGGGGCGAATGCCTACAACAACTCCCCCGTTTGGCGGCAACAGGTTAATTTGAGGCCGTCCGATAAAACTAGCGACAAATGTGTTGAGCGGGTGGCAGTAGAGCTCAGACGGTGTGCCAAGTTGCTCGAGATATCCATGACGCATAACACCAATATGGCTTGCTATTGCCATCGCCTCGTGTTGATCGTGAGTGACGTAAACTGCAGGCCGGCGGCCTTCCCTGATCACTCGGCGTAGCCCAGGCCGGAGCTCGTCGCTTAGCTGGGTGTCGAGATTGCTCATAGGCTCATCCAGCAAAAAGACTTGAGGATCGCGAAGCAAGGCACGTGCAAGAGCAACTCGTTGGCGCTGACCCCCAGATAGTTGGGCAGGCCGGCGATTAGTCAAAGCTCCAAGCTGCATCAACTCAAGAACAGCTGAGATTCGTTCACGTCTTTCTGTATGACTAACTCCCCTGATTCGCAGGCCTATGTCAAGGTTACCTGCGACAGTTAGGTGTGGGAAAAGGGCATAGCTCTGGAACACCATACCGACGCGGCGGTCCGCTGCTGTTTGCCCTGTTACATCTTTGCCGTCAATCCAGATACGCCCCTCGTCTGGTTTGTCGAGGCCCGCAATCAGACGAAGCGTAGTGCTCTTTCCACATCCGCTAGGGCCGACTAGAGCTAGGCATTCTCCATCAGCAACTGAGAAGCTGAGCCTACGGACAAGCCAGCTGCTCCTGATGCAACGCCCTATATTGTTAAGCTGAAGTGTCATTCCTTGACAGCTCCTCCAGTAAGACCAGAGACAAGCTGACGCTGGAATACTAGTACAAGCACTATTAGAGGTGTTGAGCTTAGTACTGTGGATGCGGCATAGGCACCATAGGGGACAGTGTAGATTGATGATCCTGCAATCCTCGCAATTGCGATTGGGACTGTCAGGAGATTATCTTGGCTTAGCCAGGTGAGTGCAATTGGATATTCATTCCACGCAAATAAAAAGACAAGGATTGCTGTGCTCCCTAATGCTGGCCGAATAAGTGGCAACAACACCCAGCGCAGCCGCTGCCAGAGTCCAAGTCCTTCTATTCGGGCAGCATCCTCGAGATCGATTGAAATGTCTCGGAAAGCTTCTGCCAGCAAAAGCACTGCCAGTGGCATTGATAACCCCGCATAAGGAAGACTCAAAGCCACTAGGCTATTTCCTAGTTGAAATCTTCTTGCAATCTCGAGTAAGGCGAGGAACAAAAGTACATAGGGAAATAAGGTAATTCCTAGTAGTGACAAACGCGTAAAAGTCGCCAAGCTGCCGCGTACTCTAGCAAGTGCATAGCCGGCCGGAATGGCAATAATTAGTGTCAGCAAAGTCGATAGAACACCAACAATGCAGCTATTAAGCAAGTAATACCAGAAAGGAGGATCGGTAGTTAGGACCTGGCGGTAATTTGCTAGGGTCCAAGAAACCGATGTCTTGAGTGAGGAGTTAACAAGGTCACTAGTACTGGTGAAAGAAGTATACAGCTGCCATAGCAGTGGCCCTAAAGACCAAATTAACAGTAGAGTTATCCAAATCGACCGACTTCGCTTCATTGCGTTACTAAGTCCTTTGAGATAAAGGTAGCTGACAGACAGTTAGCAACAGCCAACTAGCTAAACAGATAATTACTAGCATTATAAAAGTACCCATCATTATTGTAGCACCATAGCCAAAGTCGAGAAACCGCATGATATTCAGATAGGCATACAATGCTAGGCTCTCTGTACTGCCAGCAGGTCCGCCGCCTGTCATCACCTGAATTAAGTCAAAGACCCCAAAGGCTTGTGCCAGGCGAAAAAAAACAGCAAGCAGTATATAAGGTTGTAGTAGTGGAAGCGTAATATAGCGTAGAGAGGCTATTGTAGATCCTCCCTCAAGTTCAAAAGCCTCATAGAGATTTGTGGGGATCATCTGAAGACCTGCCAGAAGGATAAGCGCCAAAAAAGGTGTAGTCTTCCATATATCACCGATAACTGTAGCAATCCAGGCGACATGTGGATCAGCTAGAAGATTAAGTGGGGCTAATCTAAAAGTCTGAACAATACGCTCAAGAGGACCGTAGGGGGTATTGAAAATCCAACGCCATCCCAACGCCATCACAGTTGTAGGAAGTGCCCAGGGTAACAGAGTTAGGGTGCGCACTGCGCTTCTGCCACGCCAGTATTGGTTTAAAAGCAGAGCAATGGCAACAGCGAAGATAAGCTCGGTACCTACAGAGACACCAGCAAACCGTATTGTTTGGCCTGCATCTTGCCAGAAGCGTTCATCACTAATTAACCGTTGCCAGTTTGCCCCCTGGTTGGGGATATCGACAAGACCAGTGATTACTGAGTTTGCATGGAAGCTCAACCAGCTATAGCGCAGTAACGGCCATCCAAAGACTAGTAGCACCAGCAGCATGGCTGGTAATAGTAGCAAGCCTGTCATGTCCTTCCCCCTGCCGAGCGCAGAATTGTCATCGAGTTGCGCTCTACTTGCTCCATAGCGATATCTGGGTCTTGCTGACCTGTCAGAATCGAGCTCAGCCGCCGTTGTAACACATCACTCACCTGAGCATATAAAGCTGTTGTAGGTCTTAGTTGTGCTCTTGAGAGAGCAACATTCAGAATAGATAATATAGGAGATTGACGCAGCAGTTCAGGATCATTAAAAACCACCTGGCTAGTAGGTGTATAACCGTGATCTAGGAACAGCTCCCTTTGACTGCTGACCGAGGTGAGGTATCGAATTAATTCTGCTGCCTGGTCCGCATGCTTTGTGCTGTTGAGCATCGCCAATCCCCAGCTACCCTGCGTTGCTGTTGAGGGTTGTCCGGGTCTTGCTACCATCGTGGTAATTCCAACTTTTCCCTTCACTGGACTTTCCTCATCTTGCAAACTTGCCCAGGCATAGGGCCAGTTGCGCATCATGGCGGCGTCACCATTGCGGAAGACTTGCAATACCTCGGATTCACCAAAATTAGTTATAGCTTGTGGGCTAACGCCAGTCACGATTAGGCTGCGTAGCCATGCAGCTGCATCCTTTGAGGCTAAACTATCAAGACCGACAGTTTCACGCGACTGAAACCAGGAACCTCCAAAGCCTTCAAGCACCTCAAGAAACACACAGCTCAGACCCTCATACTGACGCCCTTGTAGAACATAGCCGTGAGTAACCTTTCCCTCCTGCTGTAATTTTCTACCAACTGCAATTAATTCTTCTGGTGTAGCTGGTGGTTTCTCCATAAGATCAGTACGCCAATAAAGTAATCCCATATCTGCAACTAGTGGCCATCGAAGAAGCTGACCTTCCCATTCATTACCGACTCTAGCTCCAGTGGCGAGAGAGTCGACATCATCAGCGTCAAACCAGTTGTCAAGGGGTTGTAGCCAGCCAGCAGCAGCAAACTTTGGCAGCCACGTAACATCAATCAGCAGAATATCGAAGGGGCTATTTCCCAGTAACAGACTGCTGATTGCTAAATCTGCAACCGCCTCTGTATCTAGAGGACCTCGTGTAACATCGACCACAGTATGTCCTCGATGCTCTCTGTTGAACTTTCTTACCAGCTCTGCTGTAGAATTAGCGAATGGTGCAGGCATCAACACACTAATATGGACAATATCTTTGGCGCGGATGCTTCCAACCATGGCGAAGGTCAGCAAAGCTAGAGCTGATGCTAAAGCGTACCGAAACTTAACCGCTATAGTCCATCTCACCAGAACTACCTCTGGGCGCTGAGGCTACTGGCAGCCCTGATCTGCTCGTTAGCCCAGTCAGTAACTGTAAAGGTCTCTACAGCACGTGTCATAGAGGCCATGCGTCGGCGCTGTTCTTCACTAGGCATGGTGAGTGCTTTTTCAATGGCTTCGTCCATACGCCTCTGGGAGTAAGGATTGGTTAAAACAGCCTCGTCCAGGACAACAGACGCGCCGGTAAACTCTGATAGTACCAGTACACCGTCACGGTTTCTGCGAGCTGCTGCATACTCTTTAGCGACAAGATTTAGTCCGTCACGCAGTGGCGTAATCCAGCATATGTCTGATTGGCTATACCAAGCCACCATTTCTTCATAAGGGATCCTACGTGTTGAGAAACAGATCGGAGTCCAGTCAATACGGCTGAAGCGTCCGTTGATTCGCCCCGCCATTTCCTCAATTGACCTTTGTGTAACTTCATAGATTTGCATTCCGCTAGTCGCGGCAACACAAGCCAACATAAGCACCACTTCACCGTGCAAATCTTCTCGGCGTTCCAGAAGTCGTTCGAAGGCTAGCAGCATTTCTTCATTGCCCTTGGTATAATCAACACGGCTGGCCGAGAGAATTAGCTTGCGGCCCTTCTTGGTATCTGTAGCAATCTGCTCAGCACGGTTCTGAACGCTCAAATTGTCGAGAAGCCCATAAATAACATCTGGTGAGGTACCTACTGGAGATGAGACTAGCTTAACATTTCGATCTCCATGGTGCAATGATGGTGTTGCTGAGGGCTCGCTAAGGGCACTGCCCCTGGCTCGGAAACGCGCATTTACTGGTTGCTTAGGAGCTTTAGAAGCTCCTAGTAGACAACTAGCTGCGCGGGCAAAGTTTTCAGCATAGCGGGGTATGTGAAACCCAACTACATCACAGCAAAGCAAACTCTCGAGTATTTCAGTCCGCCAGGGAAGAATTGAGAAGACATCGCTGCCAGGAAAGGGTGTGTGGTGAAAGAAAGCTATACGCAAATCAGGACGCTGAGCTCGGATCATGCCAGGAGCTAGCCATAAATTGTAGTCATGAACCCAGACCAAAGCACCCGGGGCTGCTTCGCGGCAGGCTGTTGCAGCAAAACGACTATTCACCTCCCGGAAAATCGCCCAGTCAGCATTGTTAACATTGAAGTGGGTAGGGAAAGTATGAAGGATTGGCCAGAAAGATTCCTTTGAAGTGATGTGATAGAAACTGGAAATCTGTTCATTGACAAGTGGAACCCTGCATAGAAGAAATGGTGAGGGTTCAGTCATGGCAATCCGCTCATCCGAGCGGTCGCTTGGGTCCTCAACTTCACGCCAGGCAATCCAGGTTCCTGCCCGCCGACTACGAAATAGGTTTCGAAGAGTTGGTATAATCCCATTTGGGCTTTTCTGATCTACCCAACAACGTCCACCGCTCTCCGAGTAGGTCTCTTCAAATGGAGTGCGGTGATAGAGAAGGATAAATGTGCTCTCCCCCGCAACTGTCATCGAAGCCTCTGTCATTCAGGGCAGCTTGATAAATCGCTGTCCCTTTTTCATCGCGATCCACCCTTTCTGATGCAGGCAGGTTTGTCAAATAGCTGTCATGCCCTGCAGTTGTGTTAATTTTGCTAGTACCTCCTCAGCATGGCCCGATGGGCGAACCGCTACCCAACTAGCTTGCAGCATACCATCAGGATCAATGAGGAAAGTATGGCGCATTGAAAATGGTGGCATCCACGAGCCATATAGTTTACTAACTACACCACCAGCGTCTGATAGTAGAGGAAAACTCAGGGATTCACTGCTGCAAAATGACTCATGATCATCGACACCATCAGCACTGATACCGACAACTTTACAGCCACGTGCAGCAAAAGCCTGGCGCTGATTCTCAAAACCCCTGGCCTCGATTGTACAACCGCCAGTAAAGTCTCGCGGGTAGAAATACAGTGCCAGCCATTGGCCACGAAAATCAGCAAGACGCCAGATATCACGGTTTGGGCTTTCAGAGCTGAATCCAGGCAACTGAAAGTCTGGGGCTGGTTCTTGCAAGGCAGGTGCATTACCGCCAAGGGCAAGTAGTGAACGTGGATACAGGCCCAGAGCAACTAAATAAATTAGGGGTAGTGTTAGAAATTTACGGCGGCGCAAGTGCATAGCAGCTAACAGTGATTGTTTTAAAACAAGTCAGTACAGAGTCGGAGTCGTGCCGGGCTAACCTGATCGAGCTTCTAAGCCTAATAGATGCTGCCTATGTTTAGCTCAGAATCTAGAAAGGTCAACACCGAGGGATTTAGCATAAGCTCCAAGGCCTTTCCTTTGAATGGTTCTTAGCGCACGTGTCGTCAGCCGGACTTTAATCCATCGGTTTTCCTCAGCCCACCATAGGCGTCTTTCCTGCAAGTTAACCTGCTGTAGTTTCTTGGTCCGGATGTGAGAGTGGCTAACAGCCATGCCATTATTCGCGCGCGCTCCGGTTAGCTGGCAAACACGTGACATCGATAACCTCTCTGGCTAGTTGGTTGAGTACAAGGACTTAGCTCTGTGTACTCAACACGCATGATAACGCGGTGCTAGACTATTGCTACAAAGCCCGCTCCATCAAGGTTCCTACCAAATTAGTCGATCGGTTCTGAAAGCCACAGAGCTCGTTCGGCTCAAGGCCTCCGACACTAAGGCGGGCCATGTCATATAAATATCGGGCTACATCTTTGGCTAAGGCTCTACTCGGGGAAGAGCCTTCTCCCACAATCACAGACCCTGATTGTAACCTCAGCAAACAATTGACTAATTGATGCTTCTGGTTAATTAAAAGTACGTGGTGCTCAGGTAATCCGGGCAACCGTTGCTCCATGAGAGCACTAATGTCGTTCATCCGGCGCATTTGCTCTGGAAGTAAAATCATTGCCGCTGGTGCCTGGTCACCTTTGAGTAGTTGTACCTGAACTGTTACACGATCATCGGCAATTGCTTCCTTCATTAATGCTCTTACTACTTCACTGTCCGTACTACCGTCCTGGTTACTTAATTCAGGCGTCCCATCCCGGAGACTTGCATCCAGCTCAGCATCAACACGCTGGAACTGAAGTTCGCTGTAGCGGCTTTCCAACCAAGGTATGAACTGGCTATCAATTACTGTCTCAGCTTTAATTACTTCTAGCCCCTGAGCTGTCCAAAGGCTAAGAGCATTAGCTTGTGAAACCTCATCAGTACAGTACAAGATACGCTGATTGTTATTGCCAAGACGTTGGCGGTAGCCCTCTAGTGTTGTATACGCTTTATTATCAGTGGTAATTAGATCTTTACTATCTGTTTCAGCTATTGCTGTAGTTCCAAATAGTACTAAGTCAGTCACTTGGTCGGCAAACTTATCATCTTCCATCGCGCCAATTTTTATAAATGGAGCGATGGAGTGCCATGCCTCTGCATAAGCCTTGGAGCTATCTTCTTTAAGTGAACGCAGACGATCTGCTATCTTTTTGGCTATAAAGTTTCCGATAGAACGGACACGCCTATCAGCTTGTAACGCGCTGCGGCTTACATTTAACGGAATGTCGGGTGAGTCGATTACTCCACGCAGTGGCAGTAGGTAGCGTGGTACGATCTCTCTAATTGAGTCGCTCACATAGACCTGATTACAATACAGTCTAATTCCCTCTTTTTCCCAATCAACGCGTCCACTCAGACGTGGGAAGTAGACAATCCCTTGCAAGCTGTATGGATAGTCGGTATTCAGATGTACCCAGAGCAGTGGATCACCTTGAAATGGATGAAGATAGCGGTAAAATTCGATATAGTCTTGGTCGTTAAGCTCGCGTGGATTCCGACGCCAAGGTGCAACTCTTCGGTTGACTTTCTCTCCTTGTAGCTGGATTTCTACCGGCATGAAATCACAGTAAGTGGTGGTAAGTGCCCGAAGTCGGCTTGGCTCAAGGTATTCTAGTTCTTCCTCCATCAGGTGAAGGATTACATCCGTGCCTGGCTCTTTACGAGTATCTTCTACCAAGTTGAATGTTGGTGAGCCATCGCAACTCCACCTAATTGCTGTGGCATCTGGACGCGCTGATAAGGTAACTAATTCGACCTTTCTAGCCACCATGAAACTGGAGTAGAAGCCAAGACCAAAGTGTCCAATGATGGCATCAGATTCTGTCTTATATTTATCTAGGAATTCTTCAGCACTTGAGAATGCCACCTGGTTAATATAGCGCTTAACTTCGCCAGCAGTCATGCCAATGCCATTATCTGAAATGGTGATAGTCTTTACCTCACGGTTGATCGTGACACGAACTAAGCCTTCCGCACCTTCACTGCAGTCACCAGCAATTGCAGCCATGCGCCTCTTATTAATTGCGTCAGCAGCATTGCTAACCAGCTCTCGAAAGAATACTTCGTGGCTAGAGTAGACAGCCTTCTTGATAATTGGGAAAATGTTCTCAGTGTGAATCTGGATTTGGCCTTGCTCGCTTACTGTCATGATTTTAGTTAGGATTGTGGCGAAGCCAAATAACTTGCAGGGCACTTCCAGTCATCATGCAAGAGTGATCTGCAGCCTTCGGCTCTAGTTTTAGGGACGTCTTTGTAGGTCTGGGCGCTCCTCAGGCAAAATTGCACCACTGATAGGGCAAATCTGAAGACAGATGCCGCAGTCTATACAAGTGTCAGCATTTATCCATTGGAATGGCGTCCCCTTACGGTTTCGCCCCTGACCTGGCTGAATACAGGCAACAGGACAGGCATCAACGCAGTCGCTAACTCCCTCACAGACGTCAGAGACAATGGTGTGTGGCACGAGCCTGTACTCTCCCCCTTTCTCAAATCCGAGCAGCTTAGACGCCAAGCCAGTCAAGTTCGCAGCAGTCGAGGTCTTTCTGTCGCCTGATGGCAACATTGTGGTCTGCGCATGGACACAATTCGAGTATTGCTTGTTCACCGCGGAGATGCCAGTGGTGTTGCCGCTCGAGCGCTCGCTCTAACGATACGGATGATGCGTAAGCTATTAGTCTCCTCCTACTTTTACCACTTGCCGTGTTAGGGCTGCTGCTTATGAGCTCGCGAATCGTATCGAGGGCAAGGCTGAAGCCAACGCCAGCTGCATCCTCGCCAGAAGCTCCACAACGCTTCACTAATCCATCATAGCGGCCTCCGCGGGCTACAACTTCTAGCGCGGAAGTGCCCCGGCATACCAGCTGAAACACAATCCCTGTGTACAAATCAAAGTGGGGCTGGAAGGTTGGATCTAGCTGAAGTGTTACGCCACACTCTCCAGCAAGCGGCTCAAGGTGGTGGAACAGACGGTGCAGGTCTTCGAGCACTGCCTGCTTGCCAAATCGCTCCGAGAGGATTTTTAAAACTGCCATTGGTTCTCCTCGGTAGTCTAGCAGTTCCAATAATCTTCGGCGCTCTTTGTCGCTAATATCCAACTGATCTAGACCAATTCTATCAAACTGGACCAACATGCGGCGTGCAGACAGTCGCACTACATTCTGGAAGGGAGCGAGGATTAAATTCATTAATTTTGTGTGTCCTACCAGGAGTTGAGGCTGTTGACTTGGTTGTAACTCCAAGGCTGTGACTGCTCCCATCAAAAGTGAAAGCAACTCCATCTCGGCTCCGATGCTGCGAACTCCGAAAAGCTCGACACCACTCTGTAATGTCTCCTCGATGCGCTGACCACCTTCATCAGCTACACGACTTCCAAAGACAGTGCCACTAGCCCAAAGCCGAAGAGGCCGGCTACGACCAGCAAAACGAGTACAAGCAGCCCTCGCGATCGAGGCAGTCATCTCTGGCCGTAGACCAAGTGGTTCATCCGCTACAAGACGGACAATGTCACTACTAGCTATGGCACCGCCTGCTTCTAGCGTATCTAGACGCTCTACCCGAGGGGGTGAGACCTCATCGTAGCCCCATAAACGATAGACTTCTGCTAGTCGCTCACGCAGGCGCGTGTTGCGCTCAACTTGCTGGGGATTGAGATCCCTAGCCCCAGAAGCTGGTTGCAGGGCCATGAACAGTGTTGAGTGAAGACGAATACGCCTAGGATCCCATGGAGTCCAACTCAGGTGCACCAAAAGTCTTACCGGGAAGTGGTATGACCTGATGGAGCTCATTTAGTAGGCATCTATGTAGTGGTGCCGATCCAGCCACAATGCAACCTTCACCCAGGTCAAAGGTTGAGCCGTCAAGGCTAGTGATTGTGCCTCCTGCAATATCCACCAAGGCAACCCCAGCTGCCAAATCCCACGCTGATAGACCATGTTCCCAGTAGCCGTCAAGCCTGCCGGCAGCGACAAATGCCAAATCGACTGCAGCTGCACCACCACGGCGAACTCCACGCGTTCTGTGTGTCAGCCAGCAGAACTCAGCATAGTTATTCTCCAGGCGTGTATGGCGATCGTAGGCAAAGCCAGTAACCAATAGAGAATCCAGTAAAGAGGTACAGAAAGAGATCTGTATCGGCTGGTTGTTGCAAAAGGCACCCTCTCCCGGTGATGCCCAAAAAAGCTCTTTGAGAAACGGCACAGCTACTGCTCCTAGCACTGGTCTATTTTTCCAAGTCAGACCAACCGAGCAGGCGAAGAAAGGATAGCCGTGTGCGAAGTTGGTGGTACCATCCAGCGGATCGACACACCAACACAACTCAGTGTCACCCTGTTGCATGCCACTTTCCTCAGCAAGAATCCCAATTTCTGGAGTTGCTGCGCTTAGTAACTCGAGCACGGCTCGCTCGGCTGCAAGATCAGCACTGGTTACTAGATCACCAGCTTGTCCCTTGTTATTGACCATCTCAAGCTGCCCATAATGCCGCATTAGCTCTTCACCGCCTGCAGATGCTGCTCGTCGAGCAACTGCGGAGAGCCTAGTCAACTCATTGGCTAGCAACCCTGCCTTGTTGGCATTTGCAACACATATATGCCTCTCTGTCATTTAGTCTTCCTCAAGCAAAAGTGCCGTGCGGACGGAACCCCGTCCAAAGTGCTGTCCAAACTGAAGGTTGTAGACTTCATCCTCGTCCTGAGTCTCTGCTTCAAGAGGTCCTACTGCACGTGCAACGCATAACAGTCCGTAACCAAGTCCGCGGAGCTCCTGCGATAATCCCATAGCCTCGTGCTGACTCAGCTTCCCAGATAAGATCCGCACTGCACACGTCGTGCAGCAGCCATTCCGACACGAGAATGGCAGTTGGTCCCCTTGTAGTTCAAAGCTGCGTAGTATGTAATCACCTTCGGTAACGTGGTGACTAACAGTTCGCTGCTCCTGTCGCCAGTGAATTGTGATTTTATGCTGAGGTCTCACAAAGAGGATACTGAATTTGCTGTTACATTCTCACCTTCCTGATGAGTCTCTGGAGAGGTGGCCGAGTGGTCGAAGGCGCAGCACTGGAAATGCTGTATAGGGGCAACTCTATCGGGGGTTCGAATCCCTTCCTCTCCGTTCTAGATCGCCTGGCTTTATGCCAGGCTCTTAACTCAAAGCTGCACATAGTCCCAGACTGTCAGGGTCTGGAATAAGTGGGAGGCGTTTCAGTGCTGATTAGCCAAAACGACCTGAGACATAGTCCTGTGTGACCTGCTGTTGCGGTGAGTTGAAGATTTTCTCGGTCTCGTCAAACTCAACCAAGTAGCCGACCTTCCCTGACCCGTTCTCTTGTGCTTCGGCATTAAAAAATGCTGTCATATCGCTAACGCGGAGTGCTTGCTGCATATTGTGCGTCACGATCACAATTGTGAACCTCTTTTTAAGTTCACGCATAGTTTCCTCAATTTTCAGTGTCGAGATTGGGTCTAATGCAGAGCAAGGCTCATCCATTAAGATGACTTCTGGACGGATTGCAATAGTCCGTGCTATGCAGAGACGCTGCTGCTGACCGCCAGAAAGTGAGTAGCCACTTTCTTGAAGTTTATCCTTGCACTCATCCCAGACAGCAGCCTGTCTCAGAGACTGTTCTACTAGTTCATCCATATCACCTGAGTATCCGTTGATACGGGCACCAAAAGCAATATTTTCGTATATAGATTTAGGAAATGGATTGGGCTGCTGAAAAACCATACCGATTCGGCGACGCACCTCGACAGGATCAACGTCTGAAGCATAAAGATCAGCACCATCAAACAGAACTCTACCCTTAAGTGAGCAACCCTCAATCAGATCATTCATACGATTTAGGCAACGCAGAACGCTTGACTTACCACAGCCAGATGGGCCTATAAATGCTGTCACTCTGCCACGGGGGATATCGCAATAAACATTGCGAACAGCATCACAGTTACCATAGCTAATGGTGGCATTTTGGATAGAAATACAAGTCTTCTTCGATACCTGTGCTTGGTCAGTAGTGATGGATGAAGCAGTCATGGCCGAGTTGAGTAGCAAGGCAACAGCATTAGGGTTAATATAACTATTCAGAGAATAGACTTAGGATTCAGTGTATAGCTAATCACTTCGAAGCAAATCGGACAAGCCACCGAGCAAGCAAGTTTAGGGAAAGAATAAGAACTACAAGAATAAATGATGCTGCCCATGCAAGTTCTTTCTGAGCTTCATAGGGCATAATCGCAAAGTTGTAGATTAACACTGACAACGAAGCAACTGGACTAAAAATTCCATCTGGCCAAAAGGGAGAAAATAGTGCAGTAAAAATCAACGGTGCCGTCTCACCCACTGCACGCGCAACAGACAGCACCACTCCTGTAGCGATTGAAGCGAAGGCAGCGGGAAGGGTAATCTTTATAATAGTAGTAAACTTTGATGCACCTATACTAAGTGCCGCTCTCCTAAGATCATTCGGGACTAACTTAAGTCCCTCATCAGTGGTCTTGATCACAGTTGGCAGCATTAGAATCGATAAAGCTATGCCACCAGCAAGAGCGCTGTAAGCAGTATCGAAAAAGATACGTGTTGAAACAACAACACTGTAAACAAATACGCCAGCTATAATTGAAGGAATGCCGGAAAGTACATTGGCACCAAAGCGAATAAATTTGGCAAAACTACCACTCTGCGAATACTCAGCTAAAAATATGCCTCCGCCAACCCCGATAGGAATGGCAATTAAGAAGGCTAGAACAGTAACTATAAAAGTACCAAGAATGGCATTACCAATTCCACCACCGTCGAGTCCTGGAGGCGGAGGTAAATGAGAAAGTAAATTAACACTAATTCTCGAGCCACCCTTAAAGAGTATATAAACTAAGACGAGGATTAATGGGAGAACCGCAATAGCCGAAAAAATACCCGTCATGATGGTTAGTAGACGACTAACTAGATTGCGACTCAAGGAAGGTTTATAAGCTAGGTCTGGAGTGCTAACAGTGTTGATAGGAGAAGCCATGACTAGTACTTGAGGCTGAGGCGGTTGACAAGCCACTGAGCGAAAATATTCACTCCTAGCGTCGAGAGAATTAAAACCAAAGCAGCATACATCAGGGATGAAACTTGGCTGCCATCAGCTTCACCAAATTGATTGGCTAACATTGAGGCAATAGTATTGCCGGGTGCTAGTAGCGAAAAGCTGAAATTGTTAGAATTTCCGATAATCATTGTTACCGCCATTGTCTCACCCATCGCCCGACCAAGTGCTAGCATTGCGCCACTAACTATGCCAGAAATCGCTGCTGGAAGCATTATATTAAAGATAGCACCCCAGCGTGTTGTGCCAATACTGTAGGCAGCCTGGCGCAGTTCCGCAGGAACCTGATTAAGAGAGTCTCGAGCGATAGCAGTAATTATCGGCAAAATCATCACCACTAGAATTAGTATAGCAGGAGCAATTCCTGGCCCTATTGGCCGTGTACTGAAGAAAGGAATCCAGCCAAAAATATCATGTACAAACGTTAGAAAGGGTCTAATAAAGGGCTCGAGAACAGAAATTGCCCAGAGGCCTAGAACTACTGAAGGTATAGCGGCTAGAAGTTCAATCATCACACCAAGTATACTCCGGACGTTCTTAGGGATAATGTTCTCGGTGATGAAAATTGCAGTGCCAATACCGAGTGGTATAGCAATTAATAAGGACAGAACAGAAGTGACAATTGTCCCGTAGATAGCTGTAAAAGCGCCATACTCGTCATCAACAGGATTCCAACCAGAGGTTACAAGAAATTTCCAACCGTAACGCCCTATTGACTCTAGTGCTCCTGAGAAAACGGCGACTAGGATTGCAAAAAGGACAACCGCAACCATTGAAGCTAGAATGAGAGCAAGATTTCTAAACCCGGTATCTACTAATTTTTCGTGCGGCGGACGATGCTTCAGCAGATACTGATTATCAGGCTCAAACGTCATCAAAGTCTCCTTCAGGACAAACGAACCGTAATGGTCATTGGCCAAAGCCATCACTAAGGAGTCTTTAAGCTCTGTCCGTTAGTAGGTTAGGGACACCTCGGGGTAGTGTTGCTTCGGCCGCTAGTTTGCTTGGGGCTTTACCTGCCTACGCCATGGGACGAATCGTTGGAATTGATCTGGGAACTACCAATTCCGTCGTGACTGCTCTTGAGGGCGGTCGTCCACAGGTAATCGCTAGCTCTGAAGGCCAGCGCACTACACCGTCCGTTGTTGGTTACACGAAGGATAGGGAGCTTCTTATTGGGCAACCAGCACGTCGCCAGTTAGTACTCAACCCGCGTGACACGTTCGCTAACCTCAAACGGTTTATGGGCCGTCAGTGGAATGAGTTGGGGGATAACAGCCTCAATGTGCCCTACACTGTGTGTGCCAATGATCAAGGCTGGGTCCGAGTAGTCTGTCCAGCCACTGAGCGCGAATACGCTCCTGAGGAGCTTGTGGCCAGCATCTTGCGTAAGCTGGTTGACGACGCCACTGTATATCTTGGCGAGGAGATAGAGTCTGCCGTCGTCACGGTGCCAGCTTACTTCGATGACGCTCAGCGTCAAGCTACAAGGAATGCCGGGAGACTTGCTGGAATTAGCGTAGAACGCATTCTCAATGAGCCTACTGCTGCCGCACTTGCCTATGGATTTGACCGCAGTGCTACACGCAAAGTGATGGTTTTCGATCTTGGTGGTGGTACATTTGATGTTTCGCTATTGCGCATAGCCAACGGTGTTTTCGATGTCAAAGCTACCGATGGCGATACGCAGCTAGGAGGTAATGATTTCGACAAAAGGATTGTTGACTGGATTGCCGAAGGGTTTCTGAAAGACCAGGGGATTGACCTCAGGCGTGATCGACAGGCTCTGCAACGTCTCATTGAAGCTGCTGAGAAAGCCAAGCAAGAGCTGTCAGGTGTTTCATCAAGTCTGATCTCGCTCCCCTTTATCACTACGGGACCCAAGGGGGCACTTCATGTTGATGCCCGTCTCGATAGATCAACTTTTGAGGGTCTATGCACTGATCTTCTTGACAGGCTTCTGGTTCCTGTCCAAAGCGCACTGCATAGCTCTGGCTGGTCAGCTGAAAGGATTGACGATGTAGTACTTGTAGGCGGTGGTACCCGCATGCCGATGGTCCAGCAGCTGGTGCGAACACTAGTACCTTGTGAGCCTTGTCAGGCTGTCAACCCAGATGAAGCTATCGCTATTGGAGCAGCTATTCAAGCTGGGATTCTAACTGGCGAGCTGAGAGATCTAATGCTCAACGATGTTACTCCCTTATCACTTGGGCTCGAGACTGTTGGCGGACTGATGAAAGTACTAATCCCTAGAAACACTCCAATCCCTGTTCGCCAGTCAGATGTTTTTAGTACCTCTGAGCCTAATCAATCTTCTGTAGAAATCCATATCTGGCAGGGCGAGCGGCAGATGGCAACAGATAACAAGTCACTTGGTCGATTTCGACTGTCGGGAATACCGCCAGCACCCCGTGGTGTTCCACAGATCCAGGTTGCTTTCGACATTGACGCTAACGGTATCTTACAGGTTAACGCCACCGACCGCACAACAGGCCGTAAGCAATCGGTCACCATCCAAGGTGGCTCCAACCTCCCCGAGGAGGAGATGAAGGCCTTGATAGCCGAGGCAGAGGCCCGTGCTGATGAGGACCGGAGGCGACGGGCAACTGTGGAACGCCGCAATAAAGCCTTAACTCTTGTTGCCCAGGCAGAACGCCGCCTTCGCGATGCCGCACTTGAACTTGGTCCTTATGGGGCCGAGCGCCAGCAGCGCATGGCAGAGATGGCAATGCGTGACGTCCAAGACCTTCTCGATCAGGATGATGTTCAAGGGCTCGAACTAGCTGTAAGTGGTTTGCAAGAAGCTTTGCTTGGCCTTAACCGCTGTCTCATCAATGAACGTCGTGCTGATGCCAATCCTTTGCAAGGTCTACGCAACACGCTTGGCTCCCTCAAGGACGAACTCTTCGCTGAGGACAATTGGGATGATGATCCGTGGAATACACCGCCATCACGTCCTGGCTTAAGACGCAGGACCAGCCGGGCTGAGACTGAAAAGAGGGGGATCTGGGATAGTGAAGGTTTCCGCTAATCCTGACTATTGGTCAATTCTTGGCCTAGAAGCTGGTAGTGATCTCATTCAGCTCAAGCGAGCATTCCGTCGCGAGGCACGTCGCTGGCATCCAGATCTGAACGGTAACGATCCAGTTGCTGAGGAGCAGTTTAAACTTGTCAACGAGGCGTATGCAATATTGAGCGATTCCCGCCGACGAGCTTCTTGGGAATCATGCATCAAGCCATTAGATGAGAGTCTTGATCATTTCTCTGAGGGGTTTCCAGACTTTGAGTACTACATCCGTATTGTTCTGGGCATTGATAGCCCGTTAACATTAGAGAATGAACCAATTCACCCAGCAACGTGGCCCTGGTCGTCAGAACCCGTGCTAGCTAACGATAATTTGGAAACTGAGCTGATGCTAACGCCTGATCAAGCATTACGGGGTACGTCAGTAGAAATTGAACTGGGTGATGGAACTCTGGTTGAAGTCTCTACCCCTCAGCTTGCTGGAGATGGGTGGCGGCTACGGTTAGCAGCTGTTGATGCGGATGGTCGTGATCGCTTCATTCGCCTAAGGATACAAACCGATGAAGGACTCCGCATAGACGGATTACAGGTTCACTATCGGCTTGAACTAATGCCGCCTGATGCAGTCCTTGGATGCGCTGTTGATATACCAACACTAAAGGGTTGGGTAACATTGCAAGTACCTCCTCGATCTTCCAGCGGTCGCCTTCTGCGGCTTCGGGGTCGTGGTTTAGAACTTGGCGATCAATTGGGTGACCAATTAGTTGAAGTTGTCATCACTATACCAGCTGAGCTAAATGATGCTGAACATGCCCTCTACCAACGTCTCCAAGAGCTTGCCCTTGAGTCCTCGGATGGTTGAGTCTTGTGTAGAGCTGAAGATGACAAACTCTTCTAGTTGATCAGAGCTAGAGCCGATGAGGGTTCACGTGCTGCTCTACGACGCCAACACACAGAGTGAGGGGATACACTCTCTTGAGCTCTCTGGCCGTACCGTGGTGCTCATGTTCGAGGATCGCGATGACGCAGACCGCTATGCTGGCCTTCTCGAAGCTCAGGACTTTCCAGTCCCTAGTGTTGAAACTCTCGAGCGTTCAGAGATCGAGGAATTCTGTATACAAGCTGGATATGAGCCTCAATTCGTCAGTGCAGGGTTTATGCCAAAGACTAATGAAGAGCTACTGCTAATTGCACCGCCGGAGTCCAACCGAGATGTAAGTGATTGGAGATCATCAGTCATTGATTCAGTAAAAATTGATACTCTTGAAGCCATTAGGCGTCATTTAGAGGGACTACTATGAGATCTAACTGGCATACTAAATATTTTAAGTAGTGAGAAATAGGGATATGTCTGCAACGACCTAGGGCAAGAAATGCTGGATAGTTACTCTAGGGTTGAGTGCTCCAGTTACCAGTCCTACTCATGCTAATTTTCACAGAAGGCTTCTGCTGTGAGTCTTAAACTGGAGTGAACATACTTTTCACACCGCTTGCCCTAGCAACATTCTTTTAAGCTTGGTGGTATTGACAGAGATGATATTTCTTGGTTGAAAAGAGGACAGTAAGCAGTGTAGTGAAACTCCTTAGCTAGACAAGGCAACCTTCAATCGCCAGCCTGGGCTACCGGACCCCAGTATGGCGATGTCAGCAAATCGAGTCGAAGTCGTGTGGGGAGCGGCACACAATTAGGAGGTGTCACTATGGCGTTTCTCAAGGCATCGTGGGCTGATGATCGTGGACGCTCAAGATTCAGCGTTGCGACGAGGTCAGAAAAGATTGGTATAGCAGCCTCGACATTTGCATGTAGATTGCCAATCATCATCTCAACACTTACGACATCATGGTCAACATGCCAACAATCATAGTCAGTCACCATACTTAGTGATGCGTATGCTAGCTCAGCCTCGCGCGCAAGACTTGCCTCAGTATGGCTGGTCATGCCGATGATATCGCAACCCCATTGTCTATAGAGCTCACTCTCGGCTCGTGTCGAAAAAGCAGGTCCTTCTATGCAAAGATAGGTCCCCCCCCGGTGTAGATGGTGACCTATTGGCATAGCCCGCTCAGCTGCATCCGCTAACATTGCGCTCAAGCGAGGGCAAAAAGGTTCAGCAAGGCTAACGTGTGCCACGCAGCCTTCCCCGAAGAAAGATTGAGGGCGTCGGTTGGTGCGGTCAATAAGCTGATCAGGTACAACCATATCGCATGGCCGCAGGTGATCTCTCAATGATCCAACTGCCGATACAGAGATAAGCCAACGAACTCCGAGCGACCTCATAGCCCATATATTTGCTTTATATGGGACTTCTGAGGGCAGCAAGTGGTGATGGCGGCCATGACGGGCGAGGAATACAGTCTCCATGCCTTCCAGTAATCCGATTCGGAAGGAGTCCGATGGTGAACCGAAGCACGTTTCGATTACGCGCTCTTCAGAATCCGAGAATCCTGGCATCGTGTAGAGACCACTGCCTCCAATCACACCCAGTCGTGCCTCGCCAAGCTGGGGGTTAGGTCTGGATGAGGGCATGGGCAAAATTGTTGCTTAACAGAGCATCCTCAGCCTTTTCCTAGTATTGCCCTTTGCTTAGGGTTACGTGATTAAAGCTCTGATGGAAACCGACGCAGGTTCGATCGAACTCAAGTTATTTGATGTGGACGCTCCTAACACCGTAGCCAATTTCGTCAAGTTAGCGAGGGAAGGCTTCTACGATGGTCTCACCTTCCATCGTGTAATCAACGGCTTTATGGCACAGGGGGGATGTCCCAATACCCGCAAAGGGTCAAGCGGGACGCCTGGCACTGGTGGTCCTGGTTATACGATCGACTGCGAGATCAATAGTCGCAAGCACGGGGTCGGAACACTGGCGATGGCTCACGCTGGACCCAACACTGGCGGATCACAATTTTACATCTGCTACGAGGCTCAGCCTCATCTTGACGGAGTGCACACAGTCTTTGGCCAAACTGAAGATATGGAAATTGTTTTAGCCCTGAAGAATGGCAGCCGCATCAACAAAATCTCTATCCAGGAAAGCTGAGGCGGTCAGCTCCACTCAGACAAGATCGGCTGACGGACCTGGGACTCCCAGTCCTGCAATTCACTTCTGCTTGGCTGTCTGAGCTCATCTAAAGAGCGATAATCCATCTCGAGGGATAAAGATGGATGAACTCCTTGCTCCATGCTTAATGTACATAATAGCCCGAGACGCTGTGTTTCAGGCCAGCTAGCCATCTCTTGCAGTAACGGCTTAGCATGCTTGACGTCCCCACCTCGAAGGCGCCAAACAAAAATAGGCCGTTGCCAGAGAGCAAGCACTCTCGGTGCACTCTCGGCCTCGAAGCTCATGCTATTGCGTGCTGCAAGGTTCTCGAAACGTCCCTGTAAGTCGGGAAGATTAACTAACGAGCGATCTCCATCCCAGGCAAGGACTATGTAGGGACCAGTATCATTTGCACTCAGATGTCCTAGCTTCTCTTGCTTAACTGCTAAATACCCAGCGTTGTAATCGCTAGGGGTAATTATGAGTGGGACCCGTTCGATCACTTCTAGCCCGTAACCACTAAGACCAGCAATCTTGCGCGGGTTATTTGTAAGTAGCCTCAAGCGGTGAATTCCAAGGTCACTTAAGATCTGGGCTCCAACACCATAGTTACGTAGATCTGGTGGGAAGCCTAGACGCTCGTTAGCCTCAACAGTGTCAAGACCGCCATCTTGAAGGGAATATGCACGCAGTTTGTTAATTAGGCCAATCCCTCGGCCTTCTTGGCGAAGGTATACAACAACGCCTTCAGTCTCTGATTCTATCCTAGCAAGAGCAGCTTCTAACTGTGCTCTGCAATCACACCGGAGTGATCCAAATGCATCACCAGTAAGGCATTCAGAGTGCATCCGGACCAAAACTGGCTCGTGGAGCTTGTCAGGATCTCCCTTAACTAAGGCAACATGCTCACTGCTATCGAGGAGATTTCGGTAGCCAATGGCGCGAAAGTGACCGAAGCTGCTTGGCATCTCAGCGTCAGCTTGACGCTGCACAAACCGCTCATTTTCCAGTCGGTAGCGGATCAGATCAACAATGCTGATTAGCTTGAGACTCCAACGTTGCGCATAGCATTGGAGTTCTGGCAGCCGTGCCATAGATCCATCAGGGTTTTGTATCTCGCAGATCACTCCAGCTCCATCAAGACCAGCGAGCAAAGCTAGGTCGACAGCTGCCTCAGTATGACCAGTCCGTTTCAGTACTCCTCCGGGCCGCGCTCGAAGCGGAAAGATATGGCCTGGGCGACGCAAATCAGACGGACGGGTCTGGGGGTGTAGAGCAACGTGAATAGTCCTAGAGCGGTCTTCTGCCGAGATTCCGGTCCCAACGCCGTGCTCAGGTCCCGCGTCTATGCTCACAGTGAATGCAGTCTGGTTTGCATCAGTATTCCTATCCACCATCAGTGGTAGATCCAGCTGGTCGAGACGCTCACCCTGCATTGCCAGACAGATAAGTCCTCTGGCTTCGCAGGCCATAAAGTTGATTAACTCAGGGGTGGCGAACTGGGCAGCACAGATGAGATCCCCTTCATTCTCCCTGTGCTCATCATCGACCACGACTACGCATTCGCCATTCTGAATAGCATTTAAAGCCTCCGGAATGGGGTCAAAGCTTATCGGGTCACCGCAGTTGCTGTCAAGTTTAGTGTGGTGGATGAGGCGTTCCAGAAAGCCGGACCCTTGACGTTAAGGTCGCATTATCGGCGTCAGTACGATCCGAAGATGATGGATGGAATACATGACCCTCCCTGTAATGACTGAGACAATGGCTACAGGGGGACAATGCCACCGTGTTGCGGTAATCGGAGCAACAGGTTATGGCGGTCTTCAGACTGTGCGGTTATTGCGTGATCATCCCGGTTTCTCGATCACTTTCCTAGGCGGAGACCGTAGTGCAGGTTACCGCTGGAGCGATCTTGTACCCTCATTGCCACTGCCGGGCAACCCAGTGGTGGACCAAATGGATGTGGATCGCATTGCTGAAAGCGCCGATTTTGCAGTTCTCGGCCTTCCAAGCGGCTTGGCATCACAAATCGTACCTGGACTGCTCAACCGAGGTGTACGTGTGGTGGATCTCTCTGCTGACTATCGCTATCGCTCGCTAGATGTCTGGCGACAGGTATACATACAAGAATCGCTTCAGCTAGAGCGCCAGGACTACGAACTATGCAGGGAAGCGGTCTATGGTTTGCCAGAGTGGCAAGGCCCATCAGTATTCTCTGCTCGCCTTGTGGCAGCCCCTGGTTGTTTCCCGACAGCAAGCTTGTTGTCACTACTACCATTTCTTAAGCAGGGCCTAATTGAGACTGAAGGCCTAATCATTGATGCAAAAACTGGTACTTCAGGAGGTGGACGCTTCCCCAAGGAGCACCTGCTTTTAGCAGAGGCCTCAGAGTCAATTGCTCCTTACGGAGTCATAGGACACCGCCATACCTCAGAGATTGAACAGATAGCATCTGAGGTAGCTGGTCACAGCATACAGATACAGTTTACGCCTCATCTAGTGCCAATGGTTAGAGGTCTTTTGGCAACAGTTTACGCTCGCCTACGTGATCCCGGAATAACAGCAGAGGATTGCACTACAGTACTTCAAACCGTATACCAAAACTATGACTGTATTGCCATTTTACCTGTGGGCACATACCCAGCAACTAAGTGGGTAAGGTACACCAACCGAGCCTTGCTGTCAGTTCAAGTCGATAACCGCACAAGCCGGTTGATACTCATGAGTGCAGTTGATAATCTCGTCAAAGGTCAGGCAGGTCAGGGAGTTCAGTGCCTCAACTTGATGGCTGGATTTGATGCCACCACTTCTCTGCCGCTCCAGCCTTTTTATCCTTGAGCACGCCAACATTGACCTGCAAGTGCGACAGCCCAAGGTAAAAGACGGTGCTCTTGAGCCCGAATCCGAGTCTCTAGTCTTGCCCGGTTATCATCGGGAAAGACCCGAATAGCTGCTTGGGCAATAATGGCTCCAGCATCAACTTCCTCAGCTACAAAATGGACTGTACAGCCAGTTAGAACTGAACCCGCCGCGAGAGCCTGTCCAACAGCATCTAGGCCCTGAAAGGATGGCAGTAAAGATGGATGAATATTAATGAGGCGCCTTGGAAATGCCTCAATCAGCAAGGGAGTTACAATACGTAACCAGCCAGCCATCACTACTGCCTCAACGTTATGGCTGCGGAAAGTTCGAATCAAGCATCTATCAAGACTCTCGCGAGAGTAACCGCGATGATCTAGCACTCGGAAAGGAATTGCCAGCCGTTTTGCCCGTTCTAACGCTTTGCAGTTAGCTTTGTTGACCACCAGCAAAGCTACTGTCAGCGCAGGCGCATTCTGCCGACCTGAGGTCACTAGAGCCTCAAAATTGCTGCCATTTCCAGAAGCCATCACGCCAATCCGCAATGGCGGGTCAAACTTAGGCCATGAGTCCAGTTTCGGACTAACTAGAGTGTCACTAGATTCCACGTCTATCTTAGCTAAGGTTACTTGAAGAGGGCATCCGCCAGTTCATCCATGTCCCATCTCTCCATACTGCCCACAGTTTTGAAGGACCTCGTTCTGCTACGCAGAGCACTGAGATCGGAGGGATACATTATCTCCAGTTCGGGCAAGGTTGCTACCATTGGCTCTGGGGAGATCGGCGTTGAGTTGGTAGCCTGTAGCGATGATGGTGCCGTACTCGGTTGGCGACGTGGTGAGGATGGCATCTTAGAGCTAGTGGGAGATCTTGTACGTCTTAGTAGTAGGCTTGCCATTAGCGAGCGCCTAAAGCGCATAAGCCGAGCATACGCACTGCAGCAGGCGCTACAAGAGGCAGAACAGCTTTGTGGCACCATGCTAGTGCACCATCAAGACGGTAACCATCCCTGATGTGAATTCACCTGTAAGGATCAATCTTGATCTCTCGGATCCTTATTCGCAAATCATTATTGTCCGGATGGTTTGGATACCGTCTGAGCGTCGTCAATACTGGTCATTGCCCGTCTGGACACCTGGCTCCTACACTGTTCGCGACCATGCGCAGTATCTGCACTGTCTAAAGTTATCTCAGCTCTCCACTCCAGTCAATGTGAGACGTCGCAGTCCATCTAAATGGATAGCTGATGTTGAGTCTCATACTCCAGTTGAACTTTATTACCGAGTTGAAGCACGGCAGCTGACAGTAAGAACCTGCTATCTCGATCCCGGACTTGCATCGCTTTGTCTATCTAGTTTAGCGATGCTTATTGACGGTCATCGCTGGGAGGTCCACTATCTAAGCTTGAAACTGCCGAGCCATTGGTCTGCTACTGTTCCTCTACCACTTAGCGGAGACGATTACGTAGCATCAAGTTTTGACCAGTTGGTGGACTCCCCAGTTCATGCTGGCATACTTGACCTGCGTCCTTTCGAAGTTAAGGGGCACCGTCATCTCCTGGTGCTCTATGGAGAACCACCTCGGGGCTGGCCAATATCCTTTCTGGATGACGTCGCTGCTATTTGCCAAGCGACTTGCTCACTCATGAAAGACTCACCACCAGCGGGTAACGGTTACCAAATCGTTTTGCTACTTCTAGATAGTGGCTATGGGGGTCTCGAGCATGACAATTCTAGTGTATTACACTTTTCTTGGCTAAGTCTAGGATCGGAGAAAGGATACCGTCAGCTATTGCAACTGATCGGCCACGAGTACCTACACCAGTGGAATGTACGACGCCTGCGCCCGCAGGAATTTCTACCCTATGATTATGATCGTGCAGTAGTTAGCGATGGACTTTGGTTTGCGGAAGGTATCACCAGCTACTTTGACTTATTCTTACCACTTATCACAGGACATTCTGACCAACTTACTGCATTGCGCGACCTCAGTACCGAGGTTTCATGGGTGCTAACAACACCAGGACGAAAAGTACAAAGTTTGGCCGATAGCTCACGCGAGGCATGGATTAAGCTTTATAAGGCAGTTCCACCCAGTGCAGATGTACAAATAAGTTACTACCGACTTGGTACAGCTCTGGCTTTCTGTCTTGATATCAAACTGCGATGTACAGGATCCAGTCTTGCAGAACTACTCCGTACTCTTTATGAAACCTATGGTCGTTGCCAGCGTGGTTTCTGCCGTAGAGATATTGAGCAGCAGCTATCTGCCTTGGGACACCAGAATATTGCTGAACAACTAGCTGATTGGTTGGACCAGCCTGATAATCTGCCACTGCAGGAGGCTGTTTCAGTAGTAGGTCTCCAACTTCATCCCGTATATGCGCCACGCCGTTGTAGTGGTCTTCAGCTTAAGCTGAATGATGGTATCATTACTGTTGTGCGAGTAGTTGCTGGTAGCGCAGCTCAAACTGCTGGTGTTATCGCTGGGGATGAACTGCTAGCAGTCGCTGGCTATAGAATACGCCGCCCAGAATTGTTACCCGAGCTAATCCCAGACTATGGGACTTGTGAACTGCATCTCTGCCGCCGTGGTCGCATACTAACCGTTAGTCTCAACCCTAATTCACCAAAAATAGATCGTTGGGAAATTAGTTACGACCCTAAAGCATCTTCCAAGGCAGTCGCCCTGCGGGAACAATGGTTCCAGATTATTTAGCCCGCTAGGTAAGGCAACGATGTATCTCCAACTTTGTAATTGCCTTGAAGCTGAGGTTAGTGCTCTCTAACTTAGCCTATGGTTTTGTCCTTAAAACATTTTTATAAAGGCTATCTGAATTAGTAAGCTGAGCAGTTGCCTATATAGTTCGTGGGATCATTTTATAACAAGGTGAATAATTTGATAAACATTAGTCAGCCCAGTAGTCTCTAATTTGTGAAGAGATTTTGGTACTACCTGGATTAGCATAGGTATGCAAGGCTTTTACCAAACTTGAAATGACAAGTCCCATCAGGTAGACTTAATTAAGAACTACTATTTGGTTAAGCCGAAATCTATACAGTAGAATTTGACGAGGCATTGCAAGATTTTTACCTAGATTGATTCCGGATAGCATTATCTTGCGTGTGAATAGCTAGATACATCATCAGAATCGCAAGTCAAAGCTAAAACCTTTTCTACAACTATTGAAATACGAGGTTGTTGCCAAACTGTACGAGAGTTTGGCGGCTGTGAGGGACAGACAACACTAGCCAGGGTGTCGCAGTTGACGATGGGCAGTACGATAGATCGTGGATAGCTTCAGCACGGTGTAATCCTCTAATAACAATGAGCTTTCCAGATTTCAGCGTCAGCGACATTCAGACTCAATGGCAACGACTTTGTGACCTACTCTGGTTTCATGAAGATCTAGGCATGTGGCTGGACATCAGCCGAATGCATCTCAATAGTTCTGATCTAGAGAAACTGCAAAAGCAACTTGATCAGGCCTTCAGAGCTATGGAAGAGCTGGAAAAGGGAGCAATTGCTAATTACGAAGAGAAGCGCCAAGTGGGTCACTACTGGCTCCGAGATCCACAGCGAGCGCCAAACTCCTCAGTAACCGACCACATCACACATGAGATTGACACCATTGAGGCTTTTGGCCGCGATGTCATCAGTGGTGTAATCAAGGCTCCTAACGGCAAACACTTTACTAGTGTTCTTTGGATTGGTATCGGTGGCAGTAGCCTCGGTCCTCTACTAATGGTCCGAGCTCTTCAGAACAGAGATGAAGGCCTGTCGTTCCATTTCTTTGATAACGCAGACCCTAACGGCATGAGCAAAGTTCTCGCCACAATTGGAGATGATCTGAGGACTACACTTGTAGTCACAGCAAGTAAGTCTGGCACAACTCCCGAGCCACATCTTGGCATGGAGCAAGCACGCCACCGACTTGAGAGTGTTGGTGGCTGCTGGCCTAACCAGGCTGTAGCAGTAACCATGCGTGATACTCACCTTGACCAGCAGGCCAAAGAAGAGGGTTGGCTAAAGCGGTTTGATATGTTTGATTGGGTTGGAGGACGCACAAGTATTACTGGCGCTGTAGGATTATTGCCTGGGGCACTTATCTCCACCGATATACGTGCATTTCTATTTGGTGCTGCACAAATGGATACAGCAACACGGGTTAGTGATGTACGTCACAATCCTGCTGCTCTAATGGCTTTAAGCTGGTACGTTGCTGGAGAAGGATGCGGTAAACGTGATATGGTAGTTCTTCCCTACCGTGATCGACTTGAAGTCTTCAGTCATTACCTACAGCAACTACTGATGGAGTCACTTGGCAAACGACTCGATCGCCAAGGTCGTGAGGTGAATCAGGGTATTGCCGTTTATGGTAATAAGGGCTCAACAGATCAACACGCCTATGTACAACAACTACGTGATGGTATAGATAACTTCTTTGTGACCTTTATTGAGGTACTACGCGATGCCGAGGATATACCTGCCATCTGCGGCAAACGTCCTGGTGATTTTCTTGATGCCTCGCTTCAGGGCACTCGTGCTGCCCTTACTGGTGGGGGGCGTCAGAGCCTCAGCATTAGCATGCGAGAGCTTGACTCACGACGCCTTGGGGCACTCATTGCACTATTTGAACGTGCAGTAGGTATTTACGCAGAGCTTGTTGATATAAATGCATATCATCAGCCTGGGGTAGAAGCTGGAAAGAAAGCCTCTGCAGCGACCCTAAAACTGCAGAGTGAGGTTGAGAGGGCTCTCATTGATGGTGTGAATTGCTCTATTGCAGAAATTCACCAGGTAATCGGGTGTGGGTCTGAAGAAGATATCTTCTGGATTTTGCGTCATCTTACAGGAAACAACCGTGGTTATGTTGCTCAAGGATCCTGGGGAGATCCTACCTCACTGAGGTTTAGCAGAGCTTAAGGTACTAGATTCACAAGCCTACCAGGAACAACTATTACTCGGCTAGGAAGAGATCCCTGGAGCCACTTGTGAGCAATCTCACTACCGAGGGCGAGACGCTCAACTGTCTCACTATCAGAATCAATAGGGACATTGATTGATCCCCTTACCTTGCCTTTTACTTGAATAACGATCCTGATGCTCTCCACTTTGAGAGCTTCGGGATCATAGTTAGGCCAGCATTGCTGATGGACGCTATCTTCGCCCCCAAGCATCTGCCAAAACTCTTCAGCAAGATGTGGGGCAAAGGGTGCCAAAAGTCGGATTAAGGTGGAGACTGCTTCAGAGACAACGATATCTGCTGCATCCTCTAATAAGCTGGTAATCGCATTGCTGAGTTTCATCAACTCTGAAATGGCTGTATTAAATTGCATTTTGTCACTAAGATCCTCATCAATAGCATATATAGCGCTATGAACAGCTCGGCGAATTTCTCTGTCGTTATTGTTCAGTGCAGAAGAGGCTTTTATGCTAGAAGCCTTAATTTTTAGGTTGATGCGAGACCTATGAAGAGAACATATCAATCGTCTTAAGCGTTGTAGAAAGCGGTATTGACCCTCAACATCAGCATTATCCCACTCAAGATTTTTTTCGGGTGGCGCTTTAAACAAGATAAACATCCTAGCAGTGTCAGCGCCGTAACGATTTATGACACAATTTGGGTCGACGCCATTATATTTTGACTTTGACATTTTCTCGAATAGCACCTCTAACGATTCTCCACTATCTGGATCACGAGGATTATCTGGATCAATGACTTGAGTTGGTGCTACATAGCGTCCACTTACTGAATTGCGGTAGGTAAGACCCTGGACCATGCCCTGTGTAAGAAGGCGCTCGAAAGGCTCGTTAATTGAAACCAGCCCACGGTCCCTTAATGCTTTGGTTAAAAAGCGAGCATAAAGCAAGTGGAGGATTGCGTGCTCGACACCACCAACATATTGGCTGACGGGAAGCCAGTGATGGATAGCCTCCAGATCAAAAGGCATGTCTAGGTTGACCGGATCAGCGAAGCGGAGAAAGTACCACGATGAGCACATAAAAGTGTCCATAGTGTCGGTCTCTCTTTTGGCCACAGCGCCACAGCAGGGGCAGTCTGTCTTTACCCAGTCAATTTGGCCTCCTAGTGGTGACCCGCTATGGCCAGACAGCCTGACTCCCTTCGGTAATTTTATGGGCAGTTGCTCTTTTGGAACTGGCAACATACCACAATGGTCACAGTAAACAATTGGAATTGGGCAACCCCAGTAACGCTGCCGAGAGATCAGCCAGTCCCGTATACGGTACTGCACGCGCTTACGGGCCCAACCCTTTGTTTCTCCACAGCGCACAATGGCATCTTTTGCTATATCCGATGTCATGCCGCTGAATTCTGCTGAGTGGATGAGTACGCCTGGTCCACTCCAGACCTGCTCCTCGTAGTTAGGGGAACACAGATTTTCGTCGGTAGGCTGGATTACTGGAAGAATCGGTAGCTTATATCGATGAGCAAATGAAAAATCTCGCTCGTCGTGAGACGGTACGCCCATTACTGCACCGTAACCATAATCACCTAGCACATAATCAGCAATCCATACAGGGATGGCATCACCTGTAAGTGGGTGGAGGACCGCAGCACCAATCGGTACACCCTGCTTAGTTTTATCTTCCGTTGTTCTATCTTCAAAGCTAAGGCTAGAGACGAAATCACGAAATGACTTAACTGATTGTTGATGCTTAGGATCAGTAATAGAGTCCACTATAGGATGGTCAGGTGCAAGTGCCACGTAGCTCACACCGAATAGTGTTTCAGGTCGGGTCGTGAAAACTGTGATCTTGGTGCTATTATGGCCGATTATAGTAAAGTCGATCTCAGCACCTCGAGAGCGGCCAATCCAATTGGCCTGCATGGTCCTTACTCTTTCAGGCCAGCCGTGCAACTGGTCAAGGTCATCTAACAATTTGTCAGCGTAGGCAGTAATTTTTAAAAACCACTGCTTAAGCTGTTTTATCTCAACCATAGCCCCAGAGCGCCAGGAGCGACCTCCAGAGTCAACCTGTTCATTTGCTAGTACAGTTTGGTCAACAGGATCCCAATTAACAGTCGCCTCTTTTTGATAGGCGAGGCCTGCTTCAAACAACTCTAGAAACAACCATTGTGTCCAGCGATAGTAGTTTTCACTGCAAGTAGTCTGTTCTCGTTGCCAATCAATTGAGAGACCCAGCTGATTGAGCTGGCTACGCATCTGTTTGATGTTGTAACTGGTCCATTCTGCAGGATCAGTTCCACGCTCAATCGCTGCATTTTCTGCTGGTAGTCCAAAAGCGTCCCAACCCATCGGGTGTAACACCGCATAGCCACGCATACGCTGCACCCGAGCAATCACATCCGTTATCACGTAGTTTCGGACGTGCCCCATGTGTAGACTGCCCGATGGGTACGGGAACATTGAGAGCGCATAGAATGGTGGTCGTGGATCCTTTAGATCAGGGGTGCGGTCTAGTTTAATTTGCTTCCAGTAATGTTGCCAATGAGTTTCTAAAGCAACAGGATCGAAGGGATCTGACGGTAGTGTTGCTGCTGCCGTAGAGTGATTAGCTGGGTTTTCTGTCATAGAACAAGGCCTGGGTAGACTAATCGTGTCATATTCAAGGTTGTCTTTGGGTCTAGAGCTACCTTAGATGTGGAGACTAACTCGATTCTTCTATCAAGCGCTAAAGCTATGCTTTGAAAATTTAGACCAGGCAAAGAAAAATGATGATTAAGAATTGTCTTTAGATTAGTCCACTTTAGCTAGAGCCTGGAGGGCAGTAAAAATCTAGGCAACAGCCATAACTATCAAGTAGTATGCCCTGTGTCATTAGAACACAGAGAGGTTAGTAAATCGAGGCATAAACAGATTAAGTTATAGGTATGCTATACCTTGGTGAGCTATAGGTTGTGTTTATTTATAGTCAGGGGCTTGAAATGATAAGCCTCTCTCGATGACTCAGAATTATTATATGAGTAGTTTTTCTTAAGTCGTGACAGTATCTGTGCTTCACCCAACTTGCACTACCGGATCAGATTATAGGACTAGCCCAAATCATTTTGAGTGGCCTTAGACTAGGTCTTAACTCTCTACAAGGTGCCGAGCTAGTAGTCAATTTAGTAGTTCTGATACTAAAGTAACATCAGAGCTTCCCTAACAATGTCTGGCAATCCGAACCTTAGCCGAACCTCAGCCGTCTAGGCAAGTTCTCTACGGTATCAGCTATTTTATAAAGGCTCAATGGCCCAGCTCAAACATTATTCCCTCTCAGAACAAAGGTTCAAAATCGAGTCATTGTTCAAGGAGATTGATGCTGTTGAAGATATTGAGACACTAAGATCAATTGCGAAGGAGATAGCTACATCGCGGGAGGCTCAGAAGACAGCGGTCTGTCAAGCAATACAGGAAATACGGTGTGAAATAGAGACACAATTTTAGCGGAGCGGTAATAATTGTCAAGCTTTAGCATTATAATTGTCTTATCCTCTAAATTTAAGGTTCCACCAGGTAATGCCCTAGTCTAGGCCAGATACCTTAAATCTAAACCACCTTGCTTTATGATACTACTAGGTCCTTGAGTAGTGACAATGCTCATACACTTATATTAATTGTCTGCAAAATACTATAACTATTGTCGACCCAAATCTCAGTCTACCAAAACCATAATATATAGGTGCCAGTTAGATTTTTGCTCAGCCAGTCGAGTTCGCTCATGATTTTCCTGCTATGATGTACCTTTCCAGGTGATGTAAGTTGAGCTTCTTTAAGGTAGGCTGAGTGTAAAGCTGCTCGTGAGTGATGTGGACCACCTATAAGGTTGATTTCACCTTTAGAACAGGAGCAGACTATGTCAGTATAAAATGCCTGCTAATCTTTGTGAATAGTTTCTCCCCTTATTTTAGACCCTAATCTCTAGAACAAATGCTTCAGTTCAGCAAATATCAAGGCCTCGGCAACGACTTCATTATTATTGATAATCGTCATGGTCAACTTCCGGCAGTTACCGTAAATCCCGACCCTATCTGGGTGCAACAGTTGTGTGACCGGCACTTTGGTATCGGAGCTGATGGGCTAATCTTGGCTCTTCCTGGCGGCTTAGACTTTGAACTAGAAATGCGCATATTTAATGCCGATGGTAGTGAGGCTGAGATGTGTGGCAATGGTATTCGTTGCCTAGCACAGTTTCTGGCAGATAGCTCTGGCGAGAACACCAGTTGTTGCTGGGTGGTCAAGACACTAGCAGGTTTAATCCGCCCCTCCGTACAGCCAAATGGCCAGATTCTTGTGGATATGGGTCTACCTTCACTAGAACCACAGCAAGTGCCTACCACGCTCAACCGTGGACCGGCTGGCCTGCCACAGGGTGAGCTTGTCATTCACGGCACTAAATTAAATATTGCGGTAGTTGGTATGGGTAATCCCCACGCAATTATCCCTGTCAATGATTTAGATAAAATTGATTTCGAACGCTGGGCGCACGCACTAGAGTCTCATCCTGTGTTTCCAGCACGAACAAATGTTCACTTCCTGAAAGTTCATGCCATCAATCGATTGCAAATCAGGGTCTGGGAACGAGGAGCTGGGCCTACCCTAGCTTGTGGTACGGGGGCATGTGCAACCTTAGTGGCTGCTGTGCTGCTTGGTCTAGCTACTAATAAAGCTGATGTTATGCTACCAGGAGGAATACTTAACGTTAGCTGGCCAGATCGTAACAGCTCTGTTCTGATGTCAGGTCCAGCAGTAGCGGTTTTTGATGGCCTCTTGACACCAGACCTGGTTTCTACAACTAGAGATGGTCTCACATCAAGGATTACTGCAACTGACAAAAACCTGTTGACTGGGGAACTTGCCAGATAGCGACTTAACAGCAGGTGTAAGGAACTACTCGCTTGACTAGGAACAAACACTATTGATGGAAATGCCTCTGGATCTTTATCTAGATGCTGCTGCTAGCGCGCCACCCACTTCTCGTGTAATAGCAGTAATGAGTGAGGTACAACGCAGCTGCTGGGGTAACCCCTCAAGTCTTCACATTCAAGGACTGCGAGCTGCTGAATGCCTAGAGAGAAGTCGACAAGCAATTGCCTATAGGCTTGGAGCTGAGCCGGATGAGCTGATATTCACTTCCGGGGCGACTGAGTCTGTACATTTGGCAATCCACGGCCTTGCAGCCAGCTTGCGACCTGGTCGGCTCGTAATCTCTGCAGTAGAGCATCCGGCAGTCGAAGCAGCAGCGAACAGCCTTCGCTCGTATGGATGGTCTATTGCACGCTGGCCAGTCGATGATGTTGGCCGTATTCAACTAGACTATCTTGGGGAGATGCTCGCGCCACCCACACGATTAGTCTCACTAATTTGGGGACAGAATGAGATTGGCACACTACAGCCTATAGAAATAGTTGGGCGCGCTTGTCGTGATCTTGGCTTGCCTATTCATACCGATGCTACTCAAGTGCTGTCGCAAGGTTTGCCAAACTGGCGCTCATTGCCGGTTGACTTACTAAGCGGATCAGGCCATAAACTTCGTGGACCGCATGGCATCGGCATATTGCTCCGGAGATGTGGAGATGGAGCACTTTTATGTCCAATTCAGGGCGGTGGTAGTCAAGAGAATGGCCTTCGTGCTGGTACGGAGCCGGTAGCTCTGGTAGCAGGGCTAGCAGAGGCTTTCCGCGATCTTCCCCATTGGTCAAGTGTAATCAATCCAATGGTCCCCTCAGCATTACGTGACTTACGGGATGATCTCCTTAGCTCTCTGCTGCAGATACCAGGATTGCGACTTAGTGGTGATCCAAGGTACCGACTTCCTCACCACATCTCAATTCTGGCTGGAACCCCGCGACACAAACCTGTTGATGGTCGTGCTGTTGTCCGTAAGCTGGCACGACAGGGTGTCTCAATTAGCAGCGGAAGTGCATGTAGCGCAGGTCATGCTACCGACAGCGCCATATTGACCGCTATAGGAATTGATCCAATCTGGCGACGTTCGGGACTACGTATCACACTTGGCCCTTGGCTAGAACAATCAGTACTTGATGGCTTACCAGACCTAATTGCCGAGGCAATAGCAGCGGCATCACCTCCTTGAATAAACCCAACACCCAACCATAAGTGACAATTTCTCTTCCCATTGATCTCTACTCAGCTGAAGCGCAAGCCCTCGAAAGCCTCAAGTCAGCTTTGCGTGACTGCCCAAAACGCTTATGGAGTGTTGGCTGGGCGTTTGAGGGCTTGCGACTCATGCCTGTAGCACTACGCCTTAGGAATTCCTTACAGCAGCACGGCTATAGACCACTCTTTCTATGGCCAGATGCCGGGTCTGCAGCCTTGGCAAGGCGTGATGTCAACAACAATGACCCAAAGATCACTGACTTTCGAAATTATCTTGCTGAGGGCAGCACTATACATAATGATATCATTGTTGTTGTTGCTCCTCAGCCAAGTGATTATGAGCAGGTAGTTTCAATATGCGATCGTCGTGTCGGTGCTTGTGTGATTCTTAACGGCCGCCTTGAAAATGCTGCTGTCGGCATTGGTAGTATAGCCAGAGAAAATCGCCGCAACTTTCTTTCTATCATCGGCATAGCTTACCAACTTCAACCTCTAGATAGTGGGGCACTGTTGAGAGCATACCCACAAGACTGGGCACTATTCCGCGCCGACCCTGACGGTTATCGTTTGGTTGATACCTTTAAAACACGTCCTGACTTTGAGGCAATCAATGCTGCCTTACTAGACAGCCGTAATAGCCTCGTTCGCCAGGTTACTGAAATTGAGAGGTTCTTGGAAGGATTACAGCACTAGATTGCGTAATGGTTATTAGTCAAGCACAGTATACAATAGAACTCTTAGGTGCACGGAAGCCGCTGCAAAGCATGAGACTATCTCTGGTGCTAAGGGATCTATCTGCAGTCGATGTGCTTGCAACTACCATTGCACTCATGGCACTTGTTGGTGTAATTTGGAGTCCGAAGCTTAGCAATACTATTGCCCAAGGCACCAGCAAATCCAAGTCAGTTGAGGTCAGCGTAGATGTGCGACGTTTAGCATCAGCTGATCCTAATGGCCTGATTAGGTCAGCTCTTGAGGAAGGTCAGACCCAAATTGTAATCCGTAATGCACCAGCAGGCTTTATACGCCTAGTAGATATTAAAGTCTTAGAGCGGCAGCTAGTAGCTGTTCAACCCGACGGCAGCTTGGTGATAACCACTGCTCCTAGTCGTCCGGAGATTGATGGACTAAATGCCCGTTTTGTACTTCAGGGAAATGCAGTAGTAGCCGACACAGGAGTGATCATAGGTAATACAAGTCTAAAGATTGGTACCCCTATCGAACTTGAAGGTCGTATGTACCGGGTAAATGGAATTGTTAGTGGGTTAGCTATTAGATAGTCTAAGATATTTGCTTTTGCTATCTGCTAAATCTATTTATAGAAGTCACTACAGTTCGAGAGCTCACGCCTCAAGTTCTACTTAGCTGCGAAATAGTGGGTTAACAGCCTACATACCACTATAAGGAGTTGCAAGTTGCCACAGGTTAAGTAGTTGGATTTGTGGGCTGGCACTTGAGTGCTGAAGTGTTGATATGATTATAGCCAGCAACCACATAATTTTAGTAGCCTAATGCTGGAAACAATTCTTCTGGCCAGGAGTCTATATAACAGAAGATTTGCATCTGGATGCAGACATAGACCTGTTGATGCTGGACCCACACACTGTAAAACGGCAGTGACCTCTCAGGGATAACTACACAATAAGCTCAACATTAAGTATGTTACTAACACAAACATCTTACAAATTTATGTTGCCGTGTCTCAATAGCAAAGATTACCTTAGATCTTTAACGTAGATATAGCACCATGCTGCAAGCCTAACTCCGCAAGCGCTTAGCTAATGTCTAAAGAGTTAACTTAGGAGATAAGTTAGAGCTCTCAACTGCTAGCAAGCTTGCCTAGCTTTGTCTAAGTTATCCGCTTATTATTATGCTGTACATGACTAAGTGATGGAGGTTTATCTTTGTTAGAGAGACTAGACTTATGAGTAGGGACTTTGATATCTGGCCTAGATCCTTGAATTTTGTCTAGCTCATGACGCCCTACTAAAATAGTTTGTGATACCTCTTTAAGGCATTTCTCTAGTTCACCAAGTACCTGTTCAGCATAATACTTAGCATTATCCTGAACTAAATTAGCTTCCTCGCGACTGTGCTGAGCTAATATCTTGCACTGCCGTTGGGTATGTTGATGGAATTGGAGTGCATCCTGGTGTAGCCGTTCTGCTTCTAGCTGAGCTTCCTTTTGTAGTCGCGCCTTGTCTTGCCGAAGTTGCTCAAGTTCCTGCACTGCTAGTAAGCGGTTGCGCTCATACCGCTTGACCAGTTGCTGCTGATGCTCTACTGCTTTAGCACTAAGTTGTTGATATCGTTTAATCTCTTCTTGCTCGAGTTGCTGACGGCGAAGCGCAAACTGTTGCTCCAGCTGGGTGAGACGACTCTGCATTCCTTGTTCCATTTGTGCAGATTGCTGACGAGTTAACTGGAGCAACTGCTCACACTGCTGACGGGTTTGTTCGCGTAACTCAGCCACTTGACGCTCAGCTTCCTGACGAATTGAGACAGCGCTGACTAGCTGTTTGTGCTGTTGCTGGGCTTGACTAATGATATCTTTGGCCTGAGAGCGGGAAGTCTGGAGTAGCTCCTCACGCTGCTGAAGCAGCTGATCAGCACGCTTGACTTGATTAGGGAGTGCCTCTCGCACTGCGTCAAGAACCTCAACGGCATCCTGCTCATTAACTAGACGACCACCGCTGAATGGTACCCGAGTTCCCTCAAGTATGATTTCTTCTAGCTGATCTAGCTGATCTAAGATACTGAAACTAGGCCCATTGCTCATTGCAGCGAGACGTGAAAGCCTAACTAAAGAGCCTAAGCAGATCTCCTGCTACCGCTTGTGGAACCATGTGCGAAATCTTACCACCAAAGCGTGCTACCTCTTTCACCATAGAGCTGCTTAGAAAGCTGTAGTGCGCAGAAGTGGCTAAAAAAAGAGTCTCAAGATCTGGTGCTAATGAACGGTTCGTGTGGGCAATTTGCAATTCGTATTCAAAGTCAGTCATTGCACGTAGGCCGCGCAGGATCAGGCTAGCTCCACACTGTTGTGCACATTCGACAGTTAATCCATTGAAACTAATCACCTCAATACCGCTCAGGTGTCGTGTTGCACGGCGGATTTGATCTAGGCGGCACTCTAGTGAAAATGCCGCTTGTTTTTCAGGATTGGCTAGCACAGCTATTATTATTTCCTCAAAGAGAGTACAGCCACGTTCGATTAGATCGAGGTGCCCTAGAGTTAAAGGGTCGAAGCTTCCAGGGTAAAGGGCCCGCATAACATCCGGGTTCAAGTCTGCGGTTGCGGCGAAGCCCAATATAGGCTTGTGAGGTAAACTTTTTTAAGATGAGGGAAAGCGATGGCACTCGACATAGCTGCTAAGAAGTTGCTCTTGCGAAAGATTTCTCACGGTTTGTTCATTTGCGGTGTGCGTGAGGGTGAGGATGTAAATGGGTTCACGGCTAGCTGGGTTACTCAGGGTTCTTTCGAGCCACCGTTGGTGGTTATAGCTGTCCGGAGCGATGCAAGCAGTCACAGTGTAATCATGCGGACAGAAAGATTCTCAGTCAATATGCTCCGCTCTGATCAGAAAGACCTTGCTGCTGTGTTTTTCCGTCCACAAAAAGCCATGGGAGGTCGCTTTGAAGCAGCACCATTCCGATATGGTCCTCTAGGTTTGCCACTATTGACCGATGCAATTGGTGGAGTGGAGTGCAAGTTAGTAGGGCAAGTCTCTTATGGCGACCACACAATCTTTGTAGGCGAGGTAAGATCTGCAGAAGTTGTTCAGGACGGCGAGCCACTGCTTTTGTCGGCAACAGGTTGGTCGTACGGCGGCTAAGTATATCTCATTTAGTATGAGGGGTCGCAACGAGCTAATTCTCCAACCCGAGCGCTTACGACACCGACTGCGGGAAATCCCACAGGAGGCTGGATGCTACCTGATGCATGATAATGAGAACCGCCTTCTCTATGTTGGTAAGTCGAAAAATTTGCGCAGTCGTATTCGCAGCTATTTTCACAGTCAGCATGACCTAAATTTGCGAATTCGATTAATGGTGCGGCAGATATGCGAGATCGAGTTTATTGTTACTGATAGCGAGGCAGAAGCTCTTGTTCTAGAATCAAACCTGATAAAAACACATCAACCACACTTCAACATACTGCTAAAAGATGATAAGAGGTATCCCTATCTATGCATAACGTGGAGCGAGCCCTATCCACGCATTTTCATCACACGTCAGCGCCGCCTCCGCAATCAGCTTGACCGCCTTTACGGGCCCTACGTTGATGTAGGACTACTGCGCCGTACACTTTCTCTCATAAAGCATGTCTTTCCACTACGTCAGCGTCCTAGGCCTATTTATCCAGACCGTACATGTCTAAATTATGCAATTGGCCGCTGTCCTGGCGTGTGCCAGGAAAAGATTAGCTCCGAAGAGTACCACCATACTCTTCGGAGAGCTGCAATGGTGTTTCAAGGCCGTGGCAATGAGTTGCAGATATTACTGAGGAATCAGATGGAGCGTTGTGCTGAAAGGTTAGATTTTGAAGCTGCAGCTCGTGTGCGTGATCAGCTGCAAGGACTCAAGTGCCTAGCTGCTGAACAGAAGGTGAGCTTACCAGACTCCAGCATAAGCCGTGATATAATTGCTCTTGCACATAGTGTGCATACTGCTGCAATACAACTCTTTCAGGTGCGTGCCGGGAACTTAGTTGGACGCCTCGGGTTTACTGCCGATGTCAAATGTCTAGAGCGCAATACAATACTGCAACGAGTGATTGAAGAACACTACAGCAAAGTTGATGCAGTTGAGATCCCTGCCGAGGTAGTTGTTCAGTATCAGCTTCCAGATCAGGAAATTCTGGCAGAATGGCTTAGCCAAAAACGAGGGGGTCGCGTTCAAATCATCTGCCCACAACGACGGCAAAAGGCTAATCTGATCGAACTAGTTGCACGGAATGCCGAATTCGAGCTACTACACATTCAACAGGATCATAGGCAGCGAGCTTTGGCCAACGAGGGTTTGGCTCGATTACTGGGTCTTCTTAGTCCACCACATCGGATTGAGGGATATGATGTTAGCCATATTCAGGGCAGTGATGTAGTTGGATCTCAGGTTGTGTTTATCGATGGTCTTCCAGCAAAACAGTATTATCGTAAGTACAAGATCTTAAGTAGCAGCATTAGCCCAGGTCACAGCGATGACTTTATGGCAATGGCTGAGATTATACGCCGCCGTTTTCGCCACTGGGCACATATTAAGGCTGAGGATGGTGATATACAGCGATTGCGTAGCTGCTGCAATAACTATCTCAGAGATAATAATCTTGATGACTGGCCTGACCTAGTCATGATTGATGGAGGTAAGGGACAACTCTTGGCTGTGATGGAAGCTCTGCGTGAGCTCAATCTACATGAGGATTTGGTAGTTTGTGCTCTGGCCAAGAAACGTGAGGAGGTATTTCTGCCTGGCAGCAACATGCCGCTCAAGACTGAGCCAGATCAGCCAGCAATCTCCCTACTGCGACGTCTGCGCAATGAGGCCCACCGCTTTGCCATTAACTTCCATCGGCAACAGCGTAGACAACGTATGAGACACTCTAATCTTAATGAAATTCCTGGAATAGGTCCAAAGCGGGTACGTGATCTTCTAGCTCACTTTCACTCAGTTGATGCCGTCCAGCTTGCAAGTATCGACCAACTCACCAATGTCTCAGGGCTAGGAAAGTCTCTCGCGAGGCAAATTTATTCTTACTTTCATCCTAATGACAGAGACTGTAAACAAGACGTGACTTGAATGATTCGCTTGATGCTTTTATCTCCCATATTTGTTGTTCTCCTCATTATTGCAGTTTCTTCAACTGCACAAGCTGGGCCTGGACTTTGCACAGGCCCAGTTTGCGCTGATGCAATTAGTCGAAGTGCCAAGAATCACTGGCAGTTAATCCTTAAATTAGAGGATCAGCAAGGCCATCGTGAACGGGTAGTCATAGATTGCCGCCAGTTGGTGGTAAGCCCGCGGTTTGGGCTTGTCGATCGCAGTTACGCAATTGCTATTGGTCGCCGTGCTTGCAGGCTGATACGCGAGGTCACTTAAGAACGAACTTTATTTATGTAATGCTACGTAAGCTAAGTACGAAGCACTATACCTAATGCTTCGTACTTAAGTTAGTCTTTTGCTTGTGGTCTTTATCATAGCGTGGGTTACTAGATAAGAACCACTCTCCACAGTCTGTTGTCAGAGCCCTTATGGTATTTAAGCTTAGTTGGTTCTAACTAATAACTTACTTGATTGCTGTAAGAATCATATGCAGAGTGCATAATCTCTCTGGAGCAGTAACAAGAGTGTAGATGCTATTAACTATCATCTGGGATTATAGCGAAGTAATATTTTCCTGCAATAGATAAAAGCTTTGCACCATGGTAAAGCAATAGCTAAGATAGAGCTTCACTAAGAGACAAAATATTGCCCAGGTGTAATTCTTAATATACAGAGCTGAGTACAACTAAGGTCAACTAATAACCGTTACTAAGCTTAGCAGAGGGCAGAACTTCAAAATCAGCAAATGACAAACTAGGTCTCTGCAATCTAGCCAGGGCCAACATATACTGTTTGGAGAAAGCTGCAACAGCACGAGCCCCACATACGAACCCTGTGTTCAGGCGCATATGCCCTCATGCTCTGGATCCTTGCTTTAATAGGGTCTCATCCACCATGCTTTGTTAATGCCAATCAGCTTTGCCTGACACAATTATGATGCTTTCTTCAGATGCCTATCTCTGGTTCAAAACGCTCCATATTGTGGGAGTTGTGGTCTGGTTCGCCGGGCTGTTTTACTTAGTACGCCTCTTCATCTACCACATTGATGTAGAGGAGCTTGATCCTGAGCTGAGAGAGCCTTTCCACCGTCAGTACGAGCTAATGGAGCGCCGCTTGGCCAACATTATTACTACTCCTGGCATGGTTCTTACCATCTCTATGGCAGTGGGGCTACTAATCAGCCAGCCGGACTGGATTAGGCAAGGATGGATGCATGTCAAGCTGTGTATTGTAGCTGGAATTGTCCTCTACCATGGTTTTTGTTATAGGTTGATGGGACAATTAGGTACGGGGACATGCCATTGGACTAGTCGACAGCTGCGTGTGCTCAACGAGTTGCCGACACTGGCACTAGTGTTAGTGGTTATGCTAGTGGTATTCAAGTCTCAGTTCCCCACTAGCGCAGCAACCTGGTTAATTGTTGGGCTGACAATATTTATTGCTGCCAGTATTCAGTTCTACGCGCGTTGGCGTCGACTTAGGCACGAGGCTGAGTCAACTGAGGCTGTTCATGGCATCTGAGATACATCATCACCCTTTAGCCACAGTGCTAGAAGGGGTCAACGCTGATAGCTGCCCAGACCGTCTGAATTTTCACTGCCATACTGTTTGCAGTGACGGCAGCCTCACGCCACAAGAACTGATTCGCCAGGCATCGGAGATTGGTCTTAAGCACATCGCTGTGACGGATCATCACTCTGTCGATGCCTTTCCACAAATGCAGGCCTGGATCGCAGACCAAGACGCAGCACAAGACTGGCCGACCATCTGGACTGGGATCGAAATAAGTGCAGTGCTGCAAGGATGCCTTGTGCATGTACTGGGATTGAGTTTCCGCTATGGTGATTCGTCTCTGAAGCCTTACTGCACAGGTGATGCCGCTATAGGTGAACCACTGCGGGCAGAGTCGGTTTGCCATGCCATTCATGCAGCCGGGGGGCTAGCTGTACTTGCACACCCGGCTCGCTATCGGCTGAGTTGTCATGATCTGATCGATGCAGCAGCAGCAGTTGGCTTTGACGGTGGTGAAACCTGGTACGACTATGACATGCGACCTGAGTGGAGACCAACGGCAATCATTTGCGACTCGATTGAACGGCAACTCAATAGCCTTGGCCTCCTGCATACATGTGGTACCGATACACACGGATTGAACCTCCGCGGTCGCTAGATTTCAACCTAGGCTTTAAATCGCTCAGCTATGGGTTTTCTAGATCGGTTGCTGAAGGGTAATTCTTCCGATACTCCAGCTAAACCAAAAGTCCCTGTTGATAAGGAAACAGCTTTCTTCCTAGACTCTGATTCATCCTCTTCTCTAGGAGATGTAGCTTACATGCGTGAAGCTAAAACTATCACGCATACCTTCCCCGGTACAGTGAGTAACCCTGGAAACAAGAAACTTGTGTTTGAAGTGGATGCAACGGATACAAAGCTTGAAGAGCGAAGTCAAGGTCTTGGTGGTTCAGCTACTCAGGAACAGGAGAAGTCCTACCCTATCTCATCTGGGATTCCTAAACCGGTGAAGAAAACCTTTGCCGAAAAAATGACGCAAGAGGAGATGGAAAAGCGCCTGCGTGGCAGTGCCATCACAGGTGTCAATACGAATACTCCTATAGATACTAAAGCTGTCTCAGGTATACAAGATGCTCAATACAGTGACAACAACAAGCCAAAAAGTACTAAGCCCAAGGCTAGCATTAACCGTAGCAGCTCATCTGGGTCTATAGATCCTTTCCGCGCCATGGCACGCGATCTCAACAACTAAAGCCCCCCTGCTCAATTCTGGCTTCTGAGCTGAGAATGAGATTCTGGAGTGCCTCCAGCTGGATGGTATCCGCTCCTTGCCAGAGACCTCTGTTTGATGCTTCGAGGAGTCGCTCTGCCATATCGCGAAGTGCCCATGGATTCCGTCTCTCAAGAAAGTCTCGAGTGCTGCAGTCAGCTAGCCAAGCATCAAAGAGCGCTCCGTAGCACCAGTCAGGAACTCGATCAGTTGCTGCATCATAGGCAAATAGATAATCCAGGCTTGCAGATAACTCGAAGCCGCCCTTATAGCCATGTTCGCGCATACCATTGATCCAGCGAGGATTGAGTAGCCGACTGCGCACTACCTTATCAATCTCTTTTTCAAGGCTGTGTAGCCGTAATCTTTGCATCCGTGAGTGATCCGCAAACCAGAGACGCGGTCGGTTACCACCACTACTTTCCACAGCAGCCGAGAGCCCACCATGAAACTGGTAGTAGTCGTCTGAGTCGAGCAGATCGTGCTCGCGGTTATCCTGATTGTGTAAGACGGCTTGAACTCGTCGTAGATTCTGCCGCAAGCCGTTGGGATCATGTTGTCCCAATACATTTTCGTCATAGCTCCACGCACTCCAGGCCAAAAAGGCTTCACCGAGTTCGTGACGCTCATTCCAGTTGCCACCGTCGATCAATGTTTGCAAACCAGCGCCGTAAGCCCCAGGTGCTGAACCATAGATTCGATTTTGGTGGCCTACCTCGCGCTGCAGCGCCGCTAATGGATTCATCTCCGCAGGCTCGTCAAGAGCAGCTACCATGGCTTGTGCACGGTGTACCCAAGAAACTAGTTGAGGGAATGCATCTCGGAAGAGACCGGAAATGCGGAGCACTACATCAACACGTGGACGACCAAGTGACGATAGAGGAATCAGTTCAAGATCAACGATACGCCGGGAGGGTCCATCCCAAACTGGCCATACGCCCAACAAAGCGAGTAGTTGTGCAATGTCCTCCCCGCCATTACGCATCGTAGCTGTTCCCCATACGGAAAGAGCTAGATGAAGCAGGTGCTCTCCTTCCTCTTGAAGGTGTAATTCAAGTAGCTGACTAGCACTGCGTCTACCAAGATCCCAGGCAGACTCTGTTGGTAATCCACGCAGATCTACAGAGTAGAAATTACGGCCTGTTGGAAGAACCTCTGGCCGCCCTCTAGTTGGTGCACCCGACGGGCCAGCTCTGAGACGTTGGCCTGCAACGCCTGCCAGGAATGCTTCTCGTTCGGCATTACCGCAGGCCACCAAGCGTGGCCATAGCTCCTGTAGCACGCGCTTGCGCTGACAGTCAGGTAGTGGATGTGACGACCAGACCACATGCGGAGACCCGAGACTGATGGGATAATCCAACCAGCTATTTACCAACTTGAGTGCTTGTTCCTCAAGCCAGGCCACTCCATGGCCAATGCAGCGCGGTTGCTTGATGCCAATTTCGCGCAGACATTGTTGATCAGGCACCGTCAGGATATTTCCCTCTTCATCACTCCAGGGATCTAACTCTAGATCCAAGGCAGTCGCCATAGCCTGTGTAAGGCCAGCTTCGCCAGCCTGTGGACAGCGAGCTAGAGAAAGGAGCAAATCCAGCATATGTTGTGGGTCTGGGGAATTTCCCAGACAGTGAAGGCCAGTACGAATCTGGGCCTCTCTCAGCTCACAAAGATACGCGTCAGCAGTCTCGAGACAGGAGTGCAAACGACTCTGCCATCCTTGTGTGCCCTCGCAAATCTCAGAGCTCCCTGGCCAGTTTAGTACTTTTAGTAACTGCTGTAGCTTTTGCTCAAGAATTGGTTTTCTCTCAGCTCCTAGCTGCTGAACCTGAAGATATTCCTCTAGCAAATCTTCAAGCTTCTGCAAGCCACCATATAGATCAGCACGGGCTAATGGTGGGGTCAAATGATCTAATATTACCGCATGACCACGTCGCTTAGCTTGGGATCCTTCCCCGGGATCATTAACGATAAAGGGATAAAGGTGTGGGATAGCTCCAAGGGCAAGACTAGGAGCACAAATCTCGCTTAGTCCAACTGACTTGCCGGGTAACCATTCGGCACTGCCGTGTTTGCCCACATGCACCATTAGTTGCATTTTATGGTGACAGCGCAGCCACAAGTACTGGGCCAGATAGCGATGTGGCGGTGGTAGGTCAGGTGAATGCAGATCGTTGATCGCATCCGGGTCGTAGCCACGAGAAGGCTGGATTAGGATCACTATATGGCCAAAGCGCAGGCCATGGATAGGGAATCCTTTGTCCTCGAGATCGATAGCTTGTTCAGGATTGCCCCAGCGTGACTGGATAGGTGTACGTACTTGTGGAGAAAGCGTCCGCCACCAGTTTAGGTAGTCTCCGATACTTAGGTAGTCTAGAGGAGGTCTACTACGACTCTCAAGATCATTAGTTCGACCCTCCAGAAGCTTGTGCATTAGGGCATCACCACTCTGTGGTATAGCTAGGGAACCAAGCTGGTAACCAGCTGTCTTTAACCAATGCAGGATAGATACAATACTGGCCGGTGTATCAAGACCAACGCCATTGGCAATGCGTCCATCTCGCACAGGATAATTAGCCAAGATTAGGGCTAATCGACGCAACTCTGGAGGTGTGTGACGCAGATCACACCAGGCAGCAGCATGGCTCGCAATCCAGTTTAGGCCTGTGGCATCTGGCCTAAGTCGATGGACCGCCGTGGCTAAGCTTGCATCGGCGCGTTCAATACTCCGAAAGCTGCCAACCCGCGTAGTAACACGACCGTCAAGCTCTGGCAGTACAACCTGCAAGCAAAGGTCAAGAGGGTCAATGCCTTGGCTACTACATCGCCACTGCTCATAGCTGCGTCCGCTGCTCAGAAGTTGTAGGACCGGCACACCGAGCATATCCCAAAGAGGGGAGCCCATGCCTGCATCCTCAAACTGAACTGAGGCAAATGATGTGGCGGTGATTACTGCGTCTACAGACTCACGCTGTAGAAATCTTAAGACCCTATTTTGAACAGCGGTGTCGCGAAGGCTACTTACCCACAGTGTCCTTGGTGCGATGCCAGAACGACGCAGTGCTGCTAGAAGTGCTTTTGCTGCTTCTGTATCACCTGATTGGTACAAAGCACGATAAAGAATAACACCAACGCGTGGTCCAGGCTCTTGCTGCCAGTCCCATGGTTGTGGATCTGCCATTGGCTGTGGGGTAATTTTGGCAGCTAGTGGTCTGGCTCCACTTTGCAGTTGGCTAACTACTTCGAGAAACTTTACGAGGTTATTGGTACCACCAATACGCAAAAGCTCAGCTAGACGCCCAGCGAGCCCAGGATCAATGCTGCCCAGGTCATGTAGCTCTTTATCTTGGTCAGGGGTTCCTGCCAAGACAACAAGCACACGACTACTAACATCTTCTTGCCAACGGCGCACCTGTTCAAGGCCATAATTCCAGTGGCTACGTCCGCCTAGGAGCCTTATGATCACAACGTCGGCGTACTGGGCCGTTGTAGAAAGGTAATGATCAACTTGGGCGGGATGACTCAGGGCAGACAGCGGCAGTGCTCGTATCCCGTTGCGCCACAGTTGATGAATTGCTGGGATGCGAAGTGTTGCAGCTAGGCTACTGATATCAGAGAGAGCACTGGTTAAGAACAGCGCCTTAGCTGGTGGTTGCTCGACGAGGTCTCCACTATCTGGTGGACCAGAGCCTGGTAGGGTGGCAATTCGGTGCATCAGCCCATTCTCTACTGCAATGAGAGGATTTGGCCTCCGGGCCGACGACTATGCATCAGTTCCTCCCCTACGCCTGGTTCCAGGGACGTTGCGTGCCTTTTGAGGAGGCACGCATCTCGATAGCAACCCATGCGCTGCACTATGGAACAGGAGCTTTTGGGGGCATGCGAGCGATTCCTGACCCAATCAACCCCAACTGCATCCTGCTCTTCCGCGCAGATCGTCATGCTCGACGGCTTAGCCAGAGCGCTCGACTCTTGGTCTCCGACTTAAGTGAGGAGATTGTGATGAGGGCCATCATAGCAATGCTACAAGCTAACCGGCCCATAGCTTCAGTCTATCTGAGACCATTTGTCTACACGAGTGATGTAGGCATCGCGCCGCGCTTACATAACATCGAGACAGATTTTCTAATCTATGGTATCGAGTTGGGTGATTACCTCTCTCCGGATGGCGTTAGTTGCAGGATCAGTAGCTGGACACGTCAGGAAGATAGGTCGCTACCTTTGCGAGGAAAAGTTAGTGGTGCCTACATCACAAGCTCACTGGCTAAAACAGAGGCTGTACAGAGTGGCTTTGATGAGGCCTTATTACTCAATAGCCGTGGCAAGGTAAGCGAGGCTAGCGGCATGAATCTTTTCCTTGTGCGTGATGATGTTTTAATTACGCCAGGGGTTGACCAGGACATACTTGAAGGTATTACTCGGGCTAGTGTGATAGAGCTAGCTAAAGACATGGGAATTCGAGTGGTTGAACGTCCAGTTGATAAGACCGAACTTTTCATTGCTGAGGAAGTTTTCCTAACAGGAACAGCAGCAAAGATTACGCCAGTTCGGAGGCTTGAAACCACTGATCTGGCAACTCAGCGCCCAGTAATGAATGCCTTACGTGAAAAGCTCAACGCAATCACCGAAGGGCGCGAGCCAGCATATGAGCATTGGGTCACACGTATCATACTTAGTGAGACCTAGTAACAATCATCTCTAGGATTGCGCTCTGAAAAGCGAGTCCGGTGGATGCAGGTAGCAACCAGGGAACAACAACGCCATGGTTCCAGCTCCTTTTTCCTCAATAGGCTTCACGGTCCGGAGCGGCCCGTCTTAGTTTTTGACGGCGCCACAGGAACATCACTGCAGAAACTCGGTCTGACTGCAGAAGATTTTGGCGGATTGGATTTGGAGGGCTGTAACGAGAACTTGGTTGTCACCTGCCCTGATGCTGTACGCAGAGTGCATTGCCAATTCCTTGAGGCAGGTTGTGATGTGATTGAGACCAATACCTTCGGTGCCACTTCAATTGTCCTTGCTGAGTATGGTCTCGAGGATCAAGCACTGGTAATTAACCGCCGTGCTGCAGAGCTAGCTCGCGAGACAGCTGCTGCTTACAGCACGGCGGCACAGCCACGCTTTGTTGCCGGCTCCATAGGCCCTACCACAAAGCTACCAACTCTGGGTCATGTCAATTTTGATATGATGTGTAGTGCCTTCAGCGAACAGGCAGAAGGCCTACTACTTGGTGATGTTGATTTATTCATCATCGAGACCTGCCAGGACGTCCTACAAATTAAGGCTGCTATACAAGGGATTGAGCAGGCATTTACTCGTTTAGGACAACGTCGCCCGCTAATGGTCTCAGTAACAATGGAGACGACTGGGACAATGCTTGTTGGCTCTGATATTTCTGCTGTCGTAGCGATTCTGGAGCCTTTTCCAATTGACATCCTTGGCCTGAACTGTGCTACTGGCCCCGAGCAAATGAAGGAGCATATACATTATCTTTCTAAGCATTCACCATTTACGGTTAGTTGCATCCCCAATGCTGGAATTCCGGAGAATATAGGCGGCATAGCTCACTACCGACTACAGCCACTTGAGCTGAGGATGCAGCTCATGCACTTTGTGGAAGATCTTGGTGTGCAGGTAATTGGCGGTTGCTGTGGCACTACACCTGAACACATTCGGGAGCTAGCTGATATGGCTCGCAATTTACATCCTCTGAAAAGACCTCATCAGCGTTGTCTAGGTAATCTTGCTCGGGAATTCTTAGTTCATGAGCCTGCTGCTGCTTCTATTTATGGGGCAACTCCTTATCATCAGGATAATTCCTTTCTAATTGTTGGAGAGCGGCTAAACGCTAGTGGCTCGCGCAAGGTTCGTGAATTGCTCAATGCTGAAGACTGGGATGGTCTGGTTTCAGTAGCACGCAGCCAGGTGAAAGAAAATGCACACATACTTGATATTAATGTCGATTATGTTGGCCGTGACGGTGTACGCGACATGCAAGAGCTGGTTAGCCGCCTAGTGACTAGTGTCAACTTACCACTCATGCTCGATTCAACTGACTGGTTAAAAATGGAGGCAGGACTAAAGGTTGCTGGAGGTAAGTGTATCATCAATTCAACAAACTATGAGGATGGTGACGAGCGATTCTTTCGTATTCTGCAACTTGCCCGCAACTTTGGGGCTAGCATAGTAATTGGAACAATTGACGAGGAGGGTATGGCGAGAACGGCAGAAAAGAAGTTTGCTATTGCCCAACGGGCTTACCACGATGCTGCTGAATATGGTATTCCGGCTCATGAGATTTTCTATGATCCACTTGCCCTTCCTATCTCTACAGGTATTGAGGAAGACCGTCGCAATGGTGCCGAGACTATAGAGGCCATCCGTCGCATCCGTGCTTGCCTACCCAGGGCACATGTAATTCTTGGCATCTCAAACATTAGCTTCGGTCTATCACCTGCAGCAAGGATTACACTTAATTCTGTCTTCTTGCATGATTGCTGTGAGGCTGGCATGGATGCAGCAATTATTTCGCCAACAAAAATACTGCCGCTGGCAAAGATTAGCGAAGAACAACAACAGGTATGCCACAATCTGATTAATGATTCTCGTCAGTTTAAAAATGGTCTTTGCATTTATGATCCTCTCGTCAAGCTTACCAGTCTTTTCGAGGGCGTTAGCATTCGTGATGCACGAAATGCTGGTCCTTCACTTAGCGAGCTCTCAATTGAGGATCGACTACGGCAACATATAATTGATGGCGAGCGTATTGGACTTAATGATGGTCTAAAAGAAGCTCTTGCAACCTACAAGCCTCTAGAGATAGTTAACACTTTTCTGCTAGACGGTATGAAAGTTGTAGGTGATTTGTTTGGATCTGGCCAGATGCAACTGCCTTTTGTCCTTCAGTCTGCGGAGACAATGAAAGCAGCTGTTGCTTTTATCAAGCCCTATATGGATAAAGCTGAGGGCGAAGCTGCAGCAAAAGGAAGGTTTCTGATTGCTACTGTTAAAGGTGATGTGCACGACATTGGCAAAAATCTCGTCGATATTATTCTTACCAATAATGGCTATGAGGTAATTAACCTTGGTATTAAGCAAGAGATTAACGCTATTATCGAAGCGCAAAAAGAACACCAGGCTGACTGTATTGCTATGAGTGGTCTTTTGGTAAAGTCAACAGTCTTTATGAAAGACAATCTACAAGCCCTCAATGATGCAGGGATTAATGTGCCTGTAATCCTTGGTGGTGCTGCACTTACACCACAATTCGTCAACCGCGACTGTAGTAAAGTCTATAAGGGCAAGGTGCTTTATGGACGCGATGCCTTTACTGATCTGCGCTTCATGGATGCTTATATTGCAGCTCGAATAGCTGGCCGTTGGGACAATTGCAGAGGTTTTTTGGATGGCTGTCCAAAGGGGATTAACTTTGGTGGAGAAACTACTGAAGTTACGAGTAGTTCTCGACCAATAAGTGATGGTGAAACCATTAAAGATACTGTCGGCAAAATATCTATATCTACTGCTAGCGTTACATCGTGCCGTTCCGAAGTCGTCCCAGCAGAAGAACCGGTGCATCCTCCCTTCCTTGGAGCTCGAGTACTAAGTGCCTGCGAGATTCCTTTAGAAGAGGTCATCAAATATATTGATCGCCACGCACTCTTTGCAGGACAGTGGCAGTTTCGCAAGAGTAAAGATCAGTCACGTAAGGAGTATGAGTCGCTACTGCACGAGCGAGCAGAACCAGTTCTCAGCTACTGGCTGAAACGCGTGTGCCAAGAGTCTCTGCTCTGTCCTGCTGTTGCCTATGGCTACTTTCCCTGCGGTCGAGAAGGTAACAGGCTGACCATATTTGATTCCGGCGGCTTATGTACACTTGGTTACTTTGACTTACCTAGACAACGTGGAGGCAACCGATACTGTATCTCAGACTTTTTCCGAGATCTTAAGGATGGACATCCCACTGATGTGTTGCCAATGCAGGCAGTAACGATGGGGGAGAAAGCAAGTGCATTTAGCCAGGAGCTATTCCAGGCTAATGCCTATAGTGATTATCTGTATTTTCACGGACTAGCAGTTCAAATGGCTGAGGCTTTAGCGGAGTGGACACACGCGCGCATTCGCCAAGAATGTGGCTTTGGTGATGCTGATGCCATGTCTCTCCGTGATGTTCTCGCTCAGCGGTACCGTGGAAGTCGATATTCCTTCGGCTACCCAGCCTGCCCAAATATGGCCGATTCGCGACAGCAACTAGACTGGCTGGATGCCAAGCGCATAGGCTTGTCGATGGATACTAGCGATCAGTTGCAACCAGAGCAAAGCACAACAGCTCTTATTGCATTGCATAGCAAAGCAGGCTACTTCAGTGCCTAAGGGCTCCCAGTAAGCTTTACTTGTAAGCTTGGGTGAATAATGCGAGGCTGCGAACTTTAGCGATTTTAATACCATATTTTCTGGAAAAGAAAAGGAAGGTAAGAAAAGTAGTAATAAAATGTGGGCTACTAGGGCTCTCGTGAGACACATGTTCAATCTCGGCAGAGGATCTCCATGGTGTCGATTACCTCTTGCTGAAAGGCTTCTAGATCCTCAGAGTCGCTGAGATCAAACCCCTCACCAGCAGCATTTTGTGTTAGTTCCTGGAAATGGAATGCACCCTCACCATTAGCTAGAAACTCTATAGCGGAACTCTCACCACTCTCGCGGAACGCATCGCAGAGGGCGAGGAAAGCGGCGTCTTCTGTGAACTCCCAGTCCATTGAGGAGGCATGACTGACTGACCTTTAACGCCTGCACCGGGGGATCCGTCAACCTTACCCACTGCTAATATGTCGGCCTTTGGGCAGACTCTCCTACATCACTTCGCGGACTTACAATCTTTACCGTGTCATCTACCACTCTTAATGTTCTTGGGGAACCGCTGAATCTGTGCAGTTGCAAGCCGATGACCGGCTGGTTCCGCGATGGTCACTGTCGTACTGAGCCATCAGATCTGGGCCGCCACAGCATCTGCTGTATGATGACTGAAACCTTTCTGCGTTACAGTCGCTCACAAGGCAATGACTTGTCTACACCCGCTCCTGAGTTTGGATTTCCTGGCCTAAGGCCAGGAAATTACTGGTGCATTTGTGCAACGCGTTGGAAACAAGCTTATGAAGATGGTATGGCACCACCAGTACTCCTTAGTTCTACTGAACAAAGTACGTTAGAGATAGTGCCACTTGAACTTCTGCAGAACTTTGCTTACCAGGGAACTGACTGACCATCCCAAGCCAAGAAAGATCCAGATTGGTCTGGTGTCTGGCACATCAGTACTTTCAGTAAGTGCTCGGCTGCACGCTGTGTCGTGAATATGCTTTCTGCAGAAACAAATTGTTGGAATGGTTGTGAGAGCGCCGTGTCAGTGGTCCCAGGGTGTAGCAAAGTGACAGTAGCCAGTGGGAACTTTCTTGACCATTCTATGCTGAGGGTACGCAGCAGCTGATTCTGCGCAGCTTTAGCTGCTCTGTAAGCATACCAACCACCGCTACGGTTGTCAGCAATACTACCAACGCGCGCGCTCAAGCTGGCGAAGTTAAAAGGCAGGCTCCGCTGTATAGCTGGCTCGATGGCACGTGCTAGAAGAAGGGGACCTATTGCGTTAATGCCAAAGCTTTCGGCAAGGTACCGACGCTGCACCTGCTGTAGGCGCTTTTCCGGATGCAGATCGGGCCCATGCAGACGTCCACTGGAATTAATGACGAGACGTAGAGGGAGATCCTGATGACTAAGTCGATCTCGAAGAACTGACAGACTACTATCGCACTCAAGATCTACTTGCCATTCAGCTGGGTTAGTTGTTGCCCTACAGCAGCGGACTACCTCTAGTGATGGCCAATTACGAGCCAGAGTATCCGCAAGCGCATTGCCAATACCACCAACCCCGACTACTAGAGCAAGTCCGCTCCAGGAATCTTCATTCATAAGAGCCTTGCTGCCTAGCTGTATTGTAGGATTCACATAGATTGTTACGATAGCGAAATTTGTAGGACTATTGCTTGCACACGTGCCTACATCTTGTGACATAAAGTCATAGAGTGTAATCTCATCTGTAGCTTGCGGTAAGGACCCATATTTAATATGATAATTGTCAAACCTAATAAAGCAATCCAACTTGACACAAGGATAAAGTGGTACAGTTTGACTTCTAAACCATCCATACTGTTTACTAGCTTAGATCCTACCAAAAATTTGGCCTGTCGGTTAATGGTATAATTTAGTGTAGTTAGATGGCACAAAAAGTCTCAAACTAGTGTCAAGATCAACACAAGCTGGCCTCGTATAACATAATAAATGCTTTAGAAAGTTTAGCTTTCCTAAAGCATCTCCAGAGCATATTTGAAGGCTACCCTATCGCTTCCCAAAGGTCACAGCGCAGTGTAGCTAAATTCTCAGCCTAACTTCTATGCTCCACAAACTAGTATCTTGTTTAAAGACTGCAAGAGGTAGTTAGGCTAGCATGTAATCTTTCTGACTGATTTCTGCTCGACTGCAATTCTAGAGAACCTCAAACCTGCAAATCACATGCCCTTAGGACCTGCGCAATGTTTTACCTCATAGTATTGAGCTAGATTTGCAAGGCCAGAGTGGTCCTGCTATATTGACCCTTTAAATCTAGTGGCATAAATGTCTACAGCTTGTTATGTGCGGCTAACTACCTTGATCAAAGCACATAACTATACCTCACCTCAGCAAAGCTGGAGCAAGCAGGCTAGAAATGCAGTTGAATGACCCCATTAGGCTTTAGGAAGTTATTAAGCTCTGGAAAATTTTTTCCTTTTCCTTGGACTATCCTCAATACCGTGCATAACAAGCGCCTCTGGGCAAAAGCCCTTCACCGTAGTCGCACTGCTCGTGTCCAGAGAGCACTAATCCCTCTCACTACTACGATCCGGCCACTAGACAGTGCTAGTAGGTCCTTTGAGCTGCGCTGTCTCTCTGGCATTCCTCCACGCCACTTGCAAGCTGCTGGGCCAAAACCGAATCCTTTTCTTCCATGGAATCCGCAACTTGCTGTTGCTCCTATTGGCAACACCCACGTGCTGATCTTAAACAAGTTTCCGGTTCAGACAGCTCATATGCTGTTAATCACACGCCACTGGGCCCCTCAGATTGGCTGGTTAGAGATCAGCGATTTTGCCGCTTTACTAGAGGTGGATCGTGATACTCAGGGGCTTTGGTTCTTTAACAGTGGACCAGGTGCTGGAGCAAGTCAGCCCCATCGGCATTTGCAGCTATTGCCGCGCAGCTGTGAAGAACAGATTTGTCCGCGTGCAAGCTGGTTCGAAGATCTCTTGCAAGGCCGGGAAAACTGTGGGAGTTTAGCAAAGGCTTGTGCTGTTGCTTATCGTAGTATCAATCAGGTCTGTAGCCAAACCGAGACACTGTATAGTCAGTACATTGCACTTGCCTGCAACTTAGGGCTTGGCGACCCGTTATACGATCGTCAGCCACTTCATCCATATAACCTATTACTGACACCAACATGGGTGGCCCTGATACGACGTCGCCGGGAAGGAGTGGCAGGATTTAGCGTTAATGCTCTCGGATTTGCTGGCTATCTACTTGCTACTGATTGTTCTAATCTTAGCTGGCTGCTCAAGAGAGGGCCTGAGAATCTTCTTCAAGAGGTCGTGTAGCCAGATCATCATACACACTACTTAGCACTACTTTAATATGCAAGGTTGATATATACATTGTCACAGCTGCTGGAAGCTAATGATTATATGCATATTTTAGCTCAGAAACTATTAGTTTAACGGTTAATCAGTGTTAGATTGACAGAATTAGGTTTCCAATCCTAAGATTAGTGGAGATGGTCTTCTTATATCACCAAGTACAATATGATATTGACAATTTTATGGAAACCGCTTAGCTTACAACTGCTAAATAAAACTGTGCTAGTTCAGTGACTAGAGGCTATAGCTGATCATTGGGAGTTTCATGCGTCAGCCTGATTACGGTCTATCTGGCTCTGAAGCGTGTTGATCGAGGCATCGAGGGCAGCTAGCTGGCGCTCAATGCCCTCGCGCCAAAATTTGAGCATCTGTAACTTTCGTTTATAGTAATGAATCCGTGACTCTTCGGAAGAGTTACACTGGCCAGAGTAGCCGCAGCAAAAAGTAGGGAACATAGCTAGCCTTGTTAGCGATCCTATCCTGGCGGATCGGAGCTCTAACTGTGCTGCTTGTCCTTGTAGTTGTGGAATGGTCTGGCGAGACTAGCCTAAATAATATTACGACATTCTAAGCGTTACAGCTCACTTTTATGACTAAACCTATTAGCTTCTGTGACTTTTTTGCAAACCCCGACAACAACTGATGAGAGCAAAAAGCTAATCAAGTAACTACGAGTCAACAATTTATTAGCATCTGAAAAGCAAAAAACTAAGTTGGTGTTTGCATGCCCTGAATCAAAAAGTCAAAGTAGGGTGCTGTGATAAGTTGCTGTTGCTCAGACAGTAAAACAAGCGAGGCAGCCTTCATTGCTTTCATCGCTTCGACCATACCTTGCATAGGTACGCCTAGGCTATTATACATTTCGCGGGCGCCGATTAAGCCAATCATCTGAATTATCTCAGTGCTGCCAGCGAGCACTCCATATGTGACAAGACGTAGGTACCAACTGTAATCGCGCAGACACTGTGCCCGTTGACGCTGACCGTAGGCATTACCTCCGGGTGCGACATATTCCGGTCGGCGACGGAAAAGCTGCTTAGCTGACTCATCTATGATCTTCTTCTCATTGTCTGTAAGCATGCGCACGATTGACAATCGTGTTGCTCCCTGAGCCAAGTAGCTTACCATTGTAATAAGTTCACCACTACTGGGATAACGAAGCTCATCATCGGCCTGTAGAATTAGATCGCGGACAACACTCATGATCTCAGAGAAGCTAATAGCGATTATAAAAGAATTTGAGACTTTCCTCTGGAGTTTTTAAGCCTTGCACGCATCTCCTCTCTCCTTCATCGCTCTGAGATAGGGTCTTAACTGGCTGCAGTGAGAAAGCCACTTAATCTTGGTAGGAAAAATCTGGATGCTACCAAGATCTGAGAAAAATCCCAAAGGTTTCTTTCTAGAGTCTTTCTGTGAACTTTTGACTTTGCTACTAGCATCTTAATGGCATATCTTAGGCTAGCTACTATTCAAGTCTAAGTGCTTAGACTAGGTATGCGAATGCTCTTTGTTACTAGTTCTCCATATGAACTTGTTAAGCAGCTAGCATAGCCCAGTTTACAAAATAACAGTTTGCGCTGAAAGACTTTTCTAAGAGACTGAAGTATTTTGTATGATTATTTGTTTTAGAAATCTAAACCATTATTGTATGCAGCTTATCTTAAATCTCCATTAGTTAGCTGCGTGGCTCTGCTCTAAAATGTTGTACTAGTGCCTCGCGAATCTTTTGCTGAATAGGTAACACCTGGGCATCGGTTAGTGTGCCAGATCCACGAAAACGAAGTCGGTAGGATTGGCTACAGTGACCTGCCTTCAGGTTATCGCTCTCAAAATGGTCAACTAGTTCCACGTTCTCAAGAAGAGGCTTTCCTGCTCTGCAGATAACCTGGAGCACATCTCCACTAGCAGTATTAGTAGGTACTAGCACAGCAAGATCACGGTCTATTGATGGCACTGTCGGATACGGCTGAAATACAGGGATCCGGCGATTGCCTCGTGTAGATGCCGTCAGTATTGAATTGAGGCCAAGCTGGAATAGATAGGTTTCTCTAGGAAGAACCAGATCTTCAGCATAGCTAGGATGAAGTTGCCCGAAGTGCCCACAAACCTGCCCCTCTAGGAATAGTTCAGCGCAACGGCCTGGATGTAGCAGAGGCGGAGGTGATAGATAGGGACGATCACTGACATCGAGCTTAAGACCAGCCAAGGAGCGCCCAACAAGAGCACGGGCTTCGAAATAACTTAGTAACTTTAGCTTGCCGCTTCGGCTCCATCGCTCAAGGACTCGTTCACCGCTAATGACTCCAGCAAGTACAGAGTTTTGCCGGATATCATCTGAACTGCCCGAAAATAAATTGCCAATCTCAAAGATCCAGCAGCCAGATTGGAAAGACCTAAAGTTGCTCTGACACACGCGTAGGTGCTCTTCGTGCAGATCGTTGCGGAGATAACCATACTCAGTTAACAAAGGGTTTGAAAGGGGAACCCGATGGTTATCATCTAGGGGTGGGCCCACTAGAGATAGTGTTGAGATCTCCTGAAAGCCACTAATAGCAAGAAGTTTACGAAGTTCTCGCTCAGCCTTTTGGCGGGGGTTAAGGCCACCTGGGCCGAGGGTTTTCGGGAGCTTTGCCTCGAAAAGGTTGTAGCCGACAAGTCGAGCGACCTCCTCAACTAGATCAATCTCACGAAGAAGATCACAACGGCGTGAGTGAGGGATGCTGACCTGCCATCCTTCTCTAGTGCTATCAAGAGTACAGCCTAGGGCAACTAGACAGCGCTCAATCTCATCGTCTTTTAGGCTCCGTGGCGTGCCATTGTCTACTAGTAAGCCAAGTGTGCGGTGGATCGCCTGGCGCCTTAAAGAGATCGGTGGGAAACTCTCTTCCAAACGGCCATGAACCCAGCGGCCACTAGTGGTAGAACCAAGTATTTCTTGTAGGAGCGTTGCAGCACGGGCAGAAGATGACAGTGTTATGCCTCGTGGTAGCCCTTTCTCGAAACGAGTACTAGCATCGGTTCTTAGGCCAGTGGAGCGAGCAGTACGCCGGACAGCAGCTGGGGTAAATAGCGCTGCCTCAAGCCAGATTCTACAAGTAGACTCAGTTACGCGGCTGTCCATTGAGCCCATTACGCCTGCTAGAGCAATCGGACGATCATGGCAGGTCACCACCTGCACTTCGCAGTTGAGCATGCGTTCGCATCCATCTATTCCTTTGAAGTACTCTCCGTCATGCGCCTGACGCAGATTAAAGTCAGCTGCTGAGATAGGACAGTCGGCAAGGCGCTCTAGCGCGTCGGCATCAAAAGCATGAAGTGGCTGGCTCTGCTCAAGCATCACTAGGTTGGTGACGTCAACAGCCACGTTGACCGATTTAATTCCTGAATGCTGTAGTCGTTGCTGTATCCAGGCAGGAGAAACTTGACCTAGGGTTTGCCCTGTTGGCGCCTCAATTAGTGAGAGACTGTAAAGTTCCCCACTAGGTGGTCTATTGAGTACTGTTTTTGGGAAATCATCAAAGGGTGGATTGAGCTCAAGACTCGGAAGGCTCGTCGGTTGATTTGTAAGAGCTGCAACCTCCCGAGCAACACCAATCATTGATAGGCCATCAGGTCTGTTAGCTGTGATTGCTAGTTTGAGTATGGTATCATCCAGGCCTAGCAGAGGACCTACCTTATCACCAGGACGTAAGGCTTGAATAGTAAGATTATCTAGAATCGCAATGCCGTCAGACTGGTCTGCTATACTAAGTTCAGTAAGAGAACAAATCATACCCTCGCTAACCACCCCCCGCAAAATAGCTGGACGAATAACGAGATTTACAGCAGGCAAGCTACAGCCAGCAAGAGCAACAGGAACATAGATACCGGTTCTAACATTAGGAGCACCACAAACTACTTGCAGAGGAGTCTCAGTACCCACATCCACAGAGCAGATGCTGAGCCTATCGGCTTCTGGGTGCTGCTTGTTCGATAAGATATAACCCACGACAACGCCTTCAGCATAACGGCGCAGATCATCAATCTCCTCAACCTCGAAGCCTGCCATAGAAAGCTGTTCAGCAAGCTCCTCAGGACCAGTCTCGACACGCACAAGATCACGGAGCCAGGAGAGGGAGATCCGCATAAGATTGCCAGAAGCAGCCACAGAATCTAGTGGCCCCGAGGGGATAATCCTCGTGAAAGGCATAGCTTGCTATGCTGAGGTCTAAACTTGCTACAGTTAAGGTCTGTATGATTCGCCCTACCACAGCGGCATAGTGCCTCTATAGTTAAGGACAAGGGCGTCCGGATCGAAAGCCACTCTTGAGTGCACAGAATGCTGATCCAAATCCTGTAAAGCGCTCTCCTAGTAGCTCCCGCTACTAACCACCGAAAAAACGCCGAAACACTGTTGAGAGGATGGAAATCAAAAAATTCTACTCTCAATGCAGCCGGCCAACTCGCTATAAAGAGATCAAGTGAGACCGAGGCCCTTGCTAACTCACCGACTGTTTTTGATCTATGTCTAGCTCCTTTTTCAAGAAGCGCCTATCTCCAATCAGACCTGGAGACCCGATTGACTACAAGGATGTTGAACTTCTCAAGAAGTTCATCACTGAACGAGGGAAAATTCTCCCCCGCCGGCTTACTGGTCTTACCGCAAAGCAGCAGCGTGACTTAACTAATGCTGTGAAACGTGCCCGTATTGTGGCTCTGCTCCCATTTGTCAATCCCGAGGGTTAATTCAGACTCTGACTGCTCAGCATCTTATCACCGGTGACTTAATTGGCGTCCAAGATGGACGTGGCTCAAAGCTTGGAGTTGTAATCTCCGTTCATGGCAGCAGGATCCGATTAAACCTTGGCTATGAGGGTCGGTTGCAGGTCTTGCCTCTCCGTCAGATTACTCGACTAGCTTCTGTCAACAATGCGCAGTGCCCTCGCCGTATTAGCGACCCACCTTGGAATCTAGTTAGGGAAAATCTTGAACTACTGCACTCCTCACATAAATCTCGTAAGCAACTCTGGTCCCTGCTGTGCGAAAGTGGTGAGGAGTTAGATCTTCAGACCTTTGTCGGACTTCTTTACGGACGAGAAGATCACGATGTCATAGCTGCGGCCTGGCTGGAACTTGTCAATAAACCAACTATGTTTCGCATTCGGCAGGATCGTGTTTCGGCAAGGCCACTGAATGATCTACGGCGATTACAAAAGGAGCGTCGACGCCGGAAGGCAAGTGAAAGACTCGAGAAGGCATGGATGCATCTACTGACAGCACCTAGCACGAGGACAGAGTCAAGTACGAATCCTGTATTGCTTGAGCGTTTGGATAAACTTAGGGAAATTGCTTCAGGGCAAGCTGGACCTGAGTCTCTCGCACCCGAACTGTGCAAAAGCTTGATGCGAGCTGGAATCGCTGTCGAACGCAATGAGTTGCGTCAGTTTCTCCACAGATGCGGCTGTTGGGGTGTCCATCAGTTGCCATCATTAGAGGGCAGCAGTTGGTCCCAAGGTTTTGGTGAAGATATCCTTTTAGAGTGTCGGACAATTCTTGAGCAATGTGACTCGGAGCACGATAGTGACAAGAGTCGTCTCGATATGACAAGTCAGCGCTGTGTCACCATCGATGATGCTGATACCTACGAGATTGATGATGCAATTGGTCTTGAAACACGGGCAGATGGATGCCAACGCATTTGGATTCATATTGCAGATCCAGGTCGTTTAGTCCTGGTTGGATCCCTGTTGGACCTTGAGGCACAACGTCGTGCTAGCAGCCTCTATCTGACTACTGGAAGTTTACCAATGTTTCCCGAGGAGCTAAGCAGCGGCCCCTTCAGCTTACGGGCAGGCCGAAGGTCAGCAGCGTGGAGCACTTGGGTAGAGCTTGACAGCGAAGGAGATATAGCTGACTTTGGCATACTGCGTACCTGGGTCTGCCCAACCTATAGGCTTAGCTACGATGACGCCGATGAGCTTATCGAGCTAGCACCTCCGGAAGATAAAGACCTAGCTGAGCTGGATCAATTACTGGCTCAGCGCCGACAGTGGCGACAGCAGCACGGGGGTTTATTGATGGAGCTGCCTGAAGGGCGTCTTCGCCAGCATGATGGCAGCCTAGAGGTTGTAATTACGGAACCAGGAGCTTCCAGAAGGCTGGTAGCTGAGGCGATGATTCTTGCTGGGGCTATCGCTGCGCGGTTCGGATACCAAGAAGGTTTAGCACTTCCATACCGTGGTCAGCCTAAGGCTGAACTGCCAACCACATCAGAGTTACAGTGCTTGCCTAGAGGAGCAGTTCGCTTCGCTGCTATAAGACGATGTCTCAGCCGCGGTGTTACGGGGCCAGTTCCCATGATGCACTTCAGTCTAGGGTTATCTGCCTATGCTCAGGTTACTTCACCTATCCGTCGTTACAGTGACCTCATGGCTCAGCGACAGATCGCTGCGCGACTTGAAGGAGAGCCGGAACTAGACCCACATGAGCTTCAGCAGCAGATCGACACGATCAACTTATCCTTGCGTGAGGGAATCGCCATTACCCGCGAAGATCAGCGTCACTGGCAGCAGGTTTGGTTTGCGGACCGAAGTCAGAGTAGCTGGTCTGGGATCTTTCTGCGCTGGCTTCGCTCACAAGATCAACTTGGGCTAGTCAGGATTGAGTCTTTAGCCATGGACCTGCCAGCAATATGCCCCACTACATCACAACCCGGTTTTAACCTAAGGATTCACGTCAGACAAGCCAACCCATTACTAGACCAGCTACAGCTGACGGCGACATCTATATAAGAGCCTTACAACGTCAGCTATAAGACTCATATGGTCACATTATAGCCTTAATTTCTGGCATAGTGAGTGAGAAAACGAGAGACTTCAGCCAGGATCTAATCAAGAACTGAGTAGTTACTGGAAAAAATCAGCGAGCGCCAGGCACTTTGACAAGAGAACTACTGTTTGCAAAGAACAGATATAGCCAAGCTAAACTTGGTTGGCTATAGGCTATGTTCGAGGCGAGACTTTGTGTCAAGACTCAAGTGGTCTACAGGCTAGGCCTCTAAGTTGTCAGACCGCATCAGGGCTGTGCGGAAAGCATGCCATCATAAATTAAGGTGTATATCCCTAATCATTGTTTGGTAAGCATGACTAGCATGAGTTAGTAAAATCCAGCGTCGCGGGCATTTAGAGTCGTGGGTTTCTTCAAGATGCCAATGCCCTACACTCTTACGACGCCGCTTTACTACGTCAATGACGGTCCACATCTAGGAAGTACCTACACTACGATTGCCTGTGATGCACTCGCTCGTTTCCAAAGGCTTGAAGGTCGCAGTGTGCGCTTCATCACAGGAGTCGACGAGCATGGTCAGAAGATTGAGCGCACAGCTGCTGCTGCATCACGAACACCGCAGCAGCATTGCGATCTGGTCGCCAGCAGTTACCAGGAGCAATGGCAGCATTGGGATATCAGTAACGACTGCTTTATACGCACAAGCAGCCTGCGGCATCGTCAGCTTGTCGAAACATTCTTCCAGCGAGTTGAGGCTGCTGGAGATATTAGACTAGGACACCAGACTGGTTGGTACTGTGTAGGCTGTGAGGAGTTTAAGGACGAGCTTGCTGAAGTCTCTAGCCCTTGCTGCCCATTACATCATCGGCCACTAGAGTGGCGTGATGAGCAGAATATTTTCTTTCGTCTATCGCGGTATCAAAGAACAATTGAAGAGCTGGTTAATTCACCAGGGTTCGTGGCACCAGCAAGTCGCCAGCGTGAGATCAGCAATTTTGTCGCTCAGGGCTTGAGGGATTTTTCCATATCCCGCTTGAATGTTGCCTGGGGCATTCCCGTACCTGGCTATGCAGGACATACTTTTTATGTTTGGTTTGATGCGCTACTTGGTTACCTTAGTGCTCTGCTCGATGATGGTGGCACGATTGATCTAGACCGACTTACCGATGTGGGGTGGCCTGCATCCACACACATTATTGGCAAGGACATACTGCGATTTCATGCAGTCTACTGGCCAGCAATGCTTATGTCTGCAGGGTTGCAGCTTCCAAAACAGGTTTTCGGGCACGGATTTCTGACCCGAGAAGGTCAGAAGATGGGAAAATCACTTGGAAATGTTTTAGACCCTGGAGTTTTGCTCAAGAGATGTGGTAGGGATGCTGTGCGCTGGTATCTGCTGCGGGACATACAGTTTGGGGAGGACGGCGATTTCCAGCAGCGACGTTTCAGCAATCTGGTTAATAAAGATCTAGCCAACACTATTGGCAACCTACTGAATCGAACGCTATCAATGGCTCATAAGTGGTTTGACGATCGTGTACCAACCACAAATGTTTCACCAGAGCATCCATTGGCACAAAGGGCAACAAACAGCATTGCTATAGTGCGTCGCTCAATGCCGGATCTCAGTTTTCACATTGCAGCAGAAGCCATTCTCCAGCTCGCAATTGATGCCAACGGGCACCTCAATGCCAAGGCTCCCTGGAAGTTGATAAGTCAGCCAGGTCAGGAACAAGTAGTTGCGCAAGACTTGTATGTCGTCCTTGAATCATGCCGGCTTGTCGGATACCTGCTGCAACCTCTACTTCCAGATCTCAGTAGGCGGATTCTTGCTCAGCTTCCTGCAACTGGTTATGAAAGTTGGCTAGAAAACCTTACTTGGGGATTGCTTCCTTGTAATGCTGTTTTACCTGAGCCGAGTCCCGTGATGCAACGGCTTGAGCTTGATGAGTGTTTGTGAGGAGTTTAGCGCTAACTACTTTCATAGCAGTTCTATCAGCTACTACAGGACTTTCCTCTTGCGATAAGCCTCAAAAAGTAAGTAATGAATCTCCACCATTCATCTTTCGCAGCCTTGAGCTCAGCCATAACAACTTTGGCGGACAGCGTTCCTGGGAACTTAGCAGCCCAGAAGCAAGGTACGAGCTTAACCGCCGGATTATGCGTAGCAGGAATCCCCGTGGCTTACTTTACAGTAACAGCAAACCATCCTACTCTATCAGCGCAGATAGCATGACAATAGTCAATGATGGTGAACTTATCTTGCTTGAGGGTCAAGTCAGGATACAGCAACTTAGAGGAAAAAAAATTACAATCCGCGGTGGTCAACTGCGCTGGATTCCTGGTAAAAACTTAATGCTTATTGAGCAGAGGCCTATTGCTACAGATAAGTTCTCTCGATTGGTTGCCAAGAGTGCCAGATTTTACCCAGAACAGCAAGAGCTAGAGTTCCTTGGACCAACTAAGATAGACCACTGGAGCATGAATAAAACTGCAGATCAGGGTCAAAAATCAGATGTTGTCATATGGACCAATAACGGGAGTTGGAATTTGGCTAGTGGGAGCTTGAGTGCCTCTGGACCTATCCGTATCCGTCATGGTGACAAAGATCAAGCTCATCTGCGATGGCTAGAGGCCAGTCAGCTAAGTGGTAACACAGTCGAAAGTTACATAGATCTAACTGCGCCTGTGGTGGCTGTCATGCCTAAATATAAATCTTGGTTGGAAGCTGGTACTACCCGCTGGTGGTACCATAAGCAACACCTAACTACACCAGCAGCATTTACAGCCAAGATTGGTGAAGCAACTGTAAAGGGTTACGGGTTTCACATAGGACTAAGAGAGACCACAGTAAAAGTACTTGCAGGATGCACAGTGCAGCGTTCTGGTGAACGTATACAGGCAAAATTCTGCAGCTGGAATTGGGCATCCGGGAAGATTTTGGCCAAAGGTGACGTCGAATTGCGTCGACACAGTAACAACCAAGTCACCCAGGCACAGTCGTTGACAGGGTCAGCTGGTAGCTTAAAAAGATACGTTCAGCTCAATAGTAGTTTTGGTGGGCGTGTGAAGTCAAAGTTCACGCTAGCCCGGAAAAAACTGTCACCTAAGCATCAAGCATCTCTAATTGGGTTCTAATCTTCTCAGCCCAGCCACATAACCAGCGCTCATCAGAGCGACTAAAACAGCGGGAAGACCACCCACCAAGCACAAGCCAACCTCTATTAGATAGGGGATACACCATGACTGCTGGCAGATTCTGCGTCACACTGTCAAATTCAGTACGACCGGGAAACAGTCTTGTGTCAACAAGCGAAATTAGCTTGCCGCGCTCTCTAGCCTGCATACAGATAGCTCCTGGAAGAAAGGAGTCGTTTGTAAGGATACCACGATGAAGAAGTGTTACTCCATTCCAATACAGAAGCACAGTAGCGGCTGGCGTTGCTGTGAGCAGTAAATGGCTCCCCCAGGCTAGTTCATAGCGTACTGAAGACGGCAGCGTGTCATTTATTCTGAGACCTCGTGGCCCTTCAAGTTCAACACGTTTCGGTGCTACAGGCGCCGCTTGTGTCCATAAAACTGCCACCAGCATTAAGCCAACACCTGAGAGACCCGCCAAGATCTCAGCACGCTGTAATGCAGGCGAGACGAAGCCGGCCTCTAAGCCGTTGCTGATAGCCAGCGTCAGCACAAGTAGTCCAGCAGCAAGGGCCACACGGGCTGAGGGAGGCATCAATCTCCTCACAACTGTCAGAGAGACTCAATCCTGCTGGAATGAGAAAAATGCTATGATGCCATGAATACAGTTGAAGCTTTTGCAGCTGTTGCACTAGCTGCTATTGCTTGTGATGACGCTCTAAATCACGATGAGGCTCACTCGCTGCGCCAACAGCTAGAACACCGCACTCCTTACAATACTTATAGTGATAAAGAAATAGGAGAACTATTTGATAATCTGCTATTAAAGATTCGGCAGGGGGGAGTTTACGCGCTAGTCGATCATGCATTGCCTGTTCTGACAGCCTGTCAGCAAGAGAGTGCCCTTGCTGTAGCAGCTCAGCTAGCCTATGCCGATCGCACTATCTCTAAAGCTGAGCGTAACTTCCTTGAGTATCTTTCTGGACGACTGTCGATTCCCAAGCAGGATGCACAACGCATAATTGCAGCCATCGAGGCACTAAACCGTGACAGCCTGGCTCCCTAACGTCAGACTGCATATCTCTTCACCTCCAAGCCCGTGAGAGTCAAGCGACTTCTACCTTACCTACTCAGCTGTCTGATCCTTCTTAGCAGCATCATCCCCGCTGCACTTGCTGTGGCACCACAAGACTTTCCCACCACACTGCCAACGGATCATGTTATAGACGGTGCAGAGGTTCTCAGCCGCGCGGTACGCTCAGAACTTGAGGCTCGCCTGCAAGACCTGGAACGTGATCGTATCGACGCCCGTCTAATAACTCTGAAGCGTCTCGATTACGGCTTGACACTCACAGATTTTGGTGACAAGTTACTCAAACGCTGGGCAATAACCGATCAATCTTTAGTAGCCGACAAGCAGCTTCCACTGCTACTTCTACTAATCGAGTCGCAAAACAAACGTGCTGATATCGTCGCGGCAAGCATACTGGAAGATCAACTTCCTGAGGCTTTGTTAAAAAGTACGGCGCGCACTACAATGAGTCAACCACTGCGCAATGGCGACCGTTACCGGCAGGCGTCGCTTGAGGCTATACAACGCCTCAAAATTGTTCTCGATGGGGGTGAAGACCCGGGTCCCCCAGTAGAGCTTACCCGTGAGGCAGTCCCTACAAATATCCCCACTGTAGAACAGACCCGAGAGAGCAATGCATTCACATGGGTTATCGTTTTATTGGTCATCGGCACAATTGTACCGATGGCGACTTGGTGGGTTTTTTCCCGTTGAAGGTAATCATAGTGTGGAGTAGCTAGATGGAAGTATTTTGCCATTTCTAAAGACCTAACCCTAATAGCACTAGTCAGATTATTGCCACATCACTATAAGAGCTTTGAGCTCCAATGTTGTTTCTCCAGCCAACCAAATTCCCCAATATTGAGAACATCTCTGGCTCTAGATTTGAGTAGCGACACAGTACCAGTTAGTAGATGGGCATGTAGTAAGAATATGTCCGTCCAGATGTTATCACTGCTACAGCTTTGCTCAGTATCCACCCTGCCCAGTCACAAAACTTAAGGGTTCTAGTAACTTATTCAACAAGATGACTTATGGCCTCAGCAAAGCTAACCAAGACTATGGAAAGGAGTATTTTTATACCCTAAGTTATATCATTAGATAAAGTTCTTAGTCATCTCTCTTAATCTTATTATAAGTAAAAGCTTCAGCCTGCAGTTTTACTGCAACGTCTTTGTGTATACTAGCAATATTCCTTAACAAGTTTTTTCACTCTGCCCATACATTATTGGTGGCAGAATTAGGAGGTATAAATAGTGGCATCTGATCTCTACCCACTATCTGCAGGACTAACCCTGGTGAGTGGCCCAAGCCGCAGCGGTAAGAGTCGTTGGGCTGAGCACCTTGTCTCTAATCTTCCCAAAGTCACCTACGTAGCAACGTCAGCACATCAACCAGACGATATGGATTGGCATGAACGTATGCGGAAACACCGCTTACGCCGCCCATCCCACTGGAAACTTGTGGAGTGTGGCCCAGATCTACTCTCCTTACTAAGAAATCCGCCTGGTCACGCTCTCCTTATAGATTCTCTCGGAGGTTATGTAGCACAGCACCTCAGCACTAGTCACTCTGCTTGGGGTATACAATGTGAACAATGGCCTGATCTTACTACACAGCTCCGCCATCCTGTTGTCCTAGTTATTGAGGAGATAGGCTGGGGTGTAGTACCTACCACTTCTGCTGGATATCTATTTCGTGAACGCCTAGGTGAACTTGCAGAGTATCTAAGTAACCTATCAAAATGTTCCTGGCTTGTTATTCAAGGGCGCGCATTAGAGCTTACTTCACTGGGGTTAAAAGTGCCATGACTAAAGCCTAAGGCCTGATAAGCCTAGCTAGAAATTTGTATAATTTATAACCACATAGTCAGGTCTTCGTGAAAGTACGCCTTCCCTGTAAAGCTCTCTTGCAACTGGATTACTCCTGTTAAACTTTAATCATATAATACTACGATTTAGATTATTCTATGGTGTGTCCAGACTCTAGTTGTAGCCGGCTATACAGCTTGATTTTACCCTCTCCCCATGCATTGTGCTGTTCCAAACTTGATCTACAGGTGAATGCGTGCTGATGATAGTGACACTGCATTAAATCTTGCATTAGTACTTCCGGTCCTTGCTTGCAATCACTGTATTGATCTAATCGATTCTCATTTTAGATATGCGCTTTCTGCTGCTACTATCTGCCTTTTCGGTGCTTCCAGCAGCAGCCTGCATTAGCTTGCTCATTATTCCTAGCCAAGCTAAGAATTCTCGCCGCACGGCAAATCCACTGGTTGCTGGAACTGGCAGACTTGCGCGAATGCCAGATTACATCTGGGTACCGCTGCAGCAAGCCGTCTCGCTCAGTGAGGTTTCTAGTAGGCTAGCACTTGCTGCCGCAGATCTCTCCGAACTGAATGGCATTCCCGCCAAGCAAAAACTTCGGCCAGGCACCTGGATTGTCCTGCCAGCATCCAGTCGACTCATTGCCAGTCGTGAGTTGTCACTTCAGCTAGTAAATCTGCGCGTGACAGCACCACTTATTGCTCCACCGCCAATTATATCTAATATCATAGTCAAGTCTGGCAACCCACTCAGATCTGTCTCTCTCGGCCACAACCTTTCAAAGACACCATTGCCCCGACTGGATCCTGTTCTGCGACTTTCGCGCTTGGCTACTAACTCAGAGGGCCGTACCAGTAATGTTGCCTCACTGCCACTAGTTCGATCACCTCAAAACAGAGCGTTAATCCAGCCATCATTGCTTTCCCCTGTGGCTGAGAACCTCTCTCAATCGTCTGTAAACTTTATCTGGCCAGCAAAGGGTATATTTATCTCCGGATATGGATGGCGTTGGGGGCGCATGCACAAGGGGATCGATATTGCAAACAGCGTCGGAACACCGATCCTAGCGTCTAAGGGTGGCATTGTTTCCTACGCTAACTGGAGTGGCGGTTATGGTTATCTAGTGGAACTCTCCCACGCTGATGGTTCTTCAACTCGCTACGCACACAACAGTCGCCTACTAGTAAGAGAGGGTCAAATCGTTCCACAGGGAACAGAAATCTCACTCATGGGTAGTACCGGACGAGCTACCGGCCCTCATTTACACTTTGAGGTCCGCCGTTCAAGTGGTGCCGCTGTTGACCCTATGCAAGTATTGCCTCCCAATCGTGTCTAAGATTACAAATCCATCCTCTAACGTTTTAGCTTCTAGGCTCGGTAGCTCAGCTGGTCAGAGCACGGGATTCATAACCCCGGAGTCGGGAGTTCAAGTCTCCCCCGAGCCATGTCTATCAAGCTATCTCAGCGCATTTCAATGATGCTGAGCCTATCGCGGAATGTACTGCTTGGAGCAAGCCGCGCCTGCCTGGCACTCTCTATAAGGCATGCTCCCTCTTGCTGTCGTGCTTGATAAGAACCTCGCCGCCTACCACGTTGTGGGGGGCGTAGCTCTGCAGTGACAGGATCACGGTCTAGAGGGTTGTTGCGAAGATCCGTGCGTGTCTGATTTAGCAGGCGAAAATGCCCTGTGCTGTTGTATTTGCGGAGCAGCGTCTGATCCCAGTCCATTCTGTGGTTTCGGTCATCGTCCAATGTTAGGACTGGAGCTAGCGCTGCACACATGTACTGACTAGCTGCTAATAGTTCGAAGCTACGCATGATAGGTTGGCATGGCAATCGAAAGTCGCAATGTTTACGGGATAAGCAGCTAAATCTGTATATCCCGCGCACGACTTCACGCAATTCTCAACTCCTGCGATTATGACCAACAACAACTGCTTGTGTGTAGGCCAACCAGCGCCCGATTTTACTGCCACTGCAGTATTAAATCAGGAATTTCAGGAGATCTCTCTCTCTCAATATCGTGGTAAATACGTGGTGCTGTTTTTCTATCCTCTCGATTTTACCTTTGTGTGCCCAACAGAGATCACAGCCTTCAGCGACCGCTATGCTGAATTCTCAAGTAAGAACTCCGAGGTTTTAGCTGTCTCCGTTGATAGCGAATACAGCCACCTGGCCTGGATTCAGACGCCACGCAACCAGGGTGGCATAGGAGACATAGCTTATCCCATCATATCAGACCTTAAGCGAGAGATCTGTGCCTCGTATAATGTCCTCAACGAAGACGGCTATGCAGATCGTGGTCTTTTCATTATTAATCCTCAAGGTATAATAATGCATACCACAATTAACAAGGCACCTGTTGGCCGCAATGTCGACGAGACTTTACGTGTGCTGCAAGCTTATCAATACGTAGAGTCCCACCCCGATGAAGTTTGCCCCGCTAATTGGACGCCAGGCGAAAAGACCATGAAGCCAAGTCCTGTTGGCAGTAAAGAGTTTTTTGCCGCTGTCAACTGAAAGATTACTATAGCGCTTAGCACTGCTCTCTCAGGGTCCTATCACATCAGTGATGGGTCCTTGTTTAATGTCGCTAACTATATTGCCTCGGCCTTCAACAAGGGCATTCAGCCCCTCTAGAAGGGTTTCCGCCATTGCGACGCGACTGCCATCACTTACGACAATTCGCGTTAGAGTCGGTAGACCACCCTGGCGTGCTCTCAAGTAGACTGGCTCGATATAAAGCAGCGCGTTTCCAATCGGAACAACGAGCAAGTTGCCCTGCACCACCTGAGAGCCAGCACGGTCCCATAAACCATATTGCTGACTGATAAGTGGGTTTTGATTAATAAGAGCCTGAATTTGCTCAGGTCCAAATATTGGTGCCTGACTTGGGAATCGCAGCAGCTCTATCTGACCATAGCGCTCACCATCGCTGCGAGCCGCTAGCCAAGCTGAAAGATTGGGACGTGCAAGTGGGGTAAGAGGTTGCAGTAGCAAAAACTCTGACTGATCAGAATCCTTCAGCTGAGCCGTGATATGGTACGGCTCTACAGGAACTTGTCGGCCCCCATAAAGTTCCATTGGAACTTGCCAGATGTCGTCACCACTGTAAAAAATCCTTGGATCAGTTACATGGTAACGCAGTAATTGCCGGATCTGTGCATCAAATTGATGGACAGGAACCATTAGATGTTCGCGCAGCTCGCGCGGCATCTGATCTAGCGGTTGCATTAGCTCAGGAAAGAGCCTTTTCCAGCCACGGATTAAAGGGTCTTCTGGTTCAGAGACAAACAGCCATACACTACCGTTGTAGGCATCAACGACAGCTTTGACAGAGTTACGCAGGTAGCGAAGCGACTTTCCCTTGCCCACAGAGGCTGCGTAAGGGTAAGTATCTGACCGAGTGTATCCATCAACAATCCAGTACTGATGCTGCCGGCGATCGAATCCATTAGGGGACCCAGCAATGGAAACAGAGACTAGATAGGGTTCACTGGCTAGGTCTAAAAATGGGGCTAAAGCGTGAATGCGCTGTCGGACCTCTCGCCGCACTAGTAACTTTGAATGTGAGTTGAGTGAGTCTGTAAACAGTAGACGCGGTTCATGCAGATAAAGTGCTGCTGCAAAGCGCTGCCAAAATTTATCTAGAGAAATACCAGCAGTACCTGCATAATGGTTGTAGGTGTTTTGATCACCTTCAGGAAAGTCAAACTCTAGAACATTTGTAGGGGCAATAGCATAAGGAGACGGTAACATCCCGAAATAGAGTGCTGCACGACCAATAGGAACCGACGACTCAACATCTATGCGAGAGATACCGAGCGAACGGTTACCGTCGACTCGTGTCGATCGCCCTAGATCACTGATGAAATATTCAGGGAGTCCATCAACAGCCTTGGTATTGACTGGGCTGAGAGTAAAACCATACCCGTGCGTAAAAACAAAGTGGCGGTTCAGCCAGGTCCGTGACCGTGCTGGCAAGCTTGTCTGATCAAGTTCTCGTGCTGCAACTATTACTTGCTGGCGTTCATTGGAGTTAGGCTTAAGGCGATAACGGTCCACTGCAGCCGAGGAAAACCTGTAATAAACTCGAAGCTGTTGCAACTGACGATTAGTGGCTAACAGAGGCTGACTATCCCAGAGGCGCAAGTTTTTTAAAGTGCTGGCGCCTGCAGTCAAATCGTCACGGCTAAGGCGAGGCTGTGGGTTAATTGCCCGTGTTCGAATGGTGTCGAGTTGGAAGGCCCGACGTGTTGATCGAATAGAATCTGCAATGTATGGAGTCTCAAGTCGCAATTCCCTTGGGCGTACCAGTAACCACTGGAGAAGGGGTGATAGTATTAGTTCACTCAGCAAGGAAATTACTGACGTTGTTAAACAGACTATCCGCCAAAAAGAACGTGTAGTCGGTAGTGGTAGCAAAAGCAATGCACAAGCCAGAAGGGCCAAAGCAGCAGAAGTACGGAGTGGTAGCCGAAAGTGCACATCAAGCCAACTAGCACCAGCAACAACGCCGCTTTGTGTCCAAAGAAACTGATGGCGAGATAACCAAATCAGTGCCACGCCAGTGGTCATGAGACACAGCAGTGGCAACCTAAGTCCTGAGTTTTGGCGAGCTGTTAACCCTGCGAAGGCCCAGTCACTAAGGCTAGGCGGACGTACAAAGATTGTTAGGAAAGCACTGACCAAGGTAAGCAAAATCTGTAGCGCTAAGAGCTCCAGTAGAACAATTAGTGCAGGAAAACGACCAAGCGCAAAACTAACGTCAGCACCTAGTAAAGGATCACTTACACCACTATCAGGAATGGCAAGAGCAAGAGACCAAAGACCCCATCCCCGAGTGAGAGCTACGCAAAAGCAGAAACTGCCAAGCAGCTGAGGCAACAGTCGAAGTCGTTTTGAGAAGAGCAAAGTGACAGTGATTATGGCAGCTAAAGCAATCATCACCAAAAGCCCAGCTACCCCTCTATAGCCTTCATGTATTTCCCACCAGCGTGGTAATGCAAATGGCTCCCAATATGCCAAACAAGCAAAGCGCATTAACAGAGCTAGTGTAAGCAGCGCAAACAGTGTAAGCAGCAGTAAAAAGCTGCCAAAGCGCCAACCATGTAGTGCAAGTCTATAACGTTTGGCCTTGTCTGATTGCATCGAAAGCCAGTTGGCTTGCCAGAAAAATGTAATGAGAGTGATAGTGACAGCCAAAACCAAACCAATTGACTGGAAAAACCACCGGCGCCACAGAACAGATTGAAGCGTGAATTGCCCAAACCACAATATCTCGACCGTAAGCCGTGCTAACAACCAGATTGTCGCAATCCCAAGTAAAATGAGAGTCAACGGTAAGACAACACGGCGGGTATGATTGGCATTCATTACTTCAAATCCTAAGCAAGACCAGCAAGCTCAAGAAATCGTTCTCCTTGGAGCGTTTCCTCCTCGATCAATACCTCAACAAGGCGATCCATAACTTCACGTCGCGATGATAGAAGTCTTCGGGCCTGATCAAGAGCTTGCATAGCTAGGATGCGAACTTGCTGATCAATTACTCTCCCGGTAGATTCGGCATAGCTTGGACGTGTATGGATCAGATCTCTCCCAAGGAACACGTCTGAGCCTGGACCCTCGAGCGCTACAAGACCGAGAGACGAAAAACCAAACCGGGTAACCATCTCGCGCGCTAAATATGTGACGCTTTGCAAGTCACTACTAGCTCCCTGGGTTACCTCTCCAGAGCCAAAGACAACCTCCTCGGCTGCCCGACCGCCAAGAGCAACTACTAAGCGGGCCTCGAGATAAGATCGCGTTACGATCCCAGAATCAAGAACTTCTTCATCTGGCCAGAATCGGGTAAATCCTCCTACCCCGCTGCCACGTGGTAGCAATGTCACTTTATCGACACGGTCCGCGCGAGGCATGAGGGCCGCTACAAGAGCGTGCCCAATCTCATGATACGCAATCAGACGCTTCTTAGCGCAATCTTGTAGAGGTGCTGCAGTCAATCCTATAGTGACTCGCTCAAGAGCAGCCTCCAGTTGGCGATTACCTATTGCAAGTTGTTCGTCCCTAACCGTGAGAATGGCAGCCTCGTTAAGAAGGTTAGCCAGCTCAGCGCCTGAAAACCCGGGTGTTCGCTTTGCCCAATCCTCCAGTGCTACCTCCTCTTGCAAGGGGCGTGTCCTGGCGTGGACACTGAGAATTGCTAAGCGGCCGCGCCGATCAGGCAGAGATATATCAATACGGCGATCGAAACGACCAGGACGCATCAGGGCCGCATCTAATACATCTGAGCGATTCGTTGCGGCTAGCAGGATCACGCCAGAGTTATCTGCAAACCCATCCATCTCAGTGAGCAACTGGTTCAAAGTTTGCTCCCGTTCATCATTACCCCCACCGATTCCTGCACCACGCTGGCGACCTACGGCATCTATCTCATCAATAAAGATAATGCAGGGTGATTTCTCCTTAGCCTTACAGAATAGGTCACGGACACGACTAGCACCGACACCAACAAATAGCTCAACAAACTCTGAGGCAGCTATTGAGAAGAATGGAACACCAGCTTCGCCTGCAATCGCCTTAGCGAGGAGAGTTTTGCCTGTGCCAGGAGGACCGACAAGGAGGACACCTTTTGGAATCTTAGCCCCAAGCTTAATAAAGCCCTCAGGCTGTTTCAAGAATGTAACTACTTCTTGCAGTTCTTGCTTAGCCTCGGAAATTCCTGCTACGTCTTCAAAGCACACTTCCAAATCTTCCTGAGGTTTGAGGCGAGCTTGACTACGCCCAAATCCCATGGCGCGGTTAGCCATCTGAGCAGAACGTCGCAGCAGAAAGGAGAGCCCGGCCACAACCAGGAGAACAAGCACTAGATTGCCGGTAAGACCAGCAATCGCTTGCTCCTGACGGATGTCTTTCACAGTTAATGGTGTTCCAACTGACTCAGCTGTGCGAAGAATCGTCTGGTCGCTGGCAAGTACAGGAACACGGGCAGATCTGCCATCGGTGTAAGTTACTTGTACTTCTCGACGCGCTGGGATAAGCTCCAGCGATGCAACTTCTCTCCTGCGGATCTGGCGCAGCAACTCACTGTAGCTTGGAGGCGGATCAGAGCGTCGCAGCCAGAATGGGAAGGAATTAGACTCTAGGTTGCCGGAGCTCACACCTTGACTGCGGTCAATTGAGCCTAGCGATTGACACCGAGCTATTCGCTAGAGGATGATGAACTTTCGGCATGGAAAACAAGTGAGCTATGGCCGTTCCCAAGAAAAAAACGTCCAAGAGAAAACGCAACCAGCGTAATGCTATTTGGAGAGGCAAGGCTACTATCGCTGCTCGTCGAGCTCTCTCAGTCGGCAAGTCTGTTCTTAGCGGTCGCTCTCAAGGTTTTATTTACCCTGTAGATGATACTGAGGAAGCAGAAGGCTGACCTACCAAGCCGATTCTGGGAACGCTTCGGTCGGTTCGAATTTCTGCCACAACGTCAGCAGGAATCTTGTGCAGTGAGGAGCTAGGCATTGCTGTGCGGATCATGCGGATCATGCGGTCCAGTTCCTCTGATGTCAAAGAGTTCCCTGTTCTCAGATGCATTGACAGTTCCTGCTGACGTTTCCAGACCTCTACAGCTTGATGGTCAAGAGCCCTCAGTTGCCACAGTCTGTCGAGCCTTTGCCACACAGATTGGTAGAGGACCAGCTCTGAGTGAACCACTTGACGGTAAGCTCGCTCTCTATCAGTTAGTTGTATACCTCTTGGTTCTTCATCCATGCATTGTTGTTCCCAGGGGCGGCAACCTAAGAACCAACCCTCAAGAAGCAGAACGCGCGGATTTGCAGTCTGCCACCCGCTTCGATCGCCATAACCACCGCGGAGGTGTTTGGAAAAGCAGGGTGCTGTGAGAGTTCCCTGGTGTCGCCAACTATCGATTGTCTTAGCTAGAAGATTTAAATCGTGACTTCCAGGGAGGGCTCTGGGTACATTCCAGGGATTGCCAGCCATTCTGCCTTCCAGAATTTTTGCAGGCCAGTAAAAATCATCTAGAGACAGTACATAAACAGGCCAGTTAAGTTGTCGCGCAGCTGCCTGAATCCAGTGGCCGAGACTAGTCTTACCACAACCTGGCAGTGCACTTAAACCAAGAAGCCACTCCCTGCCAAACACTAAAGCTTTTTCTATCTCGGTAAGTAGCGGTAGTCCAAGTCCCCAGATCCAGTCATCAGCAATACCATTACTCCAATCCCTATAAGCGAGCCTGCTGCCCCCCCTAATCTGCCAGTGTTGTACCCAAGCTACAGGATCTGGCCAGCCAAGATCTGCGAGCAACAGTCGTAGAGACCAAGGATCAGGATGACGATCTAAGAGGTGAAGTCCTCTAAGGGGAAGGAAACGCAGCTTGCTATCCATAAGCGTACCGATGACCGACAACCTAACTACCAGTATCTAGCTAACTTCAGGAGCCCAGCTTGTAAGCCTCTAGGACTACAGCGTAGACTGTGCCTATTCTCAGATTATCCAGTAGCACTAAGCTCATAGGCCAAGGGTAAACATGCACACTAGTTCTTAGTCGCACCAATAACTCCACTATCACTACCATTACAAGTACTACTAACGGTCGCTGACCAATCTTCTGCAGATAATAGACAGTGAGGTTACTGCCCAAGTAAAAGCCAACTAGAAGAGTGATCAGAGCTAGGCTGCGCCGCCTCCAAGTTCCTATCCAAGTCCCAAGGAAATAATGAGTGACATGCTGTCGGACTTGTTCAAAGCGGGTGCTCTGCATATACTACCTTCCAGAAAATTCTAGGAGCAAAAGCTGGAGATAATCAACAGTGACTAGGGACTCTGGGCAAGCAAAGCCTTTTAGCAAGGTAGCTGGATAGTTAGGCTCACCTAAGCTGCTCAAGACCGCACAGGCTTGGTGATGTTCATGGGTGATCCTGTGGTCCCAGACAGAAGGGGTAACTAGGCAGGCTAGACCCGCAGCACAGGCTGCTAGAAGGCCAGCATGGGAATCCTCAATAACAATCACTTCATTTGCCGCGCAGCAGCTACGAGTAAGAGCAAGAGCATATCCTTCAGGACTAGGCTTAGGTCTCCCAACATCTTCTGAGGTAATACAACCGCAGAATGTATCTGGGTCAGGAAAATTAGCATCTAGCAGAGCCTTGACAGAGGAAAAAGAGCTACTAGTGACAATCCACTGCTGGATACCTGACGCTTTCAGCTCATGCACCAACCGCCGGACTCCTTGTCTAAGAGGCACATCACCATTTTTGGCACGGCGTAGGTAGTACTCTTGCTTAGCTAGGCGAACACGGTACAACTGCTCACTATCGAGTTCAGTTCCTTGCTCGCGTGCAAATGATTGTAAGCGGTGGTATCCTCCAGCAATAAACAGAAGACGCGCGTAGGTATTCTTGTCCCAGTGCCAGCTTAATCCCTCCTTTGCGAAAGCTTCATTATAAGCTGGGCGGTGACCCTCCATCTCTGAGTCAGCTAGAGTGCCGTCTACATCCCAAAAAACTGCTCTAAGTTCGCACATGATCATGACACTTTGATTTAGACCAACATGAAGCAGTCCAGACAATCACGTAGCCTGCACAACTTTTTTTCTTGAAAGCCCTAGAACACAACTGCGCCTGGTATCTACCATCGCCATCTGGTTATGATCCTTTGCCAAGACTGCCGCTACCTCTTGCTCTTCGCACAATTCTCTACCGACGTGGCTGGCAAGAGGAAGCAGTTGAGCAAGAGTTGCTAACATCTACAGCACCCCCACAAGCAATAGATCATTTCCCTAGCCTGAATCAAGTGGTAGAGAGACTAGCAAATGCATGTTATCTAGCTGAAGAGCTAGCCATCTGCGGTGACTATGATGCTGATGGGATGACCAGTAGTGCTTTGCTCCGAGTAACTCTAGAGTCGCTCGGGGCAAAACCAATAGTAGCTATCCCTAGCCGGATGGAAAATGGCTATGGTTTAAATACCACGGTAGTTAAGCAGCTACATAAAAGCGGCATTCGTCTTGCTGTAACGGTAGACAACGGTGTAGCTGCTAACGAGGCACTATCACTTGCACATGCGCTTGGCATAGACATGATTGTTACAGACCACCATGCATTGCCAGAACAGCTCCCTCCGATGTGGGCATTGATCCATCCAGCGACAACTCCCGCCAATTCTCCTTACAGACCACTCGCTGGTGTTGGTCTTGCCTTTGTACTCGCGTGTTGCTTAGCTGAGCGTCTTGGACAACCCGAAGCAGTAGCAGCAGCATTAGATCTGTTTTGCATCGGCACAGTTGCTGACATGGCACCACTGACTGGGGCGAATAGATACTGGCTTCAGAAAGGTTTGGCAGAGCTTCATCACAGTCAAAATCTTGGTCTGGCAGCTCTGCAAAAACTCTGCGGCTTTGGTGAGCGAAAGCTCTATACAGAAGACATTGGTTTTCAACTAGCACCGCGGATTAATGCCGTCGGAAGACTTGGAGACCCATCGCTTGTGGTAGATCTGCTTTGTACTAGCGATGAGGGAGAAGCTATACGAATAGCCAAAATCTGTGACCGACTTAACCAACATCGGCGTGAGCTTTGTCGTGTCATTGAAGAGGAGGCAATTGCATTACTTGAAGCAGATAATCAGGGCCTCCCACATTTCTTGATGTTGACCCAGAATCACTGGCACCATGGTGTAATCGGGATCGTTGCTGCACGGCTGTCAGAGCGTTATCAGCTACCGACAGCATTGTTAGCCAGTGAAGGCAATGACAGATTACGAGCATCAGTCCGCGCACCAGCAGGATTTACCGTCAATATTGCTCTAAGGTCCTGTAGTGATCTGCTAGAACGACATGGTGGGCATGCAGCTGCTGGAGGATTTACAGTTAGAGTGGAGCAGCTGTCCCAGCTTCACAGACGCCTCGATACCATTGCGGAAGTCTGGCTTGCTGGACGGGAAACAGGTTTAGTTCTCAAGCCGGAAGCTCATCTCCAACTCAATGAGGTTAACTGGGAGTTTTTGAGATCGATGGAGCAGCTAGGGCCTTTCGGACCCGGTCATCCTGTTCCACTATTCTGGTTACGCGGTTGCCACATCTCACGGCAGCGCTGGCTTCGAGGTGGCCACCTTGAGCTTGAGCTAGCACAAGGTGGCGTACGTCGGCGAGCGATCGCCTGGCGCTGGCCGAAGAGCAGAATGATTAACGGGGTAATCGACGTAGTTGTTTCACTTACAGTCAGTAACTGGAGAGGCAAACGAAGTCTGCAATTAGAGATACATGACCTCCGAAGCCATACTTCAGCTCTTGAGTTACACCATGGTGAGAAAGTCTATCACTGCACCCACTATGTTGATGATGCTATCGAGATTACAAATGTTAAAGGTGACCGGCTTTTGCTGCAAATCAGCCCTGATGGAATACCAAAGTGTACAGATAGGCGTGCTTCACACCCCTATGTTCAAGAGCTTATAGACAGGGTAATGATTGGTTTTGGGCTAACTGCTTGATAGATAAATCTCAACGATTAACTCACTCAATTTTTGATGTGGCGAGATCTTAACAAGGGCTGGGCTTATTGCCTGCAGACTCCGTTATGATAAAGGTCCTATTAAATCGACTACTTAGTTGCTAAGCAGGTTAGATGTTGCCTCGAGTATTTTTATTAAAGAGTAGACACCAATTTATGTGACCCTGGTTATATACGGTGCTTGCGGTTAAGCTTAATTGAAATTCTTTCGACATATGAAACTGAGATCTCGGCGATTGCATGTAAAAGTTAGAGGATCTCAACAGGTTACTGTCAGAGGTTGAGAGAGTGGCTCAACAATTGTTTTAAATTTTCCTCATGTTAGTACCTTGGGACCAAACTAAGAATTGATACCTATAGCAGTTAACTTTGGCGGCGTCTAGTAGATTTGGGCCTGATGCTGCTATCCTAATTATTTAGTGTGAAGATTATCATCCTACTAGTCTAGTATAACTACTAAGCTAAAGAATAAGAATGCAGATGGTGACAGTGATGTTAAGCTAATAATTAAATCAAGCTGCACGTTAATCAACGTACTCGCGTAATGTAGTTCTTGTAGTGCATGCCTGAAGGGCTCTCTACACTAATTGACTTATGAGCCGTTCCCCATCAGGGCTTCTTTTAAAGGGCACCACGGCGGTAGAAGAGGATAAAGATGACAGCAGGGCCAGCGACAGTGATTAGTGCAAGCGCTGTGAAATTAGCGATTAGGTGGAAATCAAAACCCATGGTTGAAAGACAGTTCCAGAGCTGAGTATAGACTATACCCTGTCTGGGCTATCGGTCCGGCAACTTTGTATGTTTAGAAGCCAGCCTACTGCCTTACGCAATGGCGGTGGCAGTGGTGACTTGCCCTAAACTCTATATTAAGTTATCGACATTAAGGACTAGTAACTTGAGGTTACTGTGTTACCTCTATTGCAATATAGTATACTCAGATCAGACATTGTCGAATATGGTCTATGTAACTCTGATGAGGAAAACCATGGTGCAATTGTTCATGAACCCACTTAAGTTAACAGAATTTGTCAATACCTCCAGATGTTGCAACGCTAACGGTTTGTCGCTGCCTCTAAAAACGGGAAGAGCTGAAAGAAGTGTACAATAGCACTTATCTCACCTAATGTGCTTGGGCTCAATGTATGCAGAACGGCATCTTTAGAAAGTGACTGACATGGATACTGGTAAGACACTAACCCCTGCGCAGATCGATGAGGTTCGAACAAAGACAGACCTAACACCAGCCTTTGGCTCTGTGCTGGCGAGCGCCTTCACAACGGTTTTTTTAGCAGAGCTTGGTGATAAAACCCAGCTAGCAACTTTGTTGCTGGCTGCTCAATCTAATCAACCTTTGCTAGTTTTTTCCGGAGCTGCTATAGCGCTGGTTTGCTCAAGCCTAGTAGGAGTCTTATTGGGCCGATGGTTTGCTGCTCTGCTGGCTCCAGAGCGCCTCAAACAGATGGCTGGGATACTGATGGTAAGCCTCGGTCTTTGGCTTGGCCTTCAAGCCCTGCAGTCATTTGTGGGTCATCACGCCTGAATATAGAAACAGCTTAAAGTTGTCGGCAAGTCTGTGGACCTACCACTCTTTTTATCAACATTCACAACCGTCTTCCTAGCAGAACTAGGCGACAAGACACAGCTAGCTACTATTGCACTCTCGGGTACCTCTAGCCGACCGCTTGCTGTCTTTCTCGGATCAGCCCTGGCCTTAGTGTTTGCTAGCTTTATGGGAAGTATTGCCGGCGGGTCTATAGCAGCGCTAATATCCCAGGATCTGCTGCAACTTGTGGCAGCAGTTGGATTCTTAATCATTGGTACACGTTTGCTAATACCAACAGCTGTTGGTGCTGCAAGCTTGAAAACACCTTGCATTCATGACCCCAATGCAACCATCCAGGAGTAATTTCGCGGTTGGTCTCTAGGGTTGATGTCAATACGGCCTGAAGGGCCGGTTCCATTGTTCCGTCCGATGAAGTTCACGGTTGCCGATCTTCTCGACCAACTGCACACCTCCGAAGGACGGGAGGTCGCAAGGCTCGAGAAAGCTTTCAAGTTCACCAGCAAAGCCGACCGCCACACATTGGAGATGGCTTTAACCGCACTTCAACGGCTAGGCATCTTAAATGTAAATGCAGAGAGTGGTCTGCTGACTCGTCAGCAGAATGATGGGCTAATTGAGGCATGTTTACGTTGCAGTAGCAAGGGCTTCTGCTTTGCTATCCGCGAGGATGGGGGTGAAGACATCTACATACGCGACCATCAGCTAAACCACGCTTGGAACGGCGATCGGGTCCTGGTACGTATTACTTGGGAAGGTAGTGGTCGACGCTCTCCTGAGGGAAGCATACAGTGTATTCTAGAGCGTACTACTACTAGTCTTTTAGCCTTAGTTAAACAGCAAGGCAACCATTTGATTGCCTCGCCGCTTGATGATCGTCTGCTCGCAGCAATTCACCTGCCTAGCTTCGATATCGGCTGTCTAGCTGATGGTGAAATAGAGCATTTAGCAGAAGTTGCAATAGATTGTTTTCCAATTGGTCAATACCCTGCAAAAGGTCATGTAGTCAGGATGTTGCCCACTGATGGAGGAATTGAGGCTGACCGGGAGCTACTTCTAACAAAAGCGCACCTCCAGAACCGCTCCGCTACCCCACGTAGCACACTAAAGACGCCACCAACCAAGCGGCGCCAAGATCTCACATGCCAGCCAGCTCTTTTGCTTCGTAGCTGGTTGAGTCAAGGAGCGCCAACGTTACCTGCCATACATGCATTACCACACAATGGTGGCATTCGTCTCTGGCTTCATGCTCCTGCAGTAGCAGAGCGTATAAATCCTGGGAATAGTCTTGACCTCTGGCTTCGTGAACGTGCCGAATCACTTTGCTTAGGCCAGGTTTGGCAGCCCATGCTTAACTTGCCACTGAGTAAGGCTTGCGAATTTCGAGTTGGAGAAACGCAAGATGCTGTAAGCATCTGCATGGATATAGGGGTTGAAGGTGAAATCCATAATTGGAGCTTTCAGCTCAGCAAGATTTGCCCAGTTTCCACTGTGGATTCCTCAGCGCTTAGAGCACTTGCCAGTCGCAAGCCCCGCTCCCGCACTATCCCTGCTGCACTAAAATCATTGAAGGATCAGCTCGGCCAGATAGAAAGCCTAATTTCTGCTGCCCGCTTACTACACGTAGCTGAGCAGCGAAGTGGCTCTATTGAGCTGGACCTACCAATACCCTCTCTGAAGGATTTGGGTGACCTCATAGCTGTTGAACCTGACAGATCCATGGATAGCTGGTTCGAGCCACTTAATGAGAGTGAACCTCAGTCAATTCTGTCCAGATTTATCCGGGCTGCTGATCGTTGTTGGACTGAGCAAATGTCCTCTCTTCATCTTCCTGGCTTATCACTAGATAATTGCATGCCTGATCCATGTCAACTCAATGATGTTGCCAAGGCAGCCATTGCTCTTGAACTACCGCTGCACTTAGATGAAGAAAATGGATTACCTTCAGTAGCTGAGCTAGCTGCTGTGTTTGCTGAGTCCCCAGTACGCCGTGTTCTTGATCTTCAGCTGTGTCAGTCTCTGCCAGAATTAACACTGCGGATTTACAGTCAGGGTCGCGAGTGTTTGGAAGAGCCAAGAGATATAGCAGTGGATGCAGCACAAAAGGGTAGCGATGAAGTGTCCCAAACTAAGCCAAAGGACTGGCCACGTACGCCTTGGTGCTGTCCGACACTTCACTACGCTGACCTAGTTAATCAGCAGGTCATTACTACATTGTTAAACGATGGCAAAGATCGTCCAACAGTAAGACATAAAAATCGGGTAAATCTCGGTGAGAAAGGAGTCTCAGAGCAGGTGTCTTGGCCGCTATTTAGTGCTAGCCAGGCACAAAAGCTCCATGCCTTCTTGCAGGAGCGACTAGTCCAGCGTTTGAACTTGCGCCGACGTCAGGCACGTGAACTGCGAAACGACCTAGTGGCCATGTTTCAGGCACGCGCTGCAGAGCCCCTTATTGGCCAGAGTCTCACAGGTGTTATCAGCGGCGTACAAAGCTACGGATTCTTCGTGGAAGTACCACCATCCATGGTCGAGGGACTCGTGCACGTTAGTGCACTAAGCGATGATTGGTATGAATACCGTTCCCGACAGAATCGTCTTGTTGGTAGAAAAAACCGCAGGATCTATAAGCTTGGGGACAATGTCACGGTGATCATCACCAAAGTGGACTCACTACGGAATCAGATCGATATGGAGATCGTTGTCGATGAGACTTGCAAGAGTGATGGAGAAGAAGCTGACAGCAGGAAACCATTGCCCGTTGCTGTGAGTGAAGAAGTATGATTTCACCATTTGTACTCGGTGTCAGCGGAGCATCAGCACAGCAGCTTGCGGAGCGTGCTCTACAGCAGCTGCTACGCAATGGTTGCGACGTGCATTTGATTATGAGTCGTGGGGCCTACAAAGTCTGGCGGGCAGAGCGGGCTCTTGCTGTACCGACTGATCCTGAAAGACAATCTATGTTCTGGCGCGATCGCCTCGATGAGAGTGGTGGTACACTCACTTGTCACCATTGGAATAATCAATCTGCTGTAGTTGCCAGTGGCAGTTTCCGCACTGCAGCTATGGCTGTAATCCCTTGCAGTATGGGCACCATTGGTAGAATCCGAGCGGGTATAGCATCTGACCTAATAGAGCGATGCGCTGATGTTCACCTCAAAGAACGTAGACCTCTGTTACTAGCTCCTCGCGAGACCCCATTTAACCTAATCCATCTTCGTAACCTCACAGAATTAGCAGAGGCTGGAGCAACAATCGCACCACCAATTCCAGCTTGGTACACCGATCCAAAGTCTATCGATGACATGGTTGACTTCATGGTGGTTCGTATGTTTGATAGTCTTGGCGAGACACTTAAGCCACTCAAACGCTGGCATGGAGGTGTTCTATGACGCGCAAGCAAAGCTTGCTCTACGTCTTGGCTCTGTTACCTCTGCTAGTGGTGATGCTAGTCGCCGTTGCCAACTGGCAGCAGCCAGTAAGACTTCGATTACTTACTTGGACAGGACCATCTCTACCGATTGGAGCTTGGCTTACGCTAGCTGGGAGCAGCGGAATGATTTTGGGGCTTGCTAAAGGCATTCTGGCATCTCAACAGCCCTATCCATACCTAATAAGACGTCGGGTCCAGCGAGAACCGCGATTTTGTGCGGAGGATCTAATGACATCGTCAAATTTTTCAAGCACACGCGAGAGCGAGTTAGAATTGACTGTGTCCAAGCACGATTTGAAAAGCCCATTTCCAACTGTCACTGTCCCCTTCCGAATCATTCGTCATGGCAGCAGTCGCCGTACAGTGCAACCACACTCAATTAGGACAAACAATAAAGATTTCAGTGCTTCTATAGACGAAGATTGGGGAAGCCAGTCAATGGAAGATTGGTAATTCAGGCCACTAAAGTGCTTACTGTCACGTAAGCCAAATCACCCCAGTGAGCAAAGCTAGTGCTGCCACTCCCAAGTCACCAAAGCTGGAGGATAAGCCATTCAGAGAGTTTATCGAAGCTGAGTTCATTCCGTCACTTTGTGCAGCTCTGCGCGAAAGGAGTGTAGAATTAGAGACACTTAACCTGAAAATGGGTGAGCGTCCGGTAGTTGGTGGCAACTGCTGGATGGTGGTTGGAGAGTTTAGGGATGGTCGGCGGTTCTGGCTTTGCTTTGAGAAAGAGGATATTGGATCGGGAAGAACGATTTCTTTAGCTGATCCAGGGACGCAGCCAACTTTGCTCGAGTCATTTCTCATTGACGAGCGGCGCATCACTTTGCAACTGTTGGTCTCTAGACTGATCCAGCGTCTCAATGGCCAGAAATGGCTAGGCAGCAACTAAGTCCTTGCACTTTGCTGTAATACGTGAAGCCAAGATGCTAAACATGTCATGGAAGGTCTCTGGTGGCGCTGGATCACTTATAGTCTTATAGGTAAGATTTCTCTGTAACTGTGCCCGAAGCCATAGCATCCCAGGGCGTCGCTATTAAGGATCCGGTGAAGGACACGATCCTCACACCGCGCTTTTACACAACGGATTTTGACGCCATGGCTGCCATGGATCTCAGTCCCAACAGGGAAGAGCTCAATGCTATCTGCGAAGAGTTTCGCAAAGACTACAACCGCCACCACTTTGTCCGTAATCAGGAATTCGAAGGGGCTGCCGATAAGCTTGACCCACAAACTAGAAAGGTCTTCATTGAATTTCTTGAACAGAGTTGTACCTCAGAATTTTCAGGCTTCTTACTCTATAAAGAGTTAAGCCGCCGAATTAAGCAAAAAAATCCCTTACTTGCTGAATGCTTTGCCCACATGGCACGCGACGAGGCTCGTCATGCTGGTTTTCTGAACAAGTCAATGAGTGACTTCGGTGTCCAGCTTGATCTTGGGTTTCTTACCGCTAACAAGAAGTACACCTTCTTTAAGCCAAAGTTTATTTTTTATGCTACCTACCTTTCGGAGAAGATTGGCTATTGGCGCTATATCACTATCTATCGACACCTTCAGAAGAATCCGAGCAGCAGAATCTTTCCAATCTTCAATTTTTTCGAGAACTGGTGCCAAGATGAGAACCGTCATGGTGACTTCTTTGATGCTTTGATGAAAGCTCAGCCAGAGACTATACAAGGATTTAGGGCCAAGTTATGGTGCCGTTTTTTCTTGCTCGCTGTCTTTACAACTATGTACGTCCGTGACATCGCCCGGAAGGAATTCTACGAGGCGATTGGCCTCGACGCCCGAGATTATGACCGCTTTGTTATTAATAAAACAAATGAGACAGCTGCTCGTGTATTTCCTGCTGTGCTTGACACTCATCACCCCAGTTTCTGGTATAGGCTTGAGGCAATCGTGGCTAATAATGCCGCTCTAAGTCGCACTGAAGATACTACTGCACCTAGATTTATCAAATTAATTCAAAAGTTGCCTTACTGGTTATCCAATGTTGGACAAATGCTGCGACTATTTATGATATCTCCTCTTGACAGTGAGCTAATGCAGTCGACCGTGCGCTGAACCGTACATAATCCCAGTCAACTAGCCCCGGACTCAGAAACTTGAACGTTGCCGTTGCTACTAACCCAAGTGTTATCTCTCTTAGTGAAGGTGCTCTTCGGGACAGTCTCAACCGTCTCCTTGCAGCTGGTTACCAAGCTGGTGTTGACCTGGTAGAAATCTTTCTAGAATCGACTAATCATTTAAGCATACTTGTTGAACAAGATCATATAACTAGCGTAGCACCCTCATTCACATGCGGTGCTGGCGTTCGCGTCTTCCTTGATAAACAGGATGGCTTTGTAAGCACAAATGACTTATCTGAGCAGGGCCTGCTGCAAGCTTTGCTGCAGGCCCTCGATATACTCGGCCTACAGCCTGCCCAGGTAGGTCCTTCAGGATTTGAGGGCCTTGGAAATCTGCGTGACCACACTGCTAGTAAGCGGTCGTGGTTGAGTGAATGCCCAGAACTTCAGGAAGCTGGTGAGAAAATCTTGGATGGCACAAATCAGCTTAAGAAGTTGGGCCAGCATCTACAAGTGCGACGTGGGAATTATTCCCGAGACTGGCAAGAAGTTCTTGTCGCAGCAAGTGATGGCACCTTTGCACGAGACATCCGTCTACATCAGTCCCAGGGATTGAGTGTGATTGCGGCTGATGGTAATCATCGCAGCAGTGTCGCACGTCGCTATGGCAGTACTGACAAACCCCATGATTTGCGTGTTTGGGATGAGGATGCCTCAGCAGCAGAAGTTTGTGACGGTGCTGGCACTATGCTTTATGCTGACTACGTTGAAGCAGGTCAGATGCCAGCTATACTGGCCAACCGCTTTGGTGGCGTGATCTTCCACGAAGCCTGTGGACACCTACTTGAAACGACCCAGATTGAAAGGGGAACAACACCTTTTGCAGAAAAAATTGATAAGCCAATTGCACACACATCTGTCACAGCAATTGATGAAGGCCTAAGTCATGGGGCCTTCGGCTCAATTGCAATGGATGATGAAGGTATGGAGGCACAACGCACAGTCTTGATTGAGAATGGAGTACTGCGCCATTTCATTAGTGATCGTGCTGGTGAACGGCGTACTGGACATCCGCGTACTGGTAGTGGTCGACGCCAAAGTCATGCTTTTGCTGCTGCCAGCCGTATGCGCAACACGTATATTGCTGCTGGTCCACATACACCTGAGCAGCTTGTTGCTTCGGTTGACCGGGGTCTTTACTGCAAATCCATGGGCGGTGGTAGTGTTGGACCAACAGGTCAGTTTAACTTCTCAGTCGAAGAGGCTTATTTGATCGAGAACGGTAGCCTGACACGCCCAGTTAAAGGAGCCACGCTGATTGGTGAGGCTAAAGAGGTGATGCCAAGAATTTCAATGTGTGCCAATGATCTTGACCTAGCTGCCGGCTATTGTGGGTCAGTTAGCGGTAGCATCTTTGTAACTGTCGGGCAGCCGCACATCAAGGTGGACTCTATTACTGTTGGGGGGCGTTAAAGAAATTGCCTAATGCTGCTACTATCCGGGGTAACCAACTAGACCCCATACATCTCCGTGATGTTCTTGAACGCAAAGCACATATCCTAGGGATACATCAGTGGGACCTAGGCGCTTCTTACAGCCTCGATAAACTTGTCCAGGTTGATCGTGGTGAAGCTAAACAACTACAGGCTGCGCAACAAAGTGGCATCATGGTTCGCACTTGGAACGCCAGAGGTCTTGCTGGAGTTACCAGCACTACTGATTTAAGCGAAGCGGGCTTAGGCCGTGCTCTGGAAGGCGCACATGCCGCAAGTGCTTTTGGCAACTCTGAGGATACCCCATCTTTTTCTCCACTAGCTTCTGCTTCACTGCCTCTATTCGAGCGCCCATTGCGGTCACCAAGTAAGATCCAGGTGTTGCTTCAAAGACTTCGCGAGGCAGAAGCAGATCTGCTTGGACGTCATAACGCCATTAGCACAGTGCCGTATAATGGCCTAGCAGAGTCACAGTCGGAGAAACTCTACCTCAATAGCGAGGGAGCAGTTCGCTGGATAGAGGTATCCCAGGCAAGCCTTTACCTCTATGCACGTGCTGAAGAACCGGGACGTAAACCACGAAGTAGCGGCGCAATCCGAGTCGGCTATGGCAGTGAGGATATCGACATAGAAAGTTGTGTAAATGAAGCCGCCCAGCGCACTATTAGTCACCTTGACTACCGACCAATTGCTACCGGCTCATATACTGTTTGTTTTACCCCAGAAGCATTCCTCGATCTTATTGGGGCCTTCAGTAGTATATTTAATGCTCGAGCAATTCTAGATGGTATCAGTCTTAGTACTACCAAGTCACTGGGAACGGAAATCGCCGCTCCATTTTTTTCGCTATGTGACGACAGCTTAAATACTAACTATGTAGGCGCTTTACCATTCGACGGTGAGGGAACACCTACAAGTCGTATCACACTCGTGAATAGTGGCCGACTTGAAAACGTTTTGCACTCAGAAGCAACCGCCCGACACTTTGGTGTTTCTCCAACTGGTCATGCAAAGCTAGGAGCCAAAGTTTCTGTAAGACCAGGATGGCTTGAAGTTAGTCGTAATTACAGCATCCCAACACAGGTAAAACTCGATCATAACAGCTGCCAGGAAAAGTTTGTGCTGATCGAAAGCCTAGGTGCACTTCATGCCGGTGTTAAAGCTAGCCAGGGGTCATTTTCGCTACCATTCGATGGATGGCTAGTCTGTAACGGTGAGAGAGTTTCTATCGATGCCGCCACTGTAGCAGGAGATATTCAGCAGGTACTGAACTCACTCCTTCATCTTGAAGACGAAATTGAAATAACTCACCAGGGAGCAGCACCACACGTTTGGGTAGAGAGTCTCTCTATTACTGGCGAAGCGTGAGAGTTTTATTCTGGGGAACACCTACCTATGCAGTCCCTACTCTTGAGGCACTTCTTGATGCGGGTCATGAAATTGTTGGAGTTGTTAGCCAACCTGACCGTAGACGTAGCCGGGGTCGTGCACTGCAAGCCTCTCCAGTCAAGTGTCGTGCTTCTGAAGAAGGCCTAACTGTATTTTCGTCCTATTGTATCCGTAAAGACCCGGAGATACAGAAGCTCATCGCTAACTGCAATGCCGACTTATTTGTTGTTGTAGCTTTCGGCCAGATTCTTCCAAAAGAGGTTTTACAGCAACCACCTCTTGGTTGTTGGAATGGTCATGGGTCTCTACTGCCACGCTGGCGAGGAGCTGCGCCAATTCAATGGAGTCTCCTAAGCGGTGACCCGAAGACTGGTGTGGGAATCATGGCAATGGAGGAAGGACTTGACACAGGACCACTATTATTACAGAGAGAGCAGTCTATTGGACTGCTGCAAAATGCTGACGAACTGGCGCAGCATCTCAGTCATCTGACGGCAAAGCTAATGGTAGAGGCTCTACCGCAAATCAAGACTGCTGGATCAGGTCTAGAGGCAGGTTGCTGGGACTGCCTCGGCTTAATACCTCAGCATCAACTGAACAGAGACGTAACCTACGCGCGACTCCTAAGCAAGGAGGATTATTGGATCGACTGGTCTCGGCAGGCACTGGAAATTCACAGACAGGTTATGGCTTTGTATCCACATGCCCTATGTAGCTGGAGAGGCCTTCGATTCAAGGTGCAAGCTACAGAGCCACTTATCATGAAACTTCGCGATCAACTCTCTGACGATGTCAGGAAAATTCTTGACCAGCATGCGACTTCAATGAGAAGAAAACCTGGTGAAATCACTTCTGTTATTCAAGGACTCGGGGTCATTGTGGCAACGGGAGGAAATCACCAGCTTTTGATCCGGAAGGCTCAAATCGAAAATAAGACAGCAGCAGTAGGCACAGCTTTACTACAGCAAATGCAGGTTAGACCTGGAGACCAGCTGCTTAGCTTGCATTCAATAAGCCTAAGCACCAACTAACTACTAAGTGTAGCCATATGTGAAGGACAAGGTAGTGATCTCAACGAAGGACAAAGTGTACACAGGAGTCACAGGGACCATCTGGTAAAACAGCACAGCGGATTAACGGGCTCAAAGCATTGAATTGGCAGTTAGGATTGCCGATAACCCAACCATGAAGCCAGGGAACAGCATCTACAGGACGCTGCTGATACTGTACCATCAAAGTTACAGATGCCAGTATATATTGACCTGAGCAAAGTGTATAGCGGTGACAGCGTTGCAGCACTAGGAAACTGTCCTCACCTACTCTAAGCCAGTTACCTGGTTGTGGTGGGTCCTCAAGGCTGAGACAGTATAAGATTTGATCGCTGAAAGCTTGGCGCAGCTCGACTAGCATTTCTATTTTAGCCCTCCTCACTTGCAAGTTTGCGGCGGATCGAAAATCCCCATATGAATAAAGGGATAATGAGTGCTGGCACTAACCACTCAGGCAAGGCAAAAGGATAAACCAACAGTTGAATAATAAGCTTTAGGCCTACAAAACCAACGGCTATGTAGCCAGAGGACTCTAGCCTTGGGTATTTGTCAAGCCAGCGTATGAATAGAGCAGCAGTGAAGCGCAGAGCAAAAACGCCGACACAAGCCCCAGTAATGATTAAGATTAACTGATCACTAACAGCTACAGCAGCGGCAATACTGTCGATTGAGAATGCTAGGTCAGTAGCAGCAATAATTAATACAGTGACTGGGAAACTACGTATCCTGCTACTAGATTCATTGCTATGCTGGATTTTCCTATTCTCGTCTAAACCTGGGCTAAGCCAGTGATCAGCTGCGAGGAACAAGAGGTATAGTCCGGCGACTAACTGTAGAGCCTGGAACTTGAGAATCCACTGAGCAGTGAGAATGAGAGCAATACGCAATAATAAAGAGGTTACGATGCCAATATCAAGAGCCCGGCGTTCCTGAAGCGGATCAACCTGGCGTTTAGCAATAGCCGCCAGCGCAATGGCATTGTCAGTTGACAGAATAAACTCAAGCAGGATGAGTACAGGCAGCAAAGAAGCAAGCTCGACCCAGCGGTCGATGCTGCTTTGCCAGTGCAAAAGAGATGTGAATGCAGCGGAATCCATATGGCTGGTCTTCATGACCAGCCTAAGAGGGAAAATCTAGACAAAGAAGGTCCTGGAGGTTCAAGGCCAAAATCTTGTTGCGTCGACAAGTGGCGCTGTGTCTGTTTCAGATATGTGCCTAACGGAGCTGAAGACGATCCTGGCAAACATTTGTAGAGACTTTAGTGGCGCATGGAATCGCAACATTTATATTTCTTAAGCTAGCATCCTAATCTAAGACTGGTAAATGCAGAAGTAGATGTCAAGTAGACACATCTTTAGGACTAGCCACTGCTTTTTCTAGTTAGAGCAATGGCCACCAGTATGAATAAAGGCTTGCAACCGCTTGGCTTAAGTTCACAATCTTAAAATAACTGGTCTTAAGACATACTTCTAACCATACAAGATCAATATCTAGTCTGCTTTCTATACAACTAGAATGGATTTGTGAGATGCCTAACATGCCTGTAGCTCAAGTATCTAAATAGAGTAACAAGGCATGGAAAGCCTAGCCACGGTAGTAAGCTCGACCACTTCAGGCCAAACAAGAGGGCCAGCTGCCCGGCTGGATAACTATGCCGTAGAGCAAGTACGCGCTTAGTGTACAGGAATAACTATTTATTAGTAGTTACCAGGCTAGAATCGACTTCTACCAGAGCCTTGATGTCCCTCTTGGGGACGCGCTGCCCCAGAAGTTAGCACTTGGGCGTGGCACACCTTGCTCATCATTGTCCTCAGTAGCCTAATTACGAGAATTCTGCCACCGCCAAAAGCCCTACCGTCATGTTGCTCAACTCCTTAGTTAATCTGATGCAGAGCGCCACTCTGACGAGTGAGTTAGGTGAACGGCTCCACCGAAGTCAGCGCTTGCTAATCTACGGCGGTGGTCGAGGAGCTCGGGCATTAACAGCTAGTGCTCTGGCACGACAACAAAATCAGCCACTGCTAGTGATAGTGCCAACACTTGAAGAAGCTAGTCGCTGGACTACATTGCTGGAGCTAATGGGCTGGTCCAGCATACAGCTTTATCCGACAAGTGAAGGGTCTCCATACGAACCACTAGACCCTACAAGCGAGATCATCTGGGGGCAACTACAGGTGATCAGCGATCTGCTAACAGATGGAAAACGCTCAGGACGAGCAATTGTAGCTACGGAGCGTTGTCTGCAGCCTCATCTGCCACCACCACAGGTTCTTAATAACCGATGTCGGACTTTATATCGAGGCGAGGTAATCGATCTTGAGCACCTTGCTGAAATGCTAACCTCCCTCGGTTACAAGCGGGTTAGTAGCGTCGATCAGGAAGGTACATGGAGTCGTCGCGGTTACATCATCGATATTTTTCCTGTTAGTAGTGAACTTCCTGTGCGGCTAGAATTCTTCGGAGATAGCCTTGACAGGCTCCGGGAGTTTGATGCCTCATCACAACGTTCACTCGATCCAGTAGAGGAGTTGCGCTTAACACCTACAGGATTTGGTCCGCTTATTGCGGAGGAACTGAGGCAAAAGATGCCTGAGGGTCTTGATTCTCTATTATCAGCTAGGGACCTAGAGTGTTTGGTGACGGGCGGCACACCCGAGGGAATGCGCCGATTGCTAGGGATAGCTTGGAAGAGACCCGTATCTTTGCTAGAGTACCTACCAGTAAACTACTGTGTTGCTATTGATGAGCAAAAGCGTGGGATAGCTCATGGTCGTCAGTGGCTTAAGCACGCAGCCGAGCACCACACTGAAATGGCAACAGCACTCGGATTGACCGAGACAGAAGTCAGAAATATTTGGCCAGGCAATCTACATAGTGAAATTGAAAAAGTCTATAACGGTATCAGCGCCTTCTCCGGCTTTGACTTAGCTGAATTGCCGGATCAGGGCAGAACTGACAATACCTTCAGTCTTTCCAGCAGACCGGTGCCTGCCTACCCTAATCAGTTCGGCCGGCTTGGTGAGCTGGTTAAAAGCTATCAAAAAGAGCGGATGAGTATCTGGCTGGTGTCAGCCCAACCCAGCAGAGCCGTAACGCTGTTAGAAGAACATGACTGCATTGCACGCTTTGTTCCCAATGCTGCTGATGCACCTGCAATTCAGCGGTTCATTGACCAGGGTGTGCCTGTAGCCCTTAAGAACAGCAGTACCGCTGAATTGGAGGGAATACAGCTGCCCGCCTGGCGGACTGTTCTGATTACAGATCGGGAATTCTTTGGTCAGCAGAGCTTAGGATTTAGCGGCTACATCCGACGCCGGCGTAGAGCAGCTAGTCGCACAGTAGATCCCAACAAGATGTGTCCTGGCGACTTTGTAGTTCATCGGAACCATGGTATTGGTCGTTTCCGCAAACTAGAGAAGTTAGAAATCAACAGTGAGGTACGTGATTATCTTGTTGTAGAGTATACTGATGGCTTGCTCCGTGTGGCAGCTGATCAATTAGGCAGTCTCGGACGTTATCGAGTCAACAGCGACCACTTGCCTGAACTTAGCCGGATGGGAGGCACAGCTTGGATTAGAGCTAAGGAGCGAGTACGTAGGTCCATACGCCGCGTAGCAGCAGACCTAGTGAAACTCTACGCTGAGCGCCATCAAGCTAATGGTCATGCTTTTCCAGAAGATGGCCCTTGGCAACAAGAACTCGAGGAATCTTTTCCTTTTGAGCCTACGCCTGACCAAGCCAAAGCTACATTAGAAGTCAAGCGAGACATGGAAAAAGCACAGCCGATGGACCGTCTCGTCTGTGGGGATGTTGGCTTTGGCAAAACAGAGGTTGCTATCCGGGCAATTTTCAAGGCAATCACAGCAGGTCGTCAAGTGGCAATGTTGGCGCCAACAACAGTATTGGCCCAACAACATTGGCGCACGCTCTCTGAGCGTTTTGCTCCATATCCGATTAAGGTTGCTTTGCTAAATCGTTTTCGGACGGCAAGCGAACGTCGGAAGATCCTTGAGGGCTTAAAACAAGGAACTGTGGATGCTGTAGTAGGCACCCATCAGCTACTTGGGAAAGATACAGAGTTTCAGGCATTAGGTCTGCTAGTTGTAGATGAAGAGCAGCGCTTTGGCGTAAAGCAGAAAGAAAAAATCAAGCAGCTACGCAAGAATGTTGATGTTCTAACACTATCAGCTACGCCAATCCCCCGGACTCTCTACATGAGCCTTTCCGGAGTGCGAGAGATGAGCTTGATCACAACCCCACCGCCACTTCGACGACCAATCAAGACACATTTGACATCATATGATGAAGAAATAGTGCGTTCGGCGATTCGGCAGGAGCTTGACCGCGGCGGTCAAGTTTTTTATGTTGTTCCGCGTGTTGAGGGGATCGAGAATGTGGCAGCGCGTTTGCGTATTATGTTGCCAGAATTACAACTCTTGATAGCTCACGGCCAGATGGCTGAGGGTGAGTTGGAAAGTGCCATGGTTGCTTTTAATGCCGGCGAGGCTGATGCTATGCTTTGTACCTCAATTATTGAGAGCGGTCTTGATATACCACGAGTTAACACAATTCTAATCGAGGATGCCCAGCGTTTTGGGCTAGCACAACTCTACCAACTACGCGGACGGGTTGGGCGTAGCGGTGTTCAAGCTCACGCATGGCTCTTTTATCCAGATGATTCTGCACTCAGTGACGCTGCACGCCAACGGCTTAGAGCAATTCAGGAATTTACTCAACTTGGCAGTGGCTATCAGCTCGCCATGCGTGATATGGAAATCCGTGGTGTTGGCAATCTCCTTGGCATAGAGCAAAGTGGCCAGATGGAAGCGATTGGATTTGACCTCTATATGGAGATGTTACAAGAGTCACTAGCAGAAATTCAAGGTCAGGATATTCCGGTTGTGGATGACACACAGGTAGACCTTCAAGTGACTGCTTTCATCCCCGCAGACTGGATCACAGATGTTGATGAAAAGATGTCAGCTTACCGTGCAGTAGCAGACTGCACTTCGACTACTGCTCTTGTAGAACTAGCGGCAGTATGGACTGACCATTATGGAACTTTGCCAGCGCCTGTGCTATCGCTGCTTCAGTTGATGGAGCTGAAACTAGTGGCAAAACGCTGCGGCTTTTCCCGCATCCGTTCTGAAAAGCCAAACATCTCACTGGAGACACCTATGGAGGAGCCAGCCTTTCGGCTACTACGTCAGGGATTACCCCAACATTTACATGGCCGTCTAGTCTATCAGGGCAGTAGCAGCACTCCAGCAAAAGTCCTAGCCCGTGGGTTTGGAATCCTGCCGATAGAGGAGCAGATTAAGCAGCTAATGGAGTGGCTAAAGCTAATGGCAGCGCAAATTCCCAGCGCGGATGCACTTGACGCAGCAAAGCAGCAGGTGCAGGACAACAAGCACAGCAGAGTAGTTCTAGGAGCATAACAATGTGCTGGTAGTCAGAATCAAGGGTAATGCTCCCAAGATGCGCAAATGTTCGTTACATTAGCGCCAGCTGTAAGGTTAGAGTGGGAGAGGTCATTGAGGTCACATCACTCCAGGGTTCATTCTCGCTGGTCAGCGGAATTCTCAGCGTGGTAGTTCTTGGTTTGTTCGCTCTCCTAACCAGCGGGCCCGGTGATGATGATGACTCTAACGGTAGTGGTGGTGGCGGCTTGATGCAGCCTATCGCCTGATTAATTCAGATGGATCTAGCCTCTCAGGAATGAGAGCAGACGCCAGGTTGGTACTGCCTGGAATATAAGCTTGATTTCTACTGGCTTCAGCCATACGCAAAGCCTTGATTAGAGTAGTTTCAGCAATTCTATATTGACTGTCCTGAAGTGTTCCAAGATCCTTTACCGTCATTGTCTTAGCTTCATCTTTGGGAATTCCAGCTTCCACGTCAGGGCTAATTCCATTCTGGTGAATATCCCGTCCACTAGGAGTGAGATATTTAGCAACAGTTACAGTAAGTCCAGAGCCGTCTGCAAGGCTTCGCACTGATTGAACCAAACCCTTGCCAAAGGTTTTCTTGCCTACAAGTTTTGCTCGACCATTATCTTGTAGAGCGCCTGAGAGAATTTCACTAGCACTAGCTGAGCCCTCATTGACTAGCACAACAGCCGGCTTCTGAGTTAGGGCACTACCTGTTGCGCGGCGGGTGTCTTGAACTCCACTACGGGTTTGAGTGCTAACGATCGTTCCATTGTCAAGCCATTGCCGCGCAATATCGACGCTAGCCTCGAGCAAACCACCAGGATTACTACGCAGATCCAGTACATATCCCTGAGCTTCTTTCTGCTCTAGGTGATCGATGGCAGCACGCATCTCGCGGGCTGCATTTGCATTAAACTGTTTCAGGCGTATGTAACCAACTTTTATACCACCTGTCGTGGTGTTGAGCTGCGAGTCCACCGCATGAATCTCGATGCGTGCGCGAGTTAATGGCACCTCGACTACTTGGCCCTTGCGACGAAGACCAAGAAGGACAGCTGTTCCCTCCTTACCGCGAATCATCTTGACTACTTCGTCGGTACCCATTCCCCAGGTAGCCTGTCCATCGATTGAGACAATTACATCCTGCGGTTGTACACCAGCCCTAAAGGCTGGTGTACCCTCAATTGGAGAAACCACTATTATTTCACTGTTATTGTCTAGAGAGATCTGTATACCAACACCAGTCAGTTCACCAGAGGTGTCGATCTGCATTTCCTTAAACTCTCTCGGTTCAAGGAAGCGGGTATATGGGTCGTCAAGGCTGGCGAGCAGACTTCGGATTGCCTCATAGGATTCCTCTGTCCCTGCATAGCTATGAGCCAACAGGTCTCTGCGCAGTTTCCGCCAACTCTCCGGCGAATAATTACCTGTAGGATCAAGGTAATCCCGGTAAACAATCTGCCAAACTTGATCGATTACCTCTTTGGGACTATCACTAATTGCGGTAGTGCTAATAGGTAGACTAAGACTAGGAGAAGCCACAGTAATAGCTGTAGCTATACCTCCAATTCCCAGGAGAGCTAATAAGGCTCTAGATTCTTGATCACAGCCATGTGGTAAAAAATAAGAGGGCATGATGGCAAGCCCAAGCTAGTCTGCCAGGCTAAACTAGGTTAAACTAGGATCTACCCAACGGCCATCGCTCTTGATTAATTGAACGAGCGCCTGGACACCATCTTGTTCAGGAACACGGCAGATCTCATCGCGTCCGCGGTAAAGAGCGATAGTTCCTGGGCCCTTACCAACATAACCATAGTCAGCATCGGCCATCTCACCAGGGCCGTTGACAATGCAGCCCATTACAGCGATATCAAGACCGGTAAGATGACATGTGGCTGAACGCACCTTTTGTAATACGTCTTCTAGGTTAAATAGGGTGCGGCCGCAACTGGGACAGGCCACATATTCTACCATGGTTTTACGCAGCCCGAGTGCTTGCAAAATTGAGTAGCAAACAGGAATCTCTTTTTCGGGAGCTTCTGTAAGTGAGACACGAATGGTATCGCCAAGTCCCTCAGCTAATAAAGAAGCGATGCCGGCAGTGCTCTTAATACGCCCGTAATCACCATCACCAGCTTCAGTAACACCGAGATGGAGTGGGTAATTAAATCCTTCTTGATCCATTGTATCAGCCATTAGTCTATAGGCTGAGAGCATTACCGGTGCTCGTGATGCTTTCATTGAGACAATAATGCTGTGAAAATCGAGGTGGTCGCAAATTCGGATAAACTCCATAGCTGACTCAACCATACCTTGAGGTGTGTCGCCATAAGTAAACACCATGCGTTCAGCCAGCGAGCCATGATTGACGCCAATACGCAAGGCTTTGCCTTGTTGCTTAAGCACTTGCACGAGAGGCTCGAATTTCTCGCGGATCCTATGTCCAATAGCAGTAAATTCTTCTCTACTGTAGTTGAGCCGGCCAGGTTCTGGCCGATCGCTTACAAATAGCCCAGGGTTGATCCGCACTTTGTCAACATGCTGTGCTACCTCGATAGCAATCCGTATGCCATTGTGATGTACATCTGCAACCAATGGCACAGTACAGCCCTGTGAATAGAGCGCAGCTCGGATTTTGCCTACGGCCTTGGCATGCGCGATGCTCGGAGTTGTAACGCGGACGATCTCACAGCCAACATCCACAAGCCGTCGAATAGCAGTGGTAGCGGCATCAATATCCATGGTATCTTCATTTATCATTGATTGCACTACGACTGGGTACTTGCTGCCAATAGGCACATTACCAACCATCACTGTCCGTGTCGGACGGCGGTGAATTTGGGTATCATAGCGATGATTAGCACTAGACAAGTGCATAATCTCTGGTACGGTAGTCATGTTGTGGTGAGGTAAATTGTGTTTGCTAATGATCTGTAGTGTCTAAGGCTAGCTTACGGGCTTTCTCTAGATCTTTGATTGTTAGCTTTGACATAGGTGAAAGGCCGTTTTTTGTCTCATTTCGAAGCAGGTAAGCAGGATGCAGGATTGGCATCACTGGGATCTCTTTATAAAACTGCCAGGAACCACGCAGCTTGGTAATCTTGAAACCTTTACCTAGGCCTAGGAGAAAACCAGTCGACACAGCACCTGCTGTTAAGATCACTCGCGGACCCACAGTATAGATCTCACGCTCCAGCCAGTGCCGACAAGCAGCAATTTCTTCTACTCTTGGGTTACGATTATTTGGTGGTCGGCACTTTACCATATTGGTGATAAAGCAATCACATCTGGTGTCGAAACCAGCTTTGGTCATCAGACCCTTGAGGAGCACACCAGAAGAACCTACAAAGGGTTTTCCAAATTTATCCTCTTCCTGCCCTGGCGCTTCACCGATCAATAACATGGGGGCTGCGTAGCTGCCAGAGCCAATAACAACTTTCGTGCGAACCCCTTGCGCGAGGCCACAGGCTTGACAAGCCCTGCAAGCGTCAGCATCAAAGAGGGGGATATTCTCCGGGCTGCTCTCGCCCGACAGATTTAGTCCCAGTTGGTGAGCCATGTCTTTTTTAGGTTTTGAACCATCTTTATGCTTGCTCATGAGATTTTGAATTAAGTTGTGTTAAGGTCTCACAGTTTAAGCAAAGGTACCAAGAGCAGTATGCCATTGCCTTCGGGATCTGCTACCCAGGCCTCAGTGCCGAATTCTCTTTGACAACTGGGCTTTACTATAGAGACACCATGTTGAAGCAGACGGTCAAGCTGGTGTTGCAGCTCTATGTCAGGAGTATTCGATGGAGCGAAGCGTAGGCAAGGCGCAAAAGCGCAGCCACGATTGGTGAGAGTATACTGTCGTGAGGGACGGTAGATATCCAACTCCAGTAAAGGACTGCAGACCCGCCAGTGTAGGCTATTAACCCCTGGTTCGCACCGGGCATCGAAAACAACTGCGTAGAAATGTGCCAACTTTTCTGGGTCTCTAGCAGCCAAGACCCATCCTAAAAGGGGTTGAACGGGATTAGTAATGAGTGTGAACTCCAAGGCTAATGTAGCATGGCAGGGAGGATGAGGGATTGTTGATCTAGATCTGGGGCGTCATATTTGACAGGATAAGCTTTTTCAGCGCATCTGGGGAAGGGATGCGTCGCCATGTCCCGCCCGCCATTGCTGTCTGATCGGGCTGAGGCCCTAGAGCCATCCCTCACGTTAGCGATTAGTGCCCGAGCTCAAGCCCTGCAGCAGCAAGGACATGATATCTGCAGCCTGAGTGCTGGAGAGCCCGATTTCGATACCCCAGACTTCATTGTGGAAGCTGCTATACGCGCACTAAGGGATGGCGTAACCCGTTATGGGCCAGCTGCTGGCGATCCAGCTCTGCGTGAGGCGATTGCTGCCAAGTTGTCTGAGGAAAATGGGATGCCGACAGAACCCGATCAGATTCTTGTTACTAACGGGGGTAAGCAGGCAATTTTCAACCTGTTTCAGGTAGTTCTCAACCCTGGCGACGAGGTAATTATTCCCTCACCCTATTGGCTTAGCTATCCAACTATAGCAGCTCTTGCTGGAGCGACAGTTAGAACCGTGCCCTCTAATGCCACTGATGGCTTTCGCCTAAATCTTGAAGCTTTGGAGTCAGCAATTAGCCTCCGCACTCGTATGTTGGTGCTCAACTCCCCGGCAAATCCAACAGGGCGAGTAATGACTGTAGCGGAGCTTGAGGCTATTGCTGGCCTGCTTCGTCGCCACCCTCAAATGATGTTGTTAAGTGATGAGATATATGAGTATTTACTCAGCCCACACAACCTACATAAGAGTTTTGGGAGTATTGCCCCTGATCTGGCTAGCCGCTGTTTTCTAGTCAACGGCTTTGCCAAGGGCTGGGCAATGACAGGATGGCGCCTAGGTTACCTTAGTGGGCCACGTGATGTAGTTGCTAAGGCAGCTGCATTGCAGAGTCAGAGTACAAGCAATGTTTGCAGCTTTGCTCAGCGGGGAGCACTAGCAGCACTAAAAGGTTCAAGGGACTGTGTAAGGGCTATGGCCGCAAGTTATAGTAAGCGGCGAGATCACCTTAGTACTGGCTTGAGAAGTATTCGAGGCATAACACTCACACCACCACGCGGTGCATTTTACGCCTTCCCGCAACTTCCAGAGAACGCTCCAGACTCAGTTACTTTCTGCCGCCAAGCCCTTGAGGATGTAGGCCTAGCTATGGTACCTGGACGAGTTTTTGGAAACGATCGTTGTGTGCGACTGTCATGTGCTGTACCATGCGAAATAATTACAGATGGCTTAGGGCGCTTGGAGTCCCTATTATCATCTTTATGGAACTGAAAATTTCTTCAGTTCCACACACTTGTTATACCAAATGCATACCCGTGTAAGTAGAATTGGCCTACTGCTACTAGGATTATTTGGCAGCTTCTGGTGGCTAACACTTTCTATAGCCCTAGCCAAGCCAACATTAAAGATCAGTGCCATTCCTGACCAAAATCCAGAGCGTCTGAGCAGGCTTTACGACCTTTTGAGCTTATATCTAAGTAGTCAGTTGAGCGTGCCGGTGCGCTATATACCAGTGACAAACTATCCTGCTGCGGTAAGTGCCTTCCGCACACGTAGCCTTGATGTTGTGTGGTTCGGAGGCTTGACTGGGGTTCAAGCACGTTTGCAAAGGCCAGGAGCACTTGTACTAGCACAGCGTGATATTGATAAGAGCTTCCGCAGCGTCTTTATAGCGAACATCGATAGTGGGCTAGAACCGGTCGACTCGCAGTCAGGATTATCGGTGTTGAAAGGTAGGCGCTTTACTTTTGGCTCAGAGAGTTCCACCTCTGGTCGTCTTATGCCGCAGTTCTTCTTGGCAGAAGTAGGAGTACTTCCTTCTGACTTCGCAGGAGGATATGCTGGTTTCAGCGGAAGCCATGACGCAACGATCGCTCTTGTGCAAAGTGGCTCCTATGAGGCTGGTGCACTAAATGAACAAGTCTGGCAGGCTGCTATCGCCAGTGGTCGAGCCAAGCCGACTGAGGTAATTGTTTTATGGCGAAGTCGACCATACGCAGATTATCATTGGTTAGCACAACCAGATCTTGACCGCCGCTTTGGTAGCAACTTTACCAAACGCTTGCAGCAGGCTTTGTTTTCACTTAGTAGTACGAAGCCAGAACATGCACTAATATTAAGCCTGTTTGGAGCAAAACGTTTTATCCCAGCTAATGAATCGCAATACAACGCGATTGAAGAAATTGGACGACAGCTCGGCAAAGTTAAGTGAGCCCCCTTTGCTAGAGCTTAAGCATGTTTGTCTAGCAGGACTTCAAGTACCTCGACTAAACAACATCAGCTTATCGTTGCACAGAGGAGAACGTGTTGCACTACTGGGTCCAAGTGGAGCTGGCAAGAGCAGTTTTCTTGAGGTGTCCTGTGGTAGCTTGACCCCACATGAAGGATGCGTTCTGTGGTGTGGTCGCTCTCTTAAAACATGTCGGCATCGTGGTCGCATTGGTATGTTATGGCAGAATCTACACCTTATAGAGGAGCTAACAGTCGGGCAAAATATTAATACCGGGATTTTAGGAAGACGCTCACTGCTGTGGGCATTAACAAATTTACTGACTTGTCCGGAACAAGAAGTATGCTGCCGCTATTTGCAACTTGTAGGGCTTGATCCTGGCCTTGTCAATGCACCCGTGCGTAGTCTTTCGGGTGGGCAAAGGCAACGCGTAGCACTCGCCCGGGTACTGCGTCAAGCACCAGACTTATTACTAGCTGACGAGCCACTAACAGGTCTAGATCCCCGTCTTGTTGACGACATCCTGGCCCTCCTGCTAGAAAAATCTCTACCTTTTACCCCAGAAACAATAGTAGTAAGCCTACATCAGACTTCTTTAGTGAAGAACTTTGATCGCGTAGTAGGTTTGCGTAATGGCTGTCTAGTCCTCGACTCTTCTGCCAGTTCTTTTGGTATAGAGGAGCAAGAGGCACTCTATAAATTAGTTTGACAATCTTGCAACGATTGCCGAGACTGTACCCATCAGCTGCAGCGTTGACCTTGCTGTCAGCTACAGCTGTAGTGCCAGTAACCATTGGACTGTTACCAGGCTGGCACAGCGGTGGCGCCCAGATCTGGATCCAATTTCTTAAAGCTGCTTTCACACCGTCAATGGATGTTGTGGTGCTTAGCAGCGTCTTGAACGGTATACAGATAACTGCTGCGATGGCACTGCTGAGCTGGAGTCTCAGCCTAATAGCTGGGACAATATTAGCCCTACCATGCTCATGTTTGTTATGGCGCTACTTAGGATTTCCTGCATGTTTAGGAGTCTTACTCAGGAGAGTACTCACACTGCCTCGAGCTATACATGAGTTAGTTTGGGGTCTCTTACTGCTACAAACTTTTGGACTAAACCTTTGGGCAGCCGTGCTAGCGATCAGTGTTCCCTACGCAAGTACTGTGGCCAGGGTAGTTAGTGACCAACTTGACCACCTTGATCCAAGACCAATCTGTGCATTTCAGCAACAAGGGGCGAGTCCACAGGCAATGCTGCTTACAGCAGTATTACCTAGTTTACTGCCCCGATTATGTATTTATGGTAGCTATCAGCTTGAGTGTGCTTTACGAAGTGCGACGGTACTTGGAGTATTTGGGCTTGGTGGACTGGGTACCGATCTTCAACTTACCCTCCAGTCTCTCCAATTCCAGGAATTTTGGACAGCACTTTGGCCGCTAATTGCAGTTAGTTTTACCTTAGAAAAGTTACTGGCAATTTGGCGCTACAAGACAAAGTTTAAAGAAGTACCTCTGAAGCAGCTCCTCTGGCTCGCACCCATCACTCTCGTTCTTACCATTGCCAGTGGTGCTTGGCTGTGTCTACTGCAGCCTGACTTGACACATATACCGTCCTGGAGCCCACCACCATTGCCAACAGCCTCAGGAATTATTAGTGCATACCATGCACTACCATGGATAACATTGGTCATTGAAACATTATTGTTAACTATAATAGCTACTGGAGTAGCTATTGGCCTACCGCCACTGTTGATGCTACTTTTACAGAATATAGGCTGTCGTCACATACTGAACACATGCTGGATTTTCCTTCGCCTGCTTCCAGTCCCGCTAATATCGTTACTGTTACTGTTAAGTAACAAACCTAATATAGCTGTTGCAGCACTAGCTCTTGGACTGCATAATGCGTCAGTAATGGGCCGTTTTTTAGGTGAGAGTCTTGATAACGTTAGGCCAGTGTACCAGCAAGTCCTGGGAGTAAGTGGGGCCAGGCAACATCAAGCTTGGCTTTATGGTTCTCTTGTCCCCGAGGCACCGCTATATCTTGCTTACGGGGCCCAACGCATGGACGCAATTCTTAGAGAGACAGCAATAGTTGGATTAGTGGCTGGCTCTGGCTTAGGACGCCAGCTTGTAGAGTCACTTAGTTTCTTTGCCTGGAGTGAAGTAACACTGCTTCTGCTAGTTTTTACTATCTTGACACTCTCTGGTGAGCTGATTAGCGAATGGGCTCGCCCCCAATGGCAAGGTCAGTCTGGTCTGCGAAGCTAACAGACTGGAAAATGATCCTCATGCCACAACCACCACCGCGCCAGCTTATTGTTCTTGGGGATAGCGGTGTCTATGGTTGGGGAGACCCTCTAGAGGGTGGATGGTGTGAGCGCTTACGCCGCTGCTGGATGGCTGCACCTGGGGCACCTGTAATCTACTCACTTGGTATCCGTGGTGATGGACTCGAGGCAGTTGCTGCTCGTTGGAGAAACGAGTGGAGTGCCCGTGGTGAACTGAGGCGACAACGACCTGCCGGACTAGTACTTGCTGTCGGTCTGAATGATTCAGCCCGGGTTGGGCGCCCTGACGGCGGACAGAAGCTTGACGCAGATGCTTTTGGTTTCGGACTAGAGCGGTTATTGCGGGAGATGGCTACGCAGACTCGGGTAATGGTACTAGGACTGACTGCTGTTAATGAGAATGCAATGCCCTTCGCTGGCTGCCTCTGGTACGCTAATGATGATGTTGCAGTCCACGAAAGCAGGATTGAAGAAGTTTGTATGGAGCTAGATCTACCATTCCTGGAACTACACCGCCTAATGAGAAAGCAGCCAGCCTGGTCTAGTATGCTTGAACCAGACGGTATTCATCTCAATGGGAATGGTCATGCCTGGATTCATGAGCGGCTGAGGAATTGGTCTCCCTTACTTAACTGGGCTGGTTTTGAAGGAGAAATAGCGCAGCCGTAAGCCTGAACTTTAATATCTCCTTATTAGCCTGTTTCCCATATTTGAGTTCAAAGCTCGAAATTTAGAAAAGCTAATAATGCCGTTAAGACTTTTGGAGCAATTAGTATAGAGTTAAATCTAACCAATAGGCCCATATTTCCTAACATTTAACAAGTTAACTAGATATAGTAACGACTTATAACTACTAGCTGTGCTCTGAGCTATAAAATCCAAGTTCATCTATCAACTAGAATTACTAACACTAAGAGGACTCAAAAGTATGGTCTTAGACTTTTTAGCGGGATAATAGAGCTAGAGCCATTGCAAGTAGCGCAGCAGCTGTTGTCTGTAAGGCATTAACAAGTTCATTGTTGAGCCAACTGACATGCCTCTGAAGAGTAGCACCAATTAGGCTTTCAAAAAGAGTTGCTATTAGTCCGCTGAGAGCAACTGTAGTACATGATAATAATCCACCAAAAGGCAGCAATGTCGACATTATAAATGTCATCACTATGCTTCCAAAGATACTCGCCAATGTTCCTTCTAAACTGATAGCACCCTCGGTGCCAGCTGGTACTGGTTGTAATGTGGTGATAAGCACCGTTGTATGTCCCCAGCGCTTGCCGATCTCGCTGCCACATGTGTCAGCTAACTTTGCAGCAAAACTTGCAGCAAAACCAAGACGCAGAGCCTGTGTCGGCTGCACACCTGCAGCGATCAACATTGCTAAAGCTGCGCCAGTGGCAGCCGATCCCCATACATTTGCAGCAGCTCGCTGGCCTCCACGAGCTTCAGCAATGCCAGCGTAAGTCTTCTCACGCAGGCCTAGTCGCGTGACTATGGAGCCAAGAATTAGATAAAGCACAACAGCAAACCATCCACGCCAACCAAGGGAACCCCAAAGAATTGTCCCAAGGATGCCAGCATGTACCCATCCAGCCGGCGTGAGTAGAGGGAGACGTTGACAGAGGGTTATCAGTAGTGCATTTACTGCTAAAGCCGAGAGCCAAGCTTGAATAAAGACTGCTGTCTCCTGCATAACCAAGTGTGCTGCGCTGCCCTAAGCATTTACTGCTCCGAATAAAGTGAGTAGAGATAGTCAGCTCATTGTGCTGAATCCATAAATCCATGGGTTTCTACCTCGTGCTGGACAGCAAAATCACCATGACGCCGCTGCTTCTGCAGCCCACGCGAGAGCCTGAGGAAGAAAGTGAAGACAAACTTCCCGACAGCTCGATCCCTATCGACGCTGCTTTGCTGTCAGAAATACCGCCACTTGTTGTCACTGATGCAGTTCTTGATGCAGATGCAGTGAAGAACTTGGCCGAGAAGCCCGAGCAAATTGTTGTGACTACAGCTGAAGCTATGGCTGCTGAGCTAGCTGCTACTGCTAAGCTGATTTCGGAAAGTCCAGTAGTGACTTATGCGCCTGAGGCTCTATGTCCTGGTGCTGGCCGTTTGCCTAACCGTCGTAAGCCTGGGGCAAACTTGCGACCATTCCGCTCCATGGTAGCCGACCTCTTTAAGAAGAATTGATCCGGATACAGCCTGACTGGCGTTAGTGGTCTTGATTGTGGCGCCAAACTGCAAGGCTATGAGCTGCAGCAACAGCTGCTGTGTCTGTTCGCAAAATCGCCTTGCCCAGACAAGTTGGCCTCCAGCCACAGATTTCAGCTGCTCTCTGTTCATCAGGGTCCCAACCCCCCTCAGGGCCAATAGCAACCCACACTTGATCAAGAGTTGGTGGAAGTTCAGCAAGATCTGCTTCAAATAAGTCTAGACCCTGACATCGCGCCGTGGCGATAAAGGTGGCAGCTCGATCAACTATGGGGGTTTTGTTCCAAAGACTGGCAGCATCACAACCTTGATGCAGGTCTGGCAGCCAAAGGCGCTCACACTGCTCGACAGACTCACGCAAAATGCTTGCCCAACGTACAGGGCGTTCCTGTGCCTGTGGCGTCCGTCGTACTGATTGCAAGGGAATAAACTGATCCATGCCCAGCTCACATATCATACGTAGTAAGTTGTCCATGCCACGTCGTGGCACAGCAACTGCAAGTCCTAAACGAGGGAAAGGCCTGCGAGCAAACATGACGGTTGCCCTAGAGAGTTCTAGGTACTCGCGGTCCTTCAGATATGCATAGCAGAGGCGACCAGCTCCATCAACAACAGCTACTGTTTCACCTTTCTGGAGTCGCAATACTCGCCACAAGTAATGCTGCTCAGCACTGTTGAGAGGCAACAGCAGTGAGGTGTCACCCATAAAAGGCCAACGTACTGGGGCAATCAGTAAGCGTCGTGATGCCTCTAACCTAGTCATGCAGCGTAAAGATGCTGTCAGGATGGTCTTCTATTGGCCAATCTTCATTTACACCTCCCACTACCAGCTCCTCAAGTTGGACCACATCTACATTAAGCTGGTACAAGGCATTTATAAGTACATCTAGAGCCACAGCGTCACTTGTTCCAAGATCAATCCAACAGCGAGCCCATGTATCTCGGTACTCCAGTTCACCCATGTTATGCATCAGAGATGGCATAGTAGATGCAGCGCTACTATTGTCGTAGATCATCCAACTTAAGTCATTGGGTTCTTCATGCACTTGAAGGTTCTCAGCGTTAAAACCACCTAGGCGCCCAAGGACATACCAAGAGTCAAAAATACTATCAACGTATTTGCGCTCTCCCGCACTAGGAACATCAGCAAAACGGAGCCATAGCCAGCAGCTAAAGGGATCAACTTCACGAAAATGGACATCCATAATGGCGGTAAATAGCATATGTATCATCGCCGCCATCAGCGAGGATGACATAAATCCAGGCATAAGCCTAAGCACAGATATGTTGGAGCTACTCTCACTTCGATACCAACCTGCCACATCTAGTCACAAAATTTTGCGCGATATCACACTAGTAGCAAAGCAAGGACAACCATGCCTAATAACTGGAGCCAGCGGCAGTGGTAAAACCACGTTGCTAGAAGTGATTGCTGGTCTCAACACAGGATCAGGTGGACATATCCGATGGAAGGGATCCTTAGTGAATAGCAGGCAGCGTCGCTGGCTTTGTGGTATGGTGTTTCAGTTTCCAGAAAGACATTTTCTTGGTCTAACTGTTGCTCAGGAGCTATTACTTGGTCAGCGTCGTCTTGACGCTGAGCACAAGCACCAAGTGCTGAGGAGGGTTGGTTTAGACTCATTAGACCTGCGCTTAGCCCCAGAACAGCTCAGTGGTGGGCAACAACGTAGACTAGCGTTGGCAGTGCAGATACTAAGGCACCCAGGAATTCTACTGCTCGACGAGCCTACAGCAGGCCTAGATTGGCAAAATCGCCATGAGATCCTTAATCTTCTAAATATTTTTGCACGCGACCTGGTAATGGTTGTGGCAACACACGAACCCGAGTTATTTCTTCAATGGAATTGCCTGCGCCACCAGCTATTAGACGGCCTGCTAATACCAATGCCTACATCATATCCTGGGTTAGGCACGTCAAATGGCTGATTGTCTCATCAGGGCTGCAGTAGCCAGCTGTGGGATTGTGCCGGTCGCGCTAAATGGGGCGGGGGGTAGTTACGTGAGGCCCGCCGTTGTCACATGCTCTTCTGCTTCACAACCGCAATGCTCGATCGTGCGATGTCAGTAGGTTTTCTACTTGCCAGCTCAATGAAAGTGCAGGATGGCCAGGTAAATTTTGTTGGATAACGCATTGGCAGCAGCGGTCTAGATTGCTGTGGAGGATTACTAGTGCAGCTTTTGCCTAAAGCAATGGCAGAGCCTGACCTAGCTGCTCTACTCGAGCAGCATTACCAAGAGATCAACCATTTCAGCAATTTCCTATAAGCCCACAGCAATGATCTTAATAAGCTGCTGCAAAAAGCTTTTCCCGAGCTTGACCCACAACCACTTGAGAACACAAAAGCACGGCAAGATATCTGTTTTCAGTGTCGCTGTAGACATGCTCAAAGCCTAAATGCACTATGACTACTAGGAGTGAAGGATCTATGCAAAATGTTAGAGAAAGAACAGATGTGCAGGGCTAAGCTACCATTTTTGCAATCATGCCTGTGAGATCTCAGCGGATGAGCTTAATACTCTAATCCGCGAGATTAAGTCCTTAAGCTAACAACAAAGTACCTATAAGGAGCAACAGCAGTGCAGGAATTGCCTCAATCTGATCAGGGTTCAACAGGACTTCTGTTGGCAGTGATATCAGTTGCAGTAGTAAGCCTCCTAAAGCAAGACCAATAGCAAGCAATAAAGCGCTCCACCCAAGCGAGACTAGTGGGCGACGACCACGGCGGATTTGGCTGATGAATAATCCAATGGTGCCGAGAGAAAGCAGTAGCTCTACAGCTCCAGTGTCTAGAAGAACCAGTAAGAGACCGGCTGTACCTAGAGCGAGTCGGATCAGCAACCCTTTTCCCTCTGCCAAACGGAGCGTTGGCATGAATGAGGTTGAACTACTTGGCTCTGTGGCATATGGCCTAAGAGATTTCAGTCGACTCAGGAGCATATTGGCTCCAGCGGTTAGTCCAGTTGTTACAGGAACACTTTGCTCTCGTTCAGAGGCAGAGGCAGCTGCTGTGCTAACTCGACCCATCTGACGATCGCGCAAGCGCGACATCAAGACAGCATCATATGAGGACTCGACACGTGCACGGGCTTGAGGATCATCCCCGACTTCGCGTAGACAGCGGTCTCGAGCAGCCTGGACATCCTCGAAGCTGGCATCAGTATCATCGAGACCCAACTGCTGATATGGGTCCTGGGAACCTTGGTCAGAAACGGAACCCATGTTCATGCGCCTCCATAACTAATTCATGCATTGAGCGTATCGAGGTGCTTAGAACAGTGGAGGACCATGGCAAAAACCGTGAAGCTTCTCTAAAACTGCGCAGCAGCGCTGGGCTTCTGAAGGAGGCAGCCATTGACGGTGTTTGAGCAAGAGCATTTGTGGTGGCAGATAGTTGCCCTCTAACATTTCGATGCCATTTAGGCATGTCCGAAAGCAAACGTAGTCAGTGCCGCCATCACAACTGGGGCGGTGCAGCCATAAAGAGCACACATTTGGCTGGTATAGAAGGAGGCTGATTTTGGTGGTATCGGAGGGCGGGGTGTGAATCAGCGGTGCAACCCTAAAAAGCAATAGGTTCGACTCCGACAACTACTGGTGCTACGGGACTGAGTTCAAATTCTGGCTGGTCTTCTAAAAGTTGATTCAGGTTCCACTCGTTCTTAAACAGAAGAACAGGGCGTGACCATGAGTCCTGAACAGTACGGGAATTAAAGACTCGTCCAGCCAACTCTAGTGCAGACCAGCCACCACTAACCCAGCGAGCCACTCTGTAGTCCATTAGCTCTAAAAGCGTGGGTACCCCATACTCAACTTCTAATCTATACTGGACAACGTCTAACTGCAGCTGTCCAACTGCAGCAAGGATAGGATCATGACAACTCTGATCTATACTGTAAAGAATTTGAACTGCCCCCTCCTCACGAAGCTCATTGATACCCTTGCGAAAGTTCTTAAAATTTGATGGGTTAGGGTTACGGAGCAGGCCAAAGATCTCAGGACTAAAGCAGGGAATACCTTCATATTCGACCTCTGGCCCGTGGTAAATTGTATCACCGATAGCAAACATTCCTGGATTGTTAAGGCCAATCACATCACCAGGGTAAGCATTCTCGACAACAGTCCGATCTTGGGCAAACAATTTTTGTGGCCTGGACAAACGGATTGTCCGGCCTGTACGTGTATGCCGGACGCTCATATCCTTTTCGAAGCGACCACTACAGACTCGAACAAAGGCCACACGATCGCGATGACGCGGGTCCATATTGGCCTGAAGCTTAAATACGAAGCCGCTAAATCCTGGTGTGAGAGGGTCAACTGGGCCATTAGTACTGTTACGAGCAACAGGGCATTGTGCCATCTTGAGAAAAGAGTCAAGGAAGGGCCGCACGCCAAAGCCCGTCATTGCTGAACCGAAGAACACTGGTGTAAGTTCACCAGAGTGCACCATTGCAAGATCGAGCTCTGCACCAGCCAGCTCAAGAAGCTCAAGTTCCTCAACTGACTGCCTTAGCAGCTCGCTTTCAACCGTTAGAGTAAGAGAGGGATCATCTAGTTGAATATGCTGCTCAGCAGACTGATGACCTCGTTCAGACCGACTGAACAGAATTACCTGGCGGCTACAGCGGTCAATCACGCCATGAAATTCCTCGCCGCTGCCGATCGGCCAGTTCACAGCCCATGGTGTTAGCCCTAGCTCTGACTCTATCTCATCCAATAAAGACAAAGGGTCACGTCCTGGACGATCCATTTTGTTGATGAACGTGAAGATCGGCATGCGACGCATGCGGCACACCTCGAATAACTTGCGCGTCTGTGGCTCAAGGCCCTTAGCGGCGTCCTCTAGCAGCACTGCGTTGTCAGCCGCGGCCAGTGTCCGATAAGTATCCTCAGAGAAGTCCTTATGGCCAGGTGTGTCGAGCAGGTTGATTGTGCTGCTGCCGTAGTCAAACTGCAGCACTGTGGAAGTGATAGAGATGCCCCGCTGTTTCTCAAGCTCCATCCAGTCAGCTTTAACGCAGCGCTGCTTACCACGTGCCTTGACGGCACCAGCTTGCTGGATTGCACCGCCGTAGAGTAATAGCTTCTCAGTAAGTGTTGTCTTGCCAGCATCCGGATGAGAGATGATGGCAAAGTTGCGACGCCGTGCTATAGCCGCAGCTATCACAGGATCGGGAGCACTGGAAGTTGCAAAATTAACCTGGCTCATGATGTGATTGGGTCTTGCCTTAGCCTGGCAGTCGACCTGGCTCTACGTAGCCGCTCACCTCTAGATAACGATCTGCAACCGGTGCAACAGAGACGCTCAAGAGAGGATGATGCAATAGCTGAGACTGGACTTCTGCGGTCGTAAAGGCGGCGTGTAGTGAGGCGAGGTAATCGTGACGTACTGTCGCGGAAGCACTTTCTGCATAGCGCCGCACTAGATCAAGTGCTGCTTCAGAGTTGGGTGGCCGGCGTAGATCCCTATGTAGTGTTAAGGCACCGGGCACTGCCAGATGTTCTACTACTCGCCAGAGAACTGACGGCATGTGCAAGTGATGCAGTAGGCTGTTACTAACAATTATCCTTGCTTGTCGGTAGAAGTTACTTGCTTGGTTGCCCAACCTAGTCAGATCAAGTTTGCAATAATGTAGGTTGTGCAGCAAACTGTCCCGACTATTGTCGCGGCGTTCAACTGCAAGGTTCAACATTGCAGTTGAACCATCAATACCTAAAACAGTCCAGTTTGACCAGCGACGTGCCAGTTGCTCTGTGACCTTGCCAGGTCCGCAACCAAGGTCAACCAGCAAGTTGCATGGGGTAGGTGACAGGTCATATTCTCTTGTTAGGCTTGCCAAGCGATCGACGAAAGAAGCATCACTACTCGAGAAGTCGGCAGCCGCGTAGGCAGCTGCATGGCTGGTTGCTTCCATGAGTTCAGGTTCAGGAGATCGCTCCATAGAGAGAATTGGCGTAGTCATAGCTGTGGCAACTGCAAGATGCTCGGTTGCTGGTGGTGGCAAACCCTCCTAGGAACACCGCTGTCGGAAGCACTGCTGAGGCAATCAGTGTAGAGTTCCAAGCTCGTGATTCTGAGTCGAACTGGCTTAGTGGCGAAATCCGCCGGTGTTATTGGTCACCCCTGCAGTGACTTCCCTGCCTCAGCGCCGGCAGCAAACCCGGTCTTCTACCGCACCTATAGCCGTCGCAGTGAGTGTGGGCGCGAAAGCTGGAGCCAGGTTAGCGCGCGCAACCTTGATGGCCTACGCAGGCTCGGTGAACTTAGTGATGAGGAGGTAAGACTGATGGCACGGATGCAAGATGAGAAAAAGTCTTTACCTTCTGGCCGTTGGCTTTGGATCGGTGGTACGGGATGGATCGAGCGTCAAGAAAACTTTTCCGGGGCTTACAACTGCACATCCACTAATCTGGTTGACTGGGAGGCCTTTGGCTTGATGATGGATCTAGCCATGATGGGCTGTGGAACAGGGGCAATCATTGAGCCTCATCTAATTAACCAACTTCCAGTTATACTTAATACGATCCACATAGCTCAGGTCACCGACATAGGTGTGACACCAGTCAGTGAACGCCAAGAACACTGCAGTTACCAAATTGAGGGCAACAGAGTAGCATTACGAGTTGGTGATAGCCGTCGTAGCTGGGTTGATAGCTATCAACTTCTCCTGGAGCTCAGTAGTAACAAGCTTTTTAATGGAAGCACCATTGAGGTTTCAGTCGACCTGTCGGATGTACGTCCTGTGGGAGAGCCCCTTAAAGGTTTCGGCGGTGTTGCTAATCCAATCAGGTTGAAAGATTTGTATGGGCGTGTTGCTCAGCTCTTAAATAATGCTAATGGTCGGCACCTGACATCAGTCGAGTGCTGTTTACTAATTGATGAAGCAGCACTTACTGTCGTAGCTGGTAACATTCGCCGCAGTGCTGGTATGCGGCAGTTTGCCTCTAGTGACCTAGGCGCTGCAGTCGCCAAGGATGGACTTTGGCAACAGGATGCAGACGGCAATTGGTGCATCGATCCGAAACGGGACGTCTTGCGTATGGCTAATCATACCCGTGTTTACCACACTCGCCCCAGCCGTGAGGTGGTGCTTGAGTCAGTTACCAGGCAATTCTACTCTGGTGAGGGGGCTATCCAGTTTGCGCCAGAGGCAATCGCAAGATCTAACGCTGATCTCCTCAGTACATTGGAATTGCGACGCGAGTTTGTAGAGGTTTATTGCGATCAAGGACGTGAGGAAGCCAGTCGTTGGCTCGCTCTTAACCATGGCCCAATTGATGATGATGAACTTGAGCATCGACTGAGCCGCTACGGCCTTAATCCCTGCGGCGAGATTTTAGGCACTAACTTTCATTGTAACCTTGCCGAGGTTCATCTCAACCAGGTCGATGTTTCTGACGAAGAAGAGCAGGCCAATGCTTTCCGTGCCGGAGCACTCTCGGCAGCCTGTCTGCTTAACCATAAATTTACAGTAGAGCGCTATCGCCGCAGCCGCGAGTGGGATCCAATTGTAGGGATAAGCTTCACAGGCCTGTTCGACTTCTTCGTGCACGCTTTCGGCATTCCCTGGCTACACTGGTGGCAACTTGGCCGGCCCAATACTCCAGAGGGTTGTGCGTTTAAAGACAGAGAAGCAAGCTTTCTCACCCGCTGGCGCGAGGTTGTGAACACAACTGTCTGGGATTATTGTGATCGCCATGGCCTTCGGCGACCTAACCGCTGCACGACAGTTCAGCCTGCTGGCACCAAGAGTCTACTAACCGGTGCAGCGCCCGGTTGGCACCCTCCCAAGGCACAACGCTTCATTCGTCGTATTACCTTTCGTAGGGGTGATCCAGTTGCCATGGCCTGTATAGACTATGGCTATACTGTGGTGCCGTCACAATCTGACAAGGATGAGCAAGGACAGCTTTTGAATGATCCTTTTGATTCTCGCTGTACAGAGTGGCTGGTAGAAATTCCTACCGAGGTTAGCTGGGCTAATCTTCCTGGGGCTGACACTATAGATATCAATGCCTTCTCAGCCCTCGCCCAATTCGATTTTTATATGCAGGTTCAGCGCCATTACACAGCACATAACACATCGGCTACAATCGAGTTTCGCGAGCACGAAATAGAGCCACTTGCTGATGCTTTACATCAAGCGATAGTTAGTGGAGAAGGTTACATCTCCGTAGCATTACTGGCGCGCTTTGACGCGAACGCAACGTTCCCACGTCTGCCTTTTGAGCCTATCGATGCAGGAACCTACGAGAGACTTCAATCAGACGTGATAAAGCGCCGAGTGAATAATGACTTCTTTGAGGTTCTACGTCATTACGACAGTGATAAACTGATTGAAACTGGCCCCGCTGGTTGTGACTCTGATAGGTGTCTACTGCCTCTAACAACATCTGAAGGACTGAAAGCCATAATAGAATCCCCCTTAGACGCTGATAATCTGTGACTTAGATGATCACTGTTTACCGCGGGAGAGGTGGTCGAGTGGCTTATGGCTCTGGTCTTGAAAACCAGCGTGCCTTCACGGGCACCGTGGGTTCGAATCCCACCCTCTCCGTTCAATTGACTAAATTGTGATCTTATGGGGTATCCTCCTTGAACTTTTTAGGGATCTTGATGCCGAAGTACCGTATTTTCTTAGATGCACTCTAAAAGAATTTATAAAGAGAATCAAGTTACTTGTCAGTCTTGTTATGGTGAGAAAACCTTAAAAGTTCTAGTACCAACTGTTGTCCACCGCACTAGTGTTAAGAAACCAAAGATGTTTCACTAAGTTTGTAGACGAAATACTTGCCCTCCTTTTGGCGAGTGGACCATGACTTTGATGCACCTTATCCAGCAACAAACGTTACAACCCTGCCCAATACTTGTCTCATAGTAATGTACCTCTTAGCATATTCAAGAGCCAAATATAAAGCCACAGATTATTGTCACTGCGTTAGATAATAGTTGTGTTGAGCTAATTAGCCAGTGCCTAATTCAGAAGCCCCTCTGCACGGAAGATGTCTGGGTCCAGTTATTGGATGGAGATCAAGAAAACTTAATATTGCTATAGCGCTCCGGAAAGATGGTTGGTCTTATCAGACGATAGGTAAACATTTTTTATGTTCCCCGAGAACTATCGGTAGGGATATTATAAATCTTACTGCAAGAGGCTATTAACATATCATAGTTGACCTAGGTTAGCCTGAGATTTGAGCCTGTAACTATACCATGGTGCTTACTTTCAGATGCAGGGCACCAAGTTCTTGGAGTAGCACAAGGCAACATAATCACAGCGTCTATGTCTATACTCTTAGAAAAAAGTCAATGGCACGAAAGTATGGTGACGAAAAGCTTAAGGCAGTCCAGGATCTTAAAGAAACACTAGTCGTGCATCTTGAGGCGCTCTACCTCGACTGTTTTGAGAAACTTAATGATCTTGAGGTTGGTGAGGGTGAGGTTACACGGCTCACGCAGCTTTTCCTGCAGTCTCGAGATGCTGCTATTAGGCCACTGCAGGAATAGAGATGGTCAATTCGTATGACCTGCAACTCAACTTGATCAGTTCTCTAGCAAGTCTGTCAGCATTCCTGGCTTACACAAGGCGTGAGTGTATGCAAATATAGGTTGTGAGTAAAAGTTTCATGACCTTATCTTTTCAAGGCATGTGTGGTCGACTAATGAGCTCTACTAATAGCAACAGGAGGTATTTGATCAGCATAGGCCACTGGCGAGCGACTAGCCCCAATCTTAAGATGACTTAATTGCTATTGCTGGGATATTTGCCACTTCCAATGTGCCCATTTACCGCTTTTACTACGGTGTTGGGTACTACGGTGTTGGGCTGAGCCTCTGTTAAGGTAGGAGGGATGGGAAATAACAACGCTATGCCAGCTGTGAGTATAAATCCTCCTATCCCAGTTAAGGGAGCGGCAAAACGATGCAGTACCGGCACTCTCTCATCTAATTCGTGGCGATGCAAAGGGAGGCATGGAGGAGGTGACCAACAAACCAAGATACGTGAATCTAAGCGGAGATTATCAAGGCAGCGCACTAAATCAGCAAGCTCTGCATCATCAAGAATAAGGCTTGATGGGTTAACGCCAATGTTATTGATATTATTATAAATGTCTAGTCGATGTTTCTCACCATCTGGATAAATTCTTACTGGAGAAGAGCTACCACCAAATGGTGTGCGTATTCCAGACAGACAGTAACGTGCATAAGAGAGTACACAAATCACCAAAGCTTCTAAATGCTCCCGCTCGCCCTTAACTTCAGGAGCCGCGACAAGCTGCAGTCGCCAGCTCAAGATAATGCCAATCACATCATCAGTCTGTCCAGCAGAGAGGTCAGGTAATCCGTCTACTAGGAGCCTTACAGAAGTCTGATCATAACGATAGCTAAGTTTAAGCATAGCAGCTAGTCATAAAGTCGAGTCCAAAAGACTGGCGCGTAGCCTATCGATACCAGCAGGGCCAGCAGCAAGCGCGAGAGTGCAGATGAGCTGACGTCGTATCCTAGGACCATCTGCAGTACTGAGTAGACGCCGGACAGCACCACGGCGAAGATTCATCCGCTCCTCAATCAAGTCACGCAATCGTTGTTCTAGAAGCCTCCAGCGCTGACGAGTAAGTTGCTCTGGTTCATGGGTAGAAAGTAGCTGATGCAAGAGAGGGTAGAGTCGCTCGGCCATCATGCAAAGGAGACGCAGTAACGAATTGCTCTCTTCTGTACTAAGCATTCCTCGCCGCGTGGTTCGGCGCAGGGGGTTGTGGCAGCGTCGCTTCCATAGCTCAACACGGTTGGGAAATAGTTTTTGTAGGCCGAGCTGTTGTACATTCCAAAGCATAGCCTCGCCACCATTTAAATCTAGTGACTCAATGGTGAGTAGCAGTAAGTCAAGACGTTCGAGACCTCGTCGGCTAAGGATACCTGCTGACTCACTGCACTTCAATGAGCTGCTATGGGATTTGCTGTCCATGGCAACAGTGCTGCCAAGCTCAGTTTTTAGTATTAGTCCTTGGTCAGTCTCCACGGGTGCTCGAGTTACCATTAAGTTCAGGAATCTTCATCCTACTTAATTAAACCGCTGCTCCGCCATTCCTAAGGTCGATAGTATCAGCTAGTGGGAATTTATGGGTTCTGGCCTTAGCCTAGGCATTGGACCATAAATTGGCAATAGTTCTTGAGTTAGGGCAGTAGCGGCAGTAGATTGCTTGGTAATGGGTTTATTCATATAAGCTTCTTGTTACTGAGTAGATTCCCAGTCGAGCACTTGCTCGTATTGACTTAGGCTCAAGAGCCCAAAGCTCCAAAGGATTATAGGGAGTGGAGCTTGTTCAAGTCTTGCCTGACGTAGGCCGAGGTTTAGGGCATTGTCACTGAGACCAAGATGTTGCCGCAGGAACGTTAGTAGCTGTGGGAATGTTGTTGGTTGTGGATGACTGCTGATGACCATTTAGATAGAGGTTTGTCTCATTGAACTTGGCAGCAAGTGGCCAAGTGTTAACGGCCCATCACTCATGCTCTGCAAGGCTAGGCGACGGGCCCAGGATTGCTGTTTAAGAAGTCGAAGTGGTATGCTTCGCACAATCTTAGGAAGAAGCCTTCGACTAGAAAATAGTCGAACAAGCAAGTCAGTTACTAAGCCTACTAGTACCAGATCTGGCAAGCGCCGTAGACTATAAGCTCGTCCAAGATGCTGTAGAGACAAGGAACCACGGGTGATGGAGGCGAAGAGACTGTCCAACTCTGCTACATCCCGCCAGCAGAGATTAAGTCCTTGCCCACCAACAGGATGACACCGATGACCAGACTCACCAACAAGCAGGCGGGGTCCGCTGTGCAGACGTGGGGCAAGGTTAAGCTCGAGGGGGAAAATCCCAGGACAATCTAGGAGGCGCTCAGGTTCAAGGCCATTTGGCAGTGCTGTGGCGAGCTCATCGAGCAGATGAGATGGTGTCATAGCGGCAAGATCGCGGCAACGCTTTAGCGGGGCAGTCCAGACAATTTGGAAAGCAGCACCTCCTAGTGGAAGGACTGCAAAGGGACCTTCGTCGCGGAACAGCTCGTGTGCTAAGTCAGGTGGACACCCGCGTAGTAAGACCTTAATAGTTAAGCAGCCCTGTCGATATTGATGCTGTAGTAACGGTAGTTGCCAGTCGTGACGGAGCTGGGATTTTGGACCATCCGCAGCAATGTCAACCATCCCTGGACTGTTGCTAGAGGAGGCAGGAAAAGCACCAGGGTCATAACCAAGGTGGAGTTGGAGTGATGACGCAGCAGCAAGTTGGCGAAATAGGCAGCTCATCAGAGCCTTGTGATCAAGGATCCAGCCAACTGCCTCACTGTGGCGATTGTGTGGCGGCAGGTCGTTGACATCAAACCAAACAGTACTGCGGAGACGACGGTCCTCAAGTCTGAGACGGCGGAAGGGAATCAGATCTCCTTGAAGATCCTGCCACAGACTCAATCGCTCTAGAAGGCGGCGACTGGAGTGCGTCAGGGCGTAGGCACGACTCCTCGCAAGAAGATCTTCCATAGGGCGAGGGTCTTGCAGGGAGACATTTAAGCCACGGCGCCCGAGACATAATGCTGCCATGGCACCTGTAGGACCGGCGCCATGGATGGTAATTGTAGTGATGTCCAGTGTTATGAGCTCAGCCTAAACCAAGAAGGCCCTTTGTGAAAGCTTCACCGCCGAGAGCGTATTCAGTAATGAGAAGGGACACAAAGCCAAGCATTGCCATGCGGCCGTTGAGTTTTTCGGCACGCTCGTGGAAGCCCCAGCCACGCTCAGTCTCGACGACTTCCATGCGGGGTTCAGTTGCAAAAGCATTGAGACGACCGCCGTCCTCAGTAGTAACGGTGGCGCCACGGATAACCTGAGGTGAGGTTGCTGAAGAGGACATAAGAGCTGAAAAATCTTGTGCCAAGTGTAAACCACTATTAAGAACTTTTGCAAAGCATTGCCCGGTTTCCAATGCTTAGCGGACTGGTAGCTTCAATCGCAGACCGCAGAGTTCCTCAAATGCTGGCTTTAGAAGGTAAGGGTAGTCGCCAACCCACATGCGTAGCCTCGGAATCCAAGCATCGCTGAGAGCAGAGACATGCATGAAGTCTTTGCGCTCGCTAAACACAAGGCAACGGATTAGCATCCCCGGCTGAATACTGCTGTGGCGCTTCTCCATTGGGAATTGAAGAGATGCCAAATCACCCTCTTCATCAGCTAGCTCAAGGATCATCCAGGTGCGCCTATTCTCAATAAGCTCGAGTTCCCCTTGTTGGTTGGCCTGCTCACGCCGACTCTCGATCTTGTCACGTATGTAAAGGTCAGCAACTTCACCTTCGAATATTGCAGCTGCAGGGTAGCGGCGCAATAAGGCGTTGCGGCGTGCCGCCTCAACAATCGGACCCCAAAGAATATAAAGGAGCGAAATGACGCCAATTACCAACCAGATTGAACTCCAGCGGCTAGCTATCTGACTCTGGCTAATGAGAAGAGTGATTGCTCCGCCAATTGTGGCAATCAGGAGGCGCTGAAGGGTATTCCTCAGGTCTCCAAATGTATAGAGAAACTGTGTGCCAGTAGCTACAGCAGGAATAAGACGCTGCAGTTCTCCAGGACGCAGGGGTATGAGCACGTCTAACGGATTAGTTATGCACCTGAGGCCAGTAGATAAGGCGCTCTAGTCCATAAACTAGGGTCTGGAGCTGTCGAACGCGCCGCACAGTTAGTAAAACACCTGGCATGTATGATGACCTATCAATCGTGTCATGTCGCAGGGTGTAAGTCTCGCCGGGTGCCCCAAATATCACCTCTTGATGGGCTACAAGACCAGGTAAGCGTAACGAGTGAATTCTCAAGCCACTTGACCTCTTGCCACCTCGACAGCCTGCTAAGAAATTTTGTTCATCTACCACCTCTTGGTTGAATGCTTGCCCAAGCTCTTCCATTAGCTCTGCCGTCTTAACACAGGTACTGCTGGGTGCATCCGCTTTACGATTGTGGTGCAGCTCAGTAAGCTCAGCATGTTTGTAGAAGCGGGCTGCTGCTGCTGCTGCCTGTTGTAATAGCACCATGCCTACGGAAAAGTTGGGGATAATTGCACCTCCCACTGAGGCTTTACCTGCAAAATCAGTTAGATCCTTCAGTTGCTCTGGAGAAAGACCGGTGGTACCTATCACAGGGTGAATGCCATAAGCAATGGCAGCTCGGGTATGCTCGTAAACAACTGAGGGGTGAGTAAAGTCAATTAGTACAGCACCGTCTCCGCGACCACCGTGCCTGACAGCTTGACCTGCTTGACAGAGACATCCTTCGAAGTCCGAGGTGATAGCGATCTCAAGAGCACCAATGCCCAGTTCAATTCCTATATCAGTTCCCTCCTTTTTTGGCGTGGCGTCGACAGCTCCAAGGAGATGGCAGTCCTTCGCGCTAGATACTGCTCGAATCACCTCAGCTCCCATACGCCCAAGAGCTCCAGCTACGACTACAGGAATTGATCCGGCTTGGGGTGTGGTATCAACGCTCATAACAACCTGGACAGATGTGGTTGAGCCTATGGGCGGCTACATGAATAAGAATCTCAGACGTCCACACATTGGTCGTCATGGCTTCGTAAGCTCCTTCACATTCCGCAAAGTCAGCAGATGTTCACGCAGGTTCGCTCTGCAGATCGCCGCGTTGCTCCTGCCGAGAACAATGCTCACAGTGCAGTCATGAAAGCTGTGTATGTGGTGCTCGAGCCTCAGTACCAGAACGCACTTTCTCAAGCAGCCAGGTGCGTGAATGCTCAGAATGGCCCTCTAGGTATTGAGCTATGTGGTTACCTAATCGAAGAGCTACGTGATCCGGATAACTATGCGGGCTTTCAGGCTGACATTGCAGAAGCCGATGTGTTCATCGGCTCACTGATATTCATTGAGGATCTAGCCCAGAAAGTAGTCGACTCTGTAACTCCACACAGGGAGAGACTCAAGGCTGCTGTCATCTTCCCCTCAATGCCTGAAGTCATGAGGCTCAACAAGCTGGGCAGCTTCTCAATGGCACAGCTTGGGCAAAGCAAGAGTGCTATCGCCGGCTTCATGAAGAAGAGGAAAGAGGCAGGCGGCGCTGGTTTTCAGGACGCCATGCTCAAGCTGCTAAACACCCTGCCAACGGTCCTGAAATACTTGCCAGTCGAGAAGGCTCAAGACGCTCGCGCTTTCATGCTTAGTTTCCAGTATTGGCTTGGAGGAACACCGGATAACCTGCGCAACTTCCTGCTGATGCTGGCAGATAAGTATGTTTTCCCTGCTGGGGATTCTGCTATGCGGCCCCAGCTAGATGTAGCTGATCCAGAGGTTTTCCCTGATCTTGGAATTTGGCATCCACTGGCACCGTCGATGTTTGAAGACGTTAGGGAATACCTGAACTGGTTGACTAGTAGAGACGACCTTAGTGAGACTTGCCAAGGCGGGCCAATGATAGGGCTTGTGCTACAGCGCAGTCACATTGTCACTGGTGATGATGCTCACTACGTTGCGGTGATTCAGGAACTCGAATATCGTGGAGCTCTCGTTATCCCGATCTTCTGCGGTGGTCTGGATTTCTCAAAGCCTGTCAATGCATTTTTTTACGATCCACTAAATCCTGCAGAACCCCTTGTAGATGGTGTGGTTTCACTGACTGGCTTTGCACTTGTTGGCGGTCCTGCACGTCAAGACCACCCCAAAGCAGTTGAGGCACTAACACGGTTGAATCGTCCTTATATGGTTGCTCTGCCACTGGTATTTCAGACAACTCAAGAATGGCAAGAGAGCGACCTAGGCCTTCATCCAGTTCAAGTGGCTCTCCAAATTGCCATCCCTGAGTTAGATGGAGCAATCGAGCCAATTGTACTTTCTGGGCGTGATGATGCCACTGGTAAAGCTCATACTCTTCAGGACCGTGTTGATGCTATCGCTGAGCGCGCGATCCGTTGGTCATCTCTACGAATCAAACCAAGATCTCAGAAAAGACTAGCAATTACCGTATTCAGCTTTCCACCAGATAAGGGAAATGTCGGCACGGCAGCATATCTCGATGTGTTTGGGTCAATCTACCGCGTGCTTGAAGAGTTGAAACTACGTGGCTATAAAGTTCAAAATCTCCCCATCAATGCTAAGAGCTTGATGGAGGCTGTAATCAATGATCCGGAAGCTCTACAAGGGGCTCCAGAGTTGGCAGTCGCACACCGGATGAGCGTAGAGGAGTATGAACGTCTGACTCCCTACTCAGGACGGCTTGAGGAAAACTGGGGCAAACCGCCAGGAAATCTCAATAGTGATGGCCAGAATCTCCTCATCTACGGCAGACACTTCGGCAACATCTTCATAGGTGTTCAGCCAACCTTCGGTTATGAAGGGGACCCAATGCGCTTGCTCTATTCTCGAAGCGCTAGCCCTCATCACGGCTTCTCTGCTTACTACACCTACCTTGAAAAGATTTGGAAGGCAGATGCTGTATTACATTTTGGCACGCATGGCTCTCTCGAATTTATGCCAGGCAAGCAGATGGGCATGAGCGAGACTTGCTATCCTGATTCCCTTATTGGCTCACTTCCTAACCTATATTACTATGCTGCCAATAATCCATCAGAAGCAACAATTGCTAAGCGTCGGGGTTATGCCTCTACCATTAGTTATCTTACTCCTCCGGCTGAGAATGCTGGCTTATACAAGGGCCTAAAAGAGCTGAGCGAACTCGTCGGATCTTATCAACAGTTACGTGAGGGCAGCCGTGGTATTCAGATCGTTAACACTATCATCGAGACGGCAAGACAGTGTAATCTGGATAAGGATGTAGACCTCCCTCCTGCTGGCGAGGACTCAGCTTCTGATCTTAACCTCGGAAGCCGTGATGCCCTTGTAGGGGCAGTTTACCGGCAATTGATGGAGATAGAGAGTCGTCTACTACCCTGTGGACTCCATACTATTGGTAAGCCGCCTACCGCAGAGGAAGCCATTGCCACGCTGGTAAACATCGCCGCGCTCGAGCGTGAGGAAGATGGTTTACGCTCCTTGCCTGGTCTCCTTGCTGAGGCGGTGGGGCGCAGCATAGAAGATGTCTATACAGGTAACGATGAAGGTGCACTTACCAGCGTAGAACTTAACCGCCGCATCACTGAAACTAGTCGATTGGCCGTTAGTGCTATGGTGCGCTCATTGACTGGCCGTGATGGGCGAGTTAACTTGCGCAACAGCCTTGGATGGTTTTACGGGTTACTAAGTAAGTTTAACATTCAGGTGCCTTCTCCTTGGCTTAGAGCTTGTTGTGCTGCTGGCTTCATATCAGTTGACTCAAAGCAACTAGACAAGCTCTTTGCCTATCTCCGCTTCTGCTTGGAACAAATCTGCGCTGACATGGAGATGGAGAGCTTGCTAAAAGCCCTCGACGGCGAGTACATACTTCCTGGTCCTGGGGGAGACCCAATTCGTAACCCTGGAGTACTCCCCAGTGGCAAGAATATCCATGCGCTAGACCCTCAAGCGATTCCTACTCGAGCTGCTGTTGCCGCAGCTAAAAGCATTGTTGATAAACTTATCGAACGGCAACGCGCCGAGCGTGGAATGTGGCCAGAGACTATTGCTTGTGTTCTCTGGGGAACAGACAACATCAAAACTTATGGGGAGTCGTTAGCACAAATTCTCTGGTTTGTAGGTGTGCGCCCTATGCCAGATTCTGTCGGGCGAGTTAATAAACTCGAGCTCATCTCCCTCAAAGAACTTGGCCGGCCTAGAATTGATGTGGTGGTGAATTGCTCTGGGGTATTTCGTGACTTGTTCATTAACCAGATGGCCTTGATTGATCAGGCTGTAAAGATGGCAGCTGAGGCAGCTGAGCCAATCGAGCAAAATTTTGTGCGTAAGCATGCGCTCGAGCAGGCAGAATTGCAAAGCGTGACCTTGCGTGATGCAGCCTGCCGAGTCTTCTCGAATGCAAGCGGCAGTTATAGCTCTAATGTCAACTTAGCGGTCGAGAATAGTAGCTGGGAGGAAGAGAGTGAGCTTCAGGAGATGTATCTCTCTCGCAAGACCTTTGCATTCAACGCCGATAACCCTGGCAGAATGAACCAGAACCGTGAGGTATTTGAATCAGTAATGAAGACAGCGGACGTAACTTTTCAAAATTTAGACTCAGCTGAAATTTCTCTTACCGATGTCAGCCATTACTTCGACTCTGATCCTACTAACCTAATTAAGAGCCTGCGCGATGATGGCAAAGCTCCTACTAGTTACATTGCTGACACTACTACTGCTAATGCTCAGGTCCGGTCTCTAAGTGAAACTATTCGCTTAGACTCTAGGACAAAATTACTTAATCCAAAGTGGTATGAAGGTATGCTGAGCTCAGGCTATGAGGGTGTACGGGAAGTAGCCAAACGCCTCAATTTCACCCTTGGCTGGAGTGCCACCTCTAATCAAGTGGATAACTTCGTCTACGAGGAGGCAAATGAAACATTTATCAACGACCCGGAGATGCGCAAGCGTCTGCTAGATTTAAATCCTCACAGTTTCCGTCGTATTGTTGGAACCTTGCTCGAGGTCAATGGTCGTGGTTATTGGGAAACCTCTGATGAAAATGTCCAGCAACTCCAGGATTTATATCAAGAGGCAGAAGACCGCATCGAGGGAGTCGTTGTCTGAAATTCTTCTGTAATTAATTTAGGCCTCAAGGCCTTTGCCATCCGCACTGTCTGGACAATCGGCCCAACGTCGTGAACACGCACAACCTCTACTCCAGCCAGTGCTGCTGCAGTGCAGACGGCTGCAGTTCCCCAGATCCTGGCTCTTGGGCGAGGCTGGTTGAGCACTGCCCCGACAAAGCGCTTGCGAGATGGCCCAAGTAAAAGAGGGAAACCTTCCTCTTGCAGAAGGTTAATCTTGCGCAAGATTTCTAAGCTCTGCTCGGTAGTCTTGGCAAAACCTAAACCGGGATCCCAAATAATGTTGGTAGCTCGAACGCCTGCTTGTAGAGCTGCCTCAGTCCGCATATACAGCTCTTCTCTTACATTACCAATAACATCAGAATATGAAGTAAGTGTGTCCATGTTGTGGCTTCTACCGCGGCTATGCGTAAGCACAATTGGGCAGGCAGCTTCTGCAGCTAGTGACAATATGCCTGGATCATGACACCCGCCACTAATGTCATTGATCCAGTCTGCACCTGCCATGAGAGCTTTAGCAGCTACATCGGCAAGGAAAGTATCTACTGATAATATAGTATTTTTATCTATCTTTCGAAGAACCTGTAGTACTGGGAGCAGTCGCCGCAGTTCCTCGGCAGCCCCAACTTCTGCAGCACCAGGGCGAGTGCTCTGAGCTCCGAGGTCGATGATATCCGCTCCCATCGCAAGCTGATGGAGGGCCATAGCAACCGCACGGTCAGGCTGTAGATAGCGACCGCCATCGCTAAAAGAGTCTGGCGTGATATTGATCACGCCCATTACAGCTGTTCGCCGCCGCCATCCGTGTGGAAGGCGTAATCTGGTCTCAGGTTGTCCTGTAGTTTGCAATGCGTCCAAAGCTTTCAGGATTTAGCGAGGCACCACCGACAAGAACACCATCAATATCAGACATTGACATCAGCTCGTCGATGTTGTCTGGTTTGACAGAGCCACCATATTGAATGACCAGATCAGGCGTGGCTACCCAGTCACGAATAAGACCACAGATGCGGTTGGCCTCTGTTGACTCGCAAGTCTTGCCAGTTCCGATAGCCCATATTGGCTCATAGGCCACGATGAGGCAGGAGGGATCGAGACCTTCTAGTCCTTGCTCAATCTGCCGGCGGATAACGCGTTCAGCCTCACCACACTCGCGCTGAACCTCACTTTCTCCAACACAGACAATAGGTATTAGGCCACACTCCTGAGCGGAATGTGCACGACGGTTGATCTGTTCATCGCTCTCACTATAATATTTGCGAGGTTCACTATGACCAATGATCGCAAACCTCACACCATGTTCTAGTAGCATTGAGGGAGCAATCTCACCCGTGAAAGCCCCTTCGCCTCGCCAATGTACATTTTGGCTGGATAGCTCTAAACGTCTGCCATAAATCTGCTTTGCCACAGTAGAGATAGCTGTGAATGGTGGAGCAATCACCACATGTCGATCATCGGGGATATCCGCGACCAATGGCAGGAACTTCTCTAGATAGCTGCGAGATTCGGCACAGGTCATGTGCATCTTCCAATTGCCTGCGATTACTGGCTTGCGCATGCGTTAGACCCTCAAGAGTTCAGCAGTAACCAACTTACGGCCAAGCGACAGAGAACTCTTTAGTATATTAACAAGGCATAAACTCTACCTCTATCCGGCTTATAGTAGCAGCATGGTTAAAGCTTTATCCACATTCCGTTAACCAAAACATGTTGATAGCATGCTCTGATGCTATCTTCTAATAATACAGACCTGCACCGTCTACTGCCACTGTTGCGGCCCTACCGCAAACGCTTGATCCTAGGTGGCTTGTGCATTGTAATTTTTGTTGGTTCTTATCCTCCACTTGCCTGGTTAGCTGGGCAGCTGATCCCAGCTATTGGTGATGGAGACCTAGTACAGGTGGTCTGGGTAATCTTTTTAATCCTTGGCATCTTCTTAGTCCAGAAAGTTGCACAGTTTGGGCAAGACAGCTTGCTAGCTGATCCAGCTTTGCGGATAAGTCAAGATCTGCGAAGACAAACCTTTAAAATACTTCAGTATATAGAGGTTAGCTCGCTTGAGAGATTGTCTTCTGGTGACCTTACTTATCGTCTGACCGAAGATGCTGATAGGGTTAGTGAGGTTATCTACAGGGTAATTCATGACACAATTCCCAGCCTACTGCAACTAATCGTGGTACTCAGCTACATGATCTGGCTTGACTGGAGGATGTCAGGGGCGACTCTGTTAGTCGCACCGGTAGTGGTGTTGCTAGTTGGCTTCTTCGGTAAGCGAGTTGCACTTGCAGCTGAGCACAGCCAGCGACAAGTCAGCGGCTTAGCTGGATTGTTGGGCGAGGCGATTCAAGGATTGCCGTTAGTACGAGCTTTTGCAGCTGAACCCTGGTTAGAGAAACGGTTTGAGCAGGAGATTAATCTCCATAGGCATGCACGCTACCAGATGATGCAACTTATCGCCTTTCAACATCCTGTTGTGGGATTTATAGAGGCTGCAGGAATCTTGACAGTCCTGGCAATTGGCGCGGCTCGAATTCAAAGTGGAGGCCTAGATAGTCAGACTTTTAGTGTCTATGTAGCTGGAATGCTGATGCTGATCGATCCTATCGCTCACTTAACCACTAGCTTCAATGAGTTTCAGCAAGGTATTGCTTCCCTAAATCGACTGCAGGAAATCAAGCACGAGCCACGAGAGCCTCTTGATCCTATCTCAGCACTGCCAATTGGTCGTCTACGTGGCCACCTTAGGTTGGAGGGCCTCCAGTTTGCATATAGGAGTGGTGAAACTGTGCTGCAGGATCTTGACCTAGATATCCCAGCTGGGCAGACTTTAGCCCTAGTGGGTCCTTCTGGGGCTGGTAAGAGTACACTGTTTTCATTACTGCTCCGCTTTAACCAACCTCAGAAGGGAATAATTTTGCTGGATGGCCTTGATCTAAGACAGGTAAGGACAAAAGACTTACGCCATCAGGTTGGCTTAGTACCGCAGCGGAGTATCATATTCTCTGGCTCAATTTCCGAGGCCATCCGATTTGGCAGGAATGTTAATCACAAGGCCATTATTCGTGCGGCACGTCTAGCTAATGCACATGATTTCATCATCTCACTTCCGAAAGGCTATGACACTATCCTAAAAGAGCACGGAGCGAATATATCCGGCGGTCAGCTACAGCGTATTGCTATTGCTCGTGCTGTGCTTGGTAATCCAGCTCTGTTATTGCTTGACGAGGCTACTAGTGCATTAGATGCTGAAGCCGAAGCAGCTGTGCATCTAGGTCTGCGTCAGGCAATGCGAGGGCGTACTGTGTTGGTGATTGCTCATCGCTTAGCCACTGTTCAGGAAGCGGATCAGATAATTGTCCTAGAACGTGGCCGTATCGTTGACCGTGGATGCCACAATGATCTTATGAGCCGTGGCGGTCGCTATCGTGATCTTTGCATGCGGCAAATTATTAGAGGCTACGACCTAATCTAGACCTCCATTTAGGGTGCTCTGGTTACAATCCCATTTCCATGACACACTCCGCTACTAGGCAGCAAAATCCTATACTCACTTTTGAGGGTAAGCGTTATGACCTCAATGCACTCCCGGATGACCTTAAAGAGCTAGTGCATAGTATGCAAGTGGCTGATACTCAACTCCGGATGTATGAAGACACTCTGAAGATTCTAATTGCTGGGCGTCAATCGATGGCTGCACAGTTAAACAAGCGTCTTAGAGAAATAACACCGCTGCTATAGTCAAGAGGTGGACTGAATTTAGTAGATGGCGGCAAACAAATGCAAAGTAGTAATGGTTTAGACAAGTTAATAAAACTAGTAAGGTTGTCAATCTATGCGAAGTGGTCGGTTGCTGGTAACAGATGCTAATTTGTTAGAATTGGCTACCGCGTTACGCAGCAGTCGAGGAACTGAAAGACCTGCTGGTTACTGACTTGATTGTCTACGCCACTTGACTCGATAACCCGTTCAGTCAGAATCCAGGGACTTCCTGGGTTGCTCTCACAAGGGACGAAGGTATCTTGGAAGCGGTTAGTATCACCAAGCTGTTTACCAGTAGCTGGATCAACATAACGGCTGGTGTAGGCACGACTAAGGTAGCCGCTGCCAGTATCGATTGTACTTTCAGTGAAAATTGAAACAGCAGTGTTGTGAATATGTCTATAAACCATTGTCACTACTTTATCTTTAATACGATAGCGATCACCACTGTTCTTGCCCCCAACAATTACTTCGGTACCTACCGAGTTAGTTTCGCCAGCTGTAAAAGTGTTTTGCTTGTGCACCTGGTCAAAGCTGCGGCGCACACGATGGATGGTAACTTCCCAGAGTTGAGAGGCCACCGCTTTCTGCACATCGTCGTCATCAATGCCATCAACCCTAACTTTTAGGTCAGCTCCAACATTGAATCGTCCCTCAATGTGTTGCTTGCCTCTCCTCCAAATACAACGGCCACTATATCCATTAAATGATAGATCCCAAGTGTAACGGTTCTCATATGTAGTCTTGAAGACTTCACGACAATCACTTCCTGGTGCAGGAGTAGAGCTAGGAAACATAATTAATGGCTCAGCAATACAAACTTGATTCAAGGGCATCGATTAGGGAGCATAGAGTGGATGTCCTGCAAAGCGCTCACAGTAATGTCCTGAGTTTGCAAAGCAGCAATACCCTCTACAGCGGATCTCGCTCCTGCTAGAGTTGTCAGGGTTGTTACAGCATGATCTAGGGCTGCCCTTCTCAAACATTTGTCATCATAGGCAGCCTGGCGGCCGATTGGTGTATTGATTACCAGTTGCACTTGGCCAGAACGAATCAGGTCCTCAATGTTGGGTCTTCCTTCGTGAATTTTGAATACTAGTTCAACGTCCAAACCTGCCTCGCGGATAGCTTGGGCTGTACCGCTGGTAGCTATTAACTTGAAGCCGAGTCTGCTAAGCCGTCGTGCGATAGGCAACACTCCGAACTTGTCACGATCATGGGTCGAGAGGAAAACAGTGCCTGCGACAGGTAGAGGTTCGCCTGCTGCCAGTTCAGCCTTGCTAAAAGCCATGCCAAATGAAGAGGCAGCTCCCATTACCTCGCCAGTGGAGCGCATCTCTGGACCAAGAACTGTGTCGGCACCAGGAAAACGACGGAAGGGTAAGACCGCCTCTTTGATAGCCTGAAGCTGAGGTATTGGTTCAGAATTCAGACCGATGCTTGCTAGCGTTTCACCGACCATCAGTCGCGTTGCAACTCGGGCAAGAGGAACTCCAGTAGCTTTAGCTACAAAGGGAATGGTGCGAGAAGCACGGGGATTAGCCTCAATTATGTAAACAGTCTCTCTTTCTTGATCATCACGGCATACGGCAAACTGTAAGTTGATCAGTCCACACACATTCAGTGCCAGCGCCAGAGACTTGGTCCAGCTCCTAATAGTACTTACGGCTTCTCTACCTAGGGATAATGCTGGCAGACAACAAGCAGAATCGCCAGAATGAATACCTGCAGGTTCAATGTGCTCCATTAAACCACCAATTATAACATTGCTATCTTGATCACAGAGTGCATCAACATCAACCTCAATAGCATTCTCAAGGTATTGGTCAATGAGGACAGGATAATCAGGTTCAATCTGTACTGCTTCACTCATGTAGCAGTTTAGTTCTCTCTCATCAAAAACCACCTCCATAGCTCTGCCACCAAGAACATAGGATGGCCTCACTACTACTGGGTAGCCTATTCCCTCAGCTATGGTACGTGCCTCGGCTTCGCTCCGAGCAAGGCCATTGCGAGGCTGACGTATCGACAGCTGGCTAAGGATTGCCTCAAACTGCTCACGGTCCTCGGCAGAGTCAATTGACTCTGGTGATGTCCCAAGTATACGACAGCCTGTCGCTCTGCCTGAAGAGGAGCGAAGCCAATTAAGTAGAGGAACAGCAAGCTTTAGCGGTGTCTGGCCACCAAACTGTACAATTATGCCTTCTGGCTTTTCGGCTTCAATAACATTTAGCACATCTTCTAGGGTTAGAGGCTCAAAATAGAGCCGATCACTCGTGTCATAATCGGTCGAAACTGTCTCAGGATTACTGTTTACCATCACCGTGGCGAAGCCAAGATCCCTAGCAGCAAAACTAGCGTGGCAGCAACAGTAGTCAAACTCAATTCCCTGACCAATTCTGTTAGGTCCACTCCCTAAAATAACTAGCTTGCGCCGGTATTCAGCAGTTACTTCTGAGGCTGCTGGTAGAGATACCAATATACCATTTCTGTCGATTTGGCTCGTGGATCGCTCATAAGTTGCGTAGTAGTATGGTGTATTCGAAGAGAATTCGGCAGCGCAGGTGTCTACCGTCTTAAATACTGGTCGTACTCCTAAGGCATCACGCCTACGACGCACGCTAAGTTCTTTACTACCTGTTGCCCAAGCAATTTGCTGGTCAGAGTAACCCAGTTGCTTAAGACGCAGTAGCGCTTTGTCATCTAAGTCTTTTAGGGACTTGCCGCGCAATAACGCATTTTCAGCCTCTATCAAACAACGGAGTTTGGCTAAGAACCATGGGTCAATTTGACTGAGATCATAAATTTCCTGATCACCCCGACCACGAATCATAGCTGTACGAACTGCCATTATCCTGTCAGGGCTCGGTAGCCGCAGCATCCGGTCAAGTTCAGAGTCTGTTAGGTCTTCCTCTTCAGGCCGATCGCAACCCCAGCCCGAACGCCCTATCTCAAGCGAACGCAGTGCTTTCTGGAAGGATTCTTCAAAGCATCTTCCTATTGCCATAACTTCCCCCACCGACTTCATTGCAGTGGTGAGAACTGCAGGGCTACCGCGAAACTTCTCGAAAGCAAAGCGTGGAATTTTGGTAACTACATAGTCAATTGTTGGCTCGAAGCAGGCTGGAGTCTGACCAGTAATATCATTAAGAATCTCGTCGAGTGTGTAGCCAACAGCTAAGCGGGCAGCAGTCTTCGCAATGGGAAAACCAGTGGCCTTACTGGCTAAAGCCGAAGAACGACTGACACGAGGATTGATCTCGATAACAACCACTTCACCATTGATGGGATTCACAGCGAACTGAATATTGCTACCGCCAGTTGCAACTCCAATCTCTCGAATAATAGCGATAGCTTGATCTCTTAATCTCTGGTACTCCCGGTCGGTGAGCGTCTGGACTGGAGCAACGGTAATCGAGTCCCCAGTATGAATTCCTATTGGATCGACATTCTCAATACTGCATACGACAATAACATTATCAGCCACATCACGCATTACTTCTAACTCAAACTCCTTCCAGCCCAGCAGTGACTGCTCAACTAGGATTTGTTTAATGGGGCTAGCCTCAAGACCTCTCTTGCAAATTGTCTTATACTCATCAGGGTTGTATGCAATACCCCCGCCACTACCTCCGAGCGTAAATGCAGGGCGGATGATGCGCGGGAAGGAACCACCAATTTCCACGCCCACCATTTCAGCTTCCTCCAGGTTCGAGGCGATACCAGAAGGACACACGCGAATACCTATGCGCTCCATCGATTGCTTAAAAAGCTGTCGATCTTCTGCCTTACGGATTGCGATGAGATCAGCACCAATAAGTTCAATGCCGTACTGATCAAGCGTGCCATCTTCAGCAAGAGAGACTGCCAAATTGAGTGCGGTCTGCCCTCCCATAGTGGGAAGGAGAGCATCAGGTTTCTCATACTCAATTATCCGTCTTATAACCTCGGGGGTTAGAGGCTCGATATAGGTGCGATCCGCCGTGTCAGGATCCGTCATGATAGATGCGGGATTCGAGTTCACGAGGATTACCTTGTAACCCTCCGCACGCAGTGCTTTACAAGCCTGTGTGCCGGAGTAATCGAACTCGCAGGCCTGTCCAATCACTATTGGACCTGACCCTAGAAGCAAAATGCAATGCAGATCGGTCCGCCGGGGCATGAGACGCATTGGTGACCGTACTTAACTAGCTTCTCACGTCGATGGGGTTAGCTAGTCGCTACTGTTGGTTGTCAAGCTAGGGCGAAGTTCATGAGCGAGCTCCAGCGCCTGAAGGGGTTGCTACCTCCCGAGATGCAGAGCTGGGTGTTTGTCGAATCGGCTGTGGCAGTAGATCCACCGATGATTACTCTGGAGGAGATAGGTCGCGATGAGGTTGAAATCCAGATCAATCTTGAGACGTGGGACGACCTAGCTATAGATCACAGGAATCTATTGTTCTGGCATGAGGTTGGCCGCATTCAGAATGATGCTATTCCGCGAGACGGTTGGGAGATGGCTGCTCTTGCTATTGGTCTGGGTGGTGCAATTGGCGAGCTGTGGGTCCAAGATGGCTTACTTCTACTGATGGCTTTAGGCCTTTCTAGTTTTGCCGGCTATAGGTTGTATATCAAGAACAATAATGAAAAACGACTGCAGGACGCGATTGCGGCAGATGAGTGTGCTGTTGATCTAGCATGTCGTTTTGGATACAGTGTACCTAATGCCTACAAAAGCCTTGGTGGAGCACTCAAAGAACTAATCGAGCAGACTCGTAAGAAACGTAAGCGGGGTTTTTACGAAGATCGTTTAGAAGCACTTCGCAGAAGTGCGTCTAAAGCTCGTGCCGAGATGGCACAACAACAGGGGTCTCGTCAATCGGTTAGTAGCGAGAATGTTTATGGCTAAGCTGGCAAATGCTAGCAAGCAACTTGCAGATATTGCTGCTGATGCCTGTGATGACCGCAGAGCCACAGACATTCGGCTAATTCGAGTTGATAAAGTAACTACTCTCACCGACTGGCTAGTAGTTGCTGGTGGTCAGTCTGATGTGCAAGTCCGAGCAATTGCTCGCTCTGTTGAGGACCGGATCGAGGAGCACACTCAGCGTCTACCCCTTCGGCGAGAAGGTGTTCGCGAGGGGCGTTGGGCCCTGCTCGACTATGGTGAGCTAATTGTGCATGTGCTTCAGCCCAGAGAAAGGGGGCGCTATGATTTGGAATCTTTTTGGGGTCATGGTGAATCCCATTTATACGTAGCGTCTGGGTCTGCCCCGGTCTAGTCGAGTCCTATGGACAACACTACCTCTTGTCCGGTACCCCCAGAACAACGTCCACTTCAAGAGTTTCGTGATCTGTGTGACTCTTGGTTCTTTGTCTGGCCACGCGACACTCAGCGTTCACTTAACCGTGCACTGTTGATTAGCTGGCTTCTAATTCTACCGGTCTCAGCTCTTATAGCCAGTGGCAGTATCACTCTGCGCAGGCATCCATTACAGCTTGTGTTAGCTGCTGCAGTTGCGTCTCTTGTCCTACCGCTATTGCTGTTAGTCCGTCAGTGGCTAGGTTGGACTTACATCCATCGCCGCCTAATGGACCATCGTATTGAATATGAGGAGTCAGGCTGGTATGATGGTCAAGTATGGGAGAAGCCTCTTGTTTGGAGGCAACAGGACTACCTAGTTGCGCGCCATCAGGTGGGTCCAATTCTTAGTAGACTTGCACGCGCAATGGCATTAGCTGCTGGATTGATGTTAGCCGGAGCAGGGCTTTGCCAGGTTCTCTAGAAATGCCTCTAGCTAATATGGCCTCATGAAGTGCTTTAGCAGTTCTTCTAGCCTGCCTCGGCACTTTAAGACACAGCCTCTCCAGGTAGAGTTAAAACGCAGTTGCAATGTCGAGTCAAGACATTGTGTTCATGCCGTTGTCTGTGACACTCGTGGACGTATCCTTATGTGTGCGGGAAATGCAGACCACTTAACTTTTATCCGATCTGCTCTAAAACCATTTCAAGCCCTCCCATTTATTAGTAGTGGCACGTTGGACCAACTTAGCTGCAGTATGAGCAATATAGCAATAGCGTGTTCCTCCCATTCTGGTACGGCCCTTCACACTCGTGAAGTTTTTCAGATCCTCTGGAATGCAGAACTTGATGTGGAATTACTTCAATGCCCAACACCAGTGGGTGCGAGAAGCCAACTTGAGCACAATTGCTCTGGAAAGCACGCAGCATTTCTTGCTACTTGCCGTCACATGTCTTGGCCACTCGATTCTTATCTAGCAGGAGATCACCCTTTACAACTACATGTTCGGGGTCAAGTTGGAACACTTTTAGGCGTGTCACCTGATGAACTCGTAGTTGCCCGAGACAACTGTGGTGCCCCAACACTACTTTTAAGGCTTTCCCAGATGGCTTCACTTTATGCTTGCTTTAAGGGGTCTGGGCAGCAGACTAGTCTTAAACAGATCAGCCAGGCAATGCTTGCCTACCCCGAGCTTGTAGCGGGCAGTGGGTGCTTTGACACCGAGCTGATGAACCAGTGCAGCAATCAAGTCTTGAGCAAGGGCGGTGCTGAGGGAATCCAATGCCTCAGCCACATAAGTAAAGGGCTTGGTATCGCTATTAAAGTAGAGGATGGCTCACGCCGAGCTAAACATGCTGCAGCAATCCATCTGTTGAGTCAGCTAGGATGGGTTGAGACCACAAAGCTAAGTCAGCTTGGAAAAAGATTTCTTGCAATTGCACCAGAAGTTCAGCTGGAAGTTAGCGGGTCTCTATGTCCTCGAGAAAGCTAGCTGTATCAGCAAGCACTTAAGCCATCGATCTTGTATGATTTAGCTCTTAAGTACCGCGGGGTAGAGCAGTCTGGTAGCTCGTCGGGCTCATAACCCGAAGGTCGGGAGTTCAAATCTCCCCCCCGCCACCAAGTTGTTAAGTTGACCTAGCTCCTGAGTGGGAGAGAGGCAAACATGAGTCTCCAGAAGTGGATGTTTCTCAATCTGTGATGTCGTCTGGAGAGACAGCATACGATTTGCGGCCTGACGCGATTGTAATTGGGTCTGGAGCTACTGGTGGCGTAGCCGCCCTTACTTTGGCAGAAAATGGCGCAAGAGTCCTTGTCATAGAAGCTGGGGTAACGCTGCCTGTTAGTGATGTATTTGGATCAGCAGCTGCGAATATGACCCGGCGACTGCTCAGCATCGCTTCAGGACGTCAGAGGCAACAGGCACAACATCCTGGATATTGGAAGACCAACCCACGACTCTACAGAGATGAAGTCCTCCGTCCTTGCACATACCCACCGAATCGACCATTTTTCTGGACGCAAGGAGATCAAATCGGCGGCCGTAGTCTGACCTGGGGTGGTATTACATTGCGCTTATCTGACATAGAGTTCGGCGCTAGTAAATATGGCCGTAGTTCTGGCTGGCCTATCCGGCATCACGATTTGGAAGAGCACTACACAGAGATTGAGCGACTACTAGGTATCTATGGACAGCGCGATGGGCTAGTAAATCTTCCTGATAGCGAAACAATAGGACCACTACCGCTGACCTTGGCAGAGGAAAATCTATTTCGATGTCTCCAGAATGATCCAAATTTAGACTGTATTCATTCACGGGGCTTTGCAACTCGGAGTAGAGATGGTCTAGGAAGCTGGCCTAGGAGCAGCAGCCTCGGCAGTACCCTCGCTCTTGCTATAGCTACAGGTAGAGTCTATTTACTAGTCGGCCATATTGCAGAACATCTTGTGCTAGCGCCAGGCAGCTGCCGAGCAGAGGGTGTAGTAGTAGTCAACCGTACCAATGGTTGCCGCCAATATCTCAGGGCTGGCCTGATAGTTCTTTGCGGATCGACAATCAGAACACTGCAACTTCTATTGTGCTCCATAGATAACGGCCTCGAGGACCCATCAGGACTGTTGGGCTCTTGCCTAATGGATCATGTTTCGACAAGCCAGTTTTTCACCGTTCCCGTGCCTGAAAACCAGAGATACAAGCTTCATGGACACAGGAAGGAAGAATTATCAGGAGCAGGAAGCTTCTTCATCTTGCCACGTTTAGAGGATAGTGATGGCAGACGCACTGAAACAAGGTTCCAAGGACGTTATGGAATTTGGGGTGCGATCGGACGTTTTGAGCCTCCCCGATTGTTGAGACGTTATCCCAACGAAGTGCTCGGTTTTTTAATTGGGCAGGGCGAAGTACTTCCCCAGCAATACAACCAAGTCAGACTCTCGAGTGAGTCTGATGCCTGGGATATTCCCATCCCACACATTGACTGTCGTTGGAGTACTAACGAAGAAGCGATGGTACAACATATGCGCGGCACAATGGAGTATGTTATTGCCAAAATTAATGGTCGGTGCCTACCACTAATAGATCTTGTGAAAGTACCAGTAATCGAACCAATTTTGCGGTCATCTGTCGCCCTTAATAATGATGCAGCACCACCAGGCTATTACATACATGAGGTTGGAGGTGCTGCAATGGGTGATCAAGAAGATAGTAGCGTTGTAGACTGTTGGAATCGACTATGGCGATGTGCAAATGTTCTCGTTGTAGATGGTGCTTGCTGGCCAACATCTGGTTGGCAGAGCCCAACACTTACCATGATGGCAATCACTCGTCGCGCTTGTATTAAGGCAATTAGAACACAGGCTGGGGCGAAATAAAAGTTGGAGATAATACTGTCAGCCCTTAAAAGTGGTTTGTGAGTTTACTTTTCGTACCTGAAAACAGAACGGTCCTCTCCCTAAACAAAACATGCGAGAAGATTTTTGTTATGTCTGTGGCAGATTGCCTGATGGCCACAGAGTTATTGGACCCAATGGGTGATTTGCGTGGGGATGCCGACTATGAATGCATTTGTTGTTGTGACCCAATGGTATTAGAACGCCATTGGGCTGACAAGCACCAGTACACTCTCGCTCACAGAGGTTACAGATTTCCGTGAGCCCCTCTACATGGTGATGATGACTTTCCTGAACTAGACCAACTTCATTCTCGAAACCTAGCACCTGAGCTCTGTACTTGCAAAGAGAGCAGTTCATGGCAGTATTACCAACTAGTATTTCATCAACACGTTCCCGAAAGGTATCAACTACTAGCGAATGGTCTCCTAAGTAATCAGCTGTTAAAAACTCAATGCTAGCATAATCTGCAGCTACCCGATCAGTATGTCGGTAAACTCGTTGCACAAGCACACCAGAAAAGAGAAAGTAGGGGAAAACAATTATGCGTTGAAATCCAAGTCTAACAATGTGACGTAGACCTGGTTCTACCAAAGGAAAAGTCACACCAGAATATACAGTCTCTCCCCAGCCAAAACCAAACCCTTCGACAAGCATCCTTGTCACTTTGGCAACATTGGAGTTAGCATCAGGGTCTGAAGAGCCACGCCCAACTACGGCTAGCAGTGTCTTCTCGGCAGGTACACTAGCTGCACTAGTAAGTGCCTCTCGGATGCGGGCTCCGGCAGCCGCGATCATTAGTCTGTCAATACCAAGCTCTCGCCCGTAATCTATACGTAAGCCAGTCTCTGTAGCATAGGTATTTAGGAGGGAAGGTATATCATTTTTAGCATGCCCAGCGGCAAAAAGCATGGCTGGCACTGCAAGAACCCTCTGCACACCTTGCCTCCGCAATGTGTCTAAGGCGTCACGGAGGATTGGACTAGCGAACTCTAGATAGCCATACTCTACGGGTACATTTGGCAATCGTAGCCGCAATGCCTCAACTAGTCTCGCGAACTCTTTTGCTGCAAGCCTATTGCGGCTGCCATGACCGCAGATTAAAACACCAAGACGGGAATCGCTAGGATCCTGAGACAAGCAAGACACGACGACTGACCATCTGAAGAGGTGACCCTATCCCACCCTTGACGGAGGCTCTAACGGGTTTCTTGCGTAAGCGTAAACCCTGTGAAAGACACAAGAGTTCGACGAGGAACCAACATTCGGAGCCTAAACCCCATGGCTGAAGACGCCTTGGTTGCGGGTGTGCTTGAGCCACTTGAGAATGACCTCCTGTACTTACTCCGCCATGGCACACCAAGCGGCACTCCCTGGCTAATTTGTAGTGGTGGGACAACAAGTCGCTGTGCTGCACCAGCTGCCTGGACGTTAGATCTACGCCCTGGATTCCGGACCTTGCAAATTAGTGCAGACCACGCCACGGTCCGAATTGGCACTGGTCTAAGCATGGCTCAGGTTCTGCAAGCCTTGTCAAACGTAGGCCGCTCCATTCCTATCGGACTTTCGAGCTTGACAGGAGCCGGCTACTTACTTACTGGTGGACTTAGTCCACTTAGCCGTAGTCTCGGCCTAGCTATAGACCGCATCGTAGCAATCGATGGTATTTGGGGGTGTGGAGAGCCTTTTCACTTGGAGAAAAAGCACCGTAGTTCCACACCGGAACAACAGCGCCGTTGGAGAGGTCTGTTAGGAGCAGCACCGTTCCTAGCTGTAGTTACAGAGATTACGCTTAAGACAGTTCCCGTTGACAGCCTAGAAATATGGCACGGGCGAGTTGGCCTGAAGGAGCTGGCCAGATTGATCCATCAAGCAGAGAACTGGCCAGAAAATGTTACTTTGCAATGGTTCTGGCGCGATGCTGTTGAGATCCTTGTGGTACACAGAATAACGTTCAATAACGAAAGCTCACCAGTTTGGCAAGACTTGGAGTCTTTGGGAACTGTGGTTTTTGAACATCGGCAGATCAGCGATTCCCGATACCTGCCTCAGTTTGGGTCAATTGCTATGGAGCGCTGTGTATCTACTCGCCGTCACAGTGAGGTTGTCGGATTGCTTGGGCCAGCTGGGGTTGACTGGAACAAGTGGTTGCAAGACTTACAGCTGTTAATGTACCATCGTCCAGATCCTGTCTGTGCAGTAGCTGCTCAGCAGATCGGAGGAGTCTGTCGTCTTCAACCTTTTGAGGAGAGCTCATTTATTCATAGGTCATCGGAGTGGAAGCCATGGATCACAGCAACATGGAAAGCTGGTGATGAGACTGCACGTCAACGCAGTCTCACGTGGTTAGAGAACGTCTGGAAGTGTCTGTCGTCGGCCTGTCCTGGTGTACATCTTGCCCAGTTACATCCACACTTGACGTGGCATCGTCAGGAGCTGAACGCAGCCTTTGGACCATGGCTAGCTGGTCTACGCAACTTAAAAGCTGAAGTTGACCCTCGCGGTGTTTTGCCACCACTGTGAGATATGGTTGCTTTCTCCCCAAACTGCACACCATGCTGATGTGGAGCACACCGTCGCTTATTCGAGATTGGTTCCAACGTCCACAAACTGAGATCCTCTCTGGGTTGGTTGTTGCATTTGCGATGATCCCTGAAGCCATCGCATTCTCTGGGATTGCTGGTGTTGAGCCGCAGGTGGGTCTATTCGGTGCTTTCTGCCTATCAGTCACTATCTCCTTCGTGGGCGGCCGCCAGGGCATGATTACTTCCGCTACTGGCTCTACAGCGCTCCTAATGACCGGACTTATATCTAATAGTGAGACCCGTAGTGCAGGCTTGTCATATCTGTTGATTGCTGGGCTACTTGCTGGGGTGCTGCAGATCCTCTGGGGCTTTCTGGGCCTTGCGTATCAAATGCGCTTTGTACCTCAGGCTGTGCTGAGCGGTTTTGTCAATGCTCTTGCCCTTCTGATAGCCCAAGCTCAGTTCCCTCAGCTAGGTTTAGTCTCCCAATCTAGTGGAAAGGCCACAAACTATGTACTCGGTTTAGCTCCCAGCGGTGATCAACTACCAATTGTCTGGGGTCTAGTACTACTTGGACTATTAATTATTTATGTCTTGCCACGTTTAACTCGCTTTATTCCTCCGCAGTTAGTAGCAATTATTGTATTGACCGTTGTTAGCATTATCTTTCAGCTAGAGGTTCCTACTGTCGGCGATCTTGGAAAACTGCCCAGCGGATTGCCGCAATTTGCCAATCCTTTTGGTGCTCTTGCTAACGGTCGTGCTCCATTTGACTTAAATACACTTGGCTTAGTATTGCCAACAGCATTAGCTATTTCTTTCGTCGGATTACTTGAGACATTTCTGACTCAAGACATTCTTGATGATCTTACTGATACAACCTCTAATAAAAACATTGAGGCTCGTGGTCAGGGCATAGCAAACATTGTGTCCTCCTTTTTCGGTGGTATGGCTGGCTGTGCTCTTGTTGGACAATCTGTAATGAATACGGAGAATGGTGGTCGTACCCGTCTTTCTACAATGTCTTCAGGGATTAGCCTATTACTGCTAATCCTACTAGCACGTCAATGGCTTGAACTCATCCCTATGGCCGCTCTAGTTAGCATAATGCTAAGTATTGCTGTTAGCACTGCAGACTTACAAGGAATACGCCATATACATCGCATTCCCCGAAGTGATACAGCCGTAATGCTCATGACTTTTTCGGTGACAATGCTTACTACACCACATAACCTCGCTTTGGGAGTTTTGGCCGGTGTTTCATTGGCTGCTTTGCTGTTTAGTAGAAAAGTTGCAAAGGTTATCCAGGTATCTAGCGTGGATATAAGCTCTAGCGAACGTCGCTACGAAGTGAGTGGACAATTATTCTTTGTGAGTAGAGTTTATTTTCAACAAGGTTTTGACCTTCATAACCACTTGCGAAAAATCACAATCGATATGTCTCATGCACATATTTGGGATCAGAGTGGAGTGAACGCCTTAGATCAGGTTGTTCGCAAGCTTAGTCAAAGGGGATCTCTTGTTGAGGTAACCGGACTTAATAATGAGAGTCTGAATCTGTTCGAGAGAATCGGAAAGACAGGTAAGGTGCTTTCTAATTAAAGTTTAGTGCTCAGCGCTTGCTGGGCGGTTCAGGTGTGTCAGAAGGACGCAGAAGGACTGCTAGCGTTCCAGCCACAATTACAAGGACCAGCAGACCACCCCCAAGCAATGGTAGCGTTAGATCGGAATCCATAAGGCATTAGTGAAGTGACAACCATCATGATGACTAAACTCAAAGCACGGGGATTTTACGATTGAAGCGGGGGCTAATGTTATCACTGTGGTAAAGGAAGGAATACACTATTATTCCGGTGCCAATGATCCTACTTGGCCAAGAATCTTCAATCTAGCAACTCAATTCAATAGCATGTTGAACAGATGGTAACAGGCTGGTTGAAATCCATCACAGCTACAGTATTTCTACTTCTGCTTGGAGCTTGCGCCAAATTTGATGAGATATCCACATCCCGACTCGACACCATAAAACGTCGTGGTGAATTGCAGTGCGGGATTAGTGGTAGAATCCCTGGGTTTAGCTTTCTTGGAAGCGATGGCCTCTACACTGGTCTTGATGTAGATATATGCCGTGCCTTGGCAGCCGCATTTGTTGGGGATGCTGAGGCTGTATCGCTACGGCAGCTCACAGCAGCCGAACGCTTTACAGCACTCCAAACTGGAGAAATTGATATCCTTTCTCGCAATACAACTACTAACCTCAGTAGAGACGCTATAGGAGGAAATAGTCTTAGCTTTGCCCCAGTAGTTTTTCATGACGGCCAGGGGATTTTAGTTAGGCGAGGAAGTGGCATCAGCAAACTAGAAGATTTGCAGGGTAAAAGTATCTGTGTTGGCTCAGGCACAACAACAGAACAAAATCTTAGTGATGTTCTGCAATCGCGCGGCATCGCTTATGAACCAGTGAAATATCAGGATGTGAATCAGGTTTTAGCTGGCTACCAGCAAAGACGTTGTGCTGCAATTACCTCAGACCGCTCTCAGCTAGCAGCAGCTAAGTCAGCTCTGCCCAACAAAAATGAGCACATAATCCTCAGGGAGGTAATGAGCAAAGAACCTCTTGCACCTGCTACTATAGGGGGAGACCAACGTTTAGCAGATGCAACTCGTTGGGTTATCCATGCGCTAGTGGCAGCTGAAGAAATGGGAATTACACAAGAGAATATTGAAGAGAAGCTAGAAGAAGTGAAACAGGATCCACGTCAGAGTAAAATACGCCGATTCCTAGGAGTAGAGGGTGGCCTAGGTAGCAAGCTTGGTCTACCAAATGATTTTGTGGTACGTGCAATTCTGGCCACCGGAAACTACGGTGAGATCTATGAACGTAATCTAGGAGTTGATAGCAACATATCAATCCCACGGGGACTTAATCACACCTACCGCAATGGTGGCTTATTAATCGCCCCACCTTTTAACTAATCAACTGAACTGGAAATAGGGCACAATGAGACGTCGCCATCGTCAGTACTGGGTGCTCCAGCTAATTGTGGTGCTAATGCTATTTATTACCTTAGGAATATTGGCCAATAACTTACTGATTAACTTAGCCCGCATCAATTTAGGCGTAACCTTTACTTGGCTGCTGCAGCCTGCAGGATTCGCACTAGCTGAGCACGTAATTCCTTACTCACCCTCAGATAGCTATTTCCGAGCTCTAGTCGTAGGCTGGCTCAACAGTTTGCGCGTTGTCGTTGCAGCACTTATCATGGCAACATTACTGGGTGTATTAGCAGGTACTGCCCGCCAGAGCAACAATAAGTTGCTACGAATTTTGGCAGCTAGCTATGTAGCACTCATACGCCAGATTCCTTTGTTACTTCAGCTTCTATTTTGGTATTTCGTAACTTTCCTTGGAGTTAACAATACACTTCTAGCTCCTCTTGGCAATTTCATCATGTTTTCAAAGAAGGGAGTTAGCCTACTTAACGTTCAAGTAAGTGTAGAGTTCTCAGCATTGTTGGTAGGACTTAGTATATTCACTGGTGCTGCCATAGCTGAAGTGGTACGTGGCGGTATTGAGGCTGTTCCACAAGGGCAGTGGGAAGCCTGCTACAGCCTTGGTTTGCCGGGCGGTTTTAGCATGCGTAGGGTGATTATTCCGCAAGCTCTTCCTGCTATAATACCGGCACTTACAAGCCAGTATCTAAACCTTGCTAAGAATAGTACCATGGCGATTGCTGTAGGATACGCAGACCTTTATGCTGTTGGTGACACTGTTATTACCCAAACAGGCCGCGCGATTGAGGGATTTTTAATGTTACTGCTTAGCTTCTTACTGCTAAATCTAGTTATTAGCAGAACAATGGCATTTCTAAACGCCTTAGTTATCAGAAAAACGGTAGGCTAGCAGAGTGCTTAGGACCTAAGCAGTTGAAGTATGAACCTAAAATATTTATCATTGGCGGCGAACCTCTAGTGATAAATGTTAAGTATGTAAGGGTTTTATAGCTTAGCCCTACAAAGCCGGGAATAACAACTGTACCATAGTTAATCTGTGACCTGCTAGTAGGCTAGTCTCAGAATTGTCCCTTGATGTATTCTAGCTTATAGAAGAATAATAAACCTTGCTAGTGCAATCTCTACAATAAGCTTAGTTAACAAGACTGCTAAGCTTATTCCTAATAAGACTGAGATTGTAATCTTTGAGTGCTCTCATTTCCAAGCTTGCAATTGTGAGCTTTGAATATTGGAAGGCTTACTTGAAGCATTAATGCTTTTCTATATCTTTAATCCGGACACCATCTCAGCAAAACCTCAATGCATTACCGCTGTAGACATTTGTACCGTCGCTATCCAGTAAAAATTAATATACGGCTCGATACATTAGTTAATATTTTGCTCCTAATTGTTGCTGCCAGAGCTGCTATTTTGTTAGTTCAGTGGTTAGTTCTAGCTGATTGGAATGTTATCGTCTTAAATATTCCTCTTTATGTATTTGGCAGTTATCCAGCTGCTCAACGCTGGCGACCACTACTGTGGCTGTTACTTCTACTATCACTTACAGTACTTACATTAGTTGGACTTCGATATAGAGTATTAAGACGCACCCTTCCTATTTTTTGGAGTCTAACAGTACCCTCGGGTGTGGCTTTACTCGCTGGTGGTTTTGGTCTTGTGCCTGTTCGAAGCCATGAGTGGGGAGGACTTACTTTGACACTATTTCTAAGTGTTTGTAGTGGTGTATTAGCACTTCCCATAGGAGTCCTATTGGCTCTTGGAAGACGAAGTGGCTTTGTGCTAATTGCACACCTCTGTATTCTGTTCATTGAAGTCATGCGTGCCATACCTTTAATAGCTGTGTTGTTTTTTGGACAGCTCCTGATTCCACTCTTCTTACCAGTCAACTTTGAAGTAAGCCGCGTTATGCGCGCGGTCTTAGCTCTTAGCTTTTTCACTGCTGCTTACGTTGCTGAGGATGTTCGCAGTGGCTTACAGGCAGTTCCAAGTACACAAGAGGAGGCAGCTGCGGTTCTTGGACTAGGGCCAATTCAGTCGCTGCGCTGGGTGATCTTACCGCAAGCACTGCGAATTGCCCTTCCTGTGCTTACCAACCAGGCAATTGCTATTCTTCAAAGTACTACTCTGCTTGCTCTTCTTGGTTTAGTCGAGTTATTGGGGGTTAGCCGTAGCCTGCTCGGTAATCCTACTTTCATTGGCCGTCACCTAGAAGTGTACGTGGCACTAGCTGTAGTCTACTGGATTATCTGTTCTGCAATAGCACTGCTATCTCGTCGTCTTGAACAACAGCTTAATGCATCCACTACTACAAGATGAATACTGCCATCCTTGCTAGAAGCCTCTACAAAACATTCAGCAATGGCTGCCAGGCATTGAAGAGTGTTTCCCTAAGTGTTAAAAATGGTGAGGTTCTCGTCGTAATGGGGCCATCTGGATCCGGTAAAAGCACACTGATACGCACATTTAACGGTCTAGAGGTACTCGATAGTGGTTATCTGAAGGTGTTAGGAATACCACTAGATGCTGGCCACGACTTGCGGCAAGTGCGACGTATCCGAGAACGTGTCGGAATGGTATTTCAGCAGTTTAACCTTTTCCCACATCTCTCGATCCTCGATAATATAACTCTGGCCCCTATACGTGTTAAGCGCCAACAGCGAGAGAAGGCAGAGCACAAAGCAATGAAATTGCTCCAACAGATGGGAATTGCAGAGCAAGCGAAGAAGTACCCATCGCAGCTCAGTGGTGGTCAGCAACAACGTGTGGCAATTGCTCGTGCCCTTGCACTAGACCCAGATGTGATGCTGTTTGATGAACCCACAAGCGCGCTAGACCCCGAACGTGTGAAGGAGGTTCTGGATGCAATGCATCAACTCGCATCAGAAGGTATGACCATGATAGTGGTAACCCATGAGGTTAGCTTTGCCCGTGATGTTGCTGACCGCGTGCTGTTTATGGATGGTGGTTGTGTGGTTGAGACAGCAATACCAGAAGAGTTTTTTGCCAATGCAAAGCAGGAACGTAGCCGGCGATTCCTCAACCAAATAAACTAGGAAAAGTTGCCCAGATATGCTGAGCTGTTTGAAAAAGCAAAATAGGAAAAGTTGTTTTCTTTGAAATCTTCTTAATAAAAACTTGAAAAATAGACCACTGCTAGGGTATCATAAATCTATGAGTGGCTGCTTCTCTCTCAAGAGAGTAAATCACATGAAGACATTTTAGTGGAATATAGTTTCATGCTTAGTAGTGCCGGGTTAGATCCTTCAAATAGCAAAAAGAGCTAAAGCTCGATCAGAAAGTAAGATTTATGCAGGTGTAAGATTAGAGTATCAATAACTATGTTCTCATTACTGCACTTGAAATCGACGGAATGTAAGATTAATCCGCTGTTCGATAACCTTCCGACGTTTAGGCAGTGAGTGCTGCCAGTCTTGCTGACAAGGATAGTACATTAAGAGTAAGTCACCATCTTCTAGTAGTAACATCGCGCGGGCGGATGTATAACGGTGTCGAAGGACAAAGTTGCGGCTAGCGCCGAGCGAAAGTGATGCGATGGTCGCACCGCAAACTAGTTCAGGTTCATCATCAGCATGCCAACCCATACAGTCATTACCATTCCTGTAGAGATTCAGCAGACAGCCATTAAAGGTTTCAGCAGCTGCATTAGCAACTCTCTCTGACAATGGGAGGAACCATTTAGGTTGTCCCTCACCATGGTGTATACAGCCACTGTATCGATAAGTGATATTGACATCTGCTAGGAAAGCAGCTTGCCTCGGAGCAAAGTAGTGGCGGCCATAAACGGCCACTCGCGGTTGTTGCCAGGTAACTAATCTAACAATCTGTCTATGCCACGACTGTGATGTTGCTGAAGATAGCCATCCTTTGATCAATCGCCACGGTGGCTGATTGCCACCCGCACTCGCAGTAAGCTCAGGCCAGGTAGATCCCGTATTCATGTATTCATGTGCTTATATGAACCATTATGGGTTAAAAAATCCTGTTAGATGTGAGGATTCAATTCCCCGTTACTGGCAGCAGGCAACAGGGTATGATGGAAGGATCATAGCTAGCACCTGTATCTCATAAAGTTACTGGGATGGCAGCACGCATTTCCGAGAATGAATTCCTCAGGCGTGCAGCAGCTCGCTTTGGCAACCGCTTTGACTACACAGGCATTCACTACCGCAGTTATAAGAGCCCACTTAAAATTCGCTGCCGCCGCCACCCTGTGCAGCTAATCACTATCAGTCCAGAAAAACATCTACAGACCACTGGTGGTTGTAAGCACTGTCTTCGCGAGCGCAGGATTGCTGCACTGGAAAGGGAACTAAACAGGAACCCGACAACTTACTCTACTGGGTCTGAGCAGTCAGGTACTCGACTCGATGATGATCTAGTACAAGCTCGCTGATCATAAATGGCTACTACTTTAAGTAATAATAAGCAATAAACAAAGAAGATTTTAGAGAGACATGTCAAGAGACTGTACAGTGTGTACTTGAGGATTTAGTTCCTTAAACTAATACGCTGATAACAAAACCATAGCCACTGCTGAAAGAGAAGATTTCGGTGGGAGCGCCAGAATGTTTGCGGCTGATTAGGGTTAAAGTTACGTGGCGGCGGCACATCACCACGAGCCATGTCGCGCTCCATTTCAGCCAAGAGCCTACCAGCATTGTACTCAGGATGTCCTAAGTGCATTAACTGTCGCTGATCAGGAGTCTCGAAAATCGAGTAGCCAACATCTTCACCATGAGCAAGTAGCCGCAGCCGGCCCTGCCGCTGTGCAGCTTCCATTGCTCCATCAGGGAGTCCTGCATGACGACTTTGGGGACACAAAAAGCAGTCATCCTGAGTTCCCATTAGTGCATGCCCTGGAACAAGACTGCGCATAGGAAGTACTCCAAAAAGCTTACGTTTGAATACAGTTTTCTCTACTCCGGCTAGAAAAGCGAGAGTAAATCCAGCCCAACACAGCCCAAGTGTACTAGCACAGCTATGCTTTGCCTCCGCTATCAACTCTACAAGTTCAAGCCAGTAAGTTACCTGCTCAAATGGCAAATGCTCCACAGGTGCCCCTGTAATGATTAAGCCGTCAAGCGGAGCACGGGCAGTTGCCTCCTCCCAGTAAATGTAGAGATCATTTAAGTGTGTGTGATCCCAAGTTCTGTATGCATGGCTATGCAAACGGATCCAGATCGGCTCGATTTGGAGTGGCGAGAGACCAAGGGGGTGCAGCAAGTTAAACTCATACTGCTTACCTAGAGGCATGATGTTGAGAATGCCAATACGCAGCGGCCGGATATCCTGACGTTCAGCCAACTCAGGTTCGATCCAGGAAATGCAGTTGCGCTCGATGGCGGTGATCTTGTGGTAGCTCCGCGGTAGGATTAGGGCCACAGCCTTACTTTTGTCCTATTACTCACTAGTCTTGACAGTGTTGATGTACCCAAGACTGATCAAGGTATACATTATTAGTTGGTTTAGCCCTCTCAGACACTCTATTTGTCCGTAAAAGTGGTTGTCGGCATGTGTTTGGAGTAGAAATGGCAGTACAGGTCATAGCTATCTAAACAGTAAAGGCATCTGCCACTGAATGCTGGTAAGCCCTAAAACTGATTGATCGAGTCTCTATCAGGAGTTAGCACTATGACTATGCTAGCACCTGCCAAACCAGCGATATATTCAATAACTTTCCAACGTTGTGCTTATTTAGTGACCAACATACTGGTAGCATTAAGGATAATGCTAATGGATTAGAGAAAGGCTAAATTGACTAAAACTAACTGGGAGGATCTGGCAGAAATGCAAAATATCACAGTGCGGACTGCTTATTTCCTAATACTACTGATAATATAATCACTAAACTTACAGAGGTTTGTCCTGAAAAGTAACTACAGTCTATACTAGCAGGAAATGAACAATAATGTGAGTTATTGTAACCCTCAGACCGCATGTGGTGGTGAGTAATTTCTGGCCAAATATTTACTGTCTATGCTTGTCGGACAATCAGCATTAATGTAAGCAACAGAAAGAATTATTAGTAGGTGAACTTGGAGACATGTGTAGCAGCGAGACATAATAGTAGACCTTACTCTGCTACACTACCTTCAAAGAGGATTCCAACTAGAAGCTGGCTCAGGCCGGCTGCTGTTGACTAACGACGGAAAGGTGTTGCGGATTTGAGGTATCAGAGTTCGGCGTACCTCTTCGCGGAAAGACAGCACGGCATTGTCTTTCAATACTGGATACTCATCTATATCATAGGGATCTGATCTGCGGAGCGGCTTCCAGCTTGTATTCTCATGTAGTTTTAGTTTCTCTAGCGGTGAAGAAAAATTGAATTGTTCCAGCCGACCTGCGCCATCGGATATGAGAATGATAGATTTCTGTGCCAGAGCCTCACGCAACTGTGTGAGAGCACGAGCTTTAAGTATATCTGGCAGGCCTAGCAGAGGCTCATAGTAGTCTAAGATCCTTAACTCTTCTTCCATCAGAATTAACCAGGAGCCACGCTCATCTCTAGAGCAACCCATTGTGGCTTCCGCTGCCTGCATTGCGTCTCTGTAAAAAGCAAGCCAACGGTAGTAGGACTTTTCCTTCATTGTTTTCCTGGCAGCTGCGCGGCCACTAGGTATCTCTGGCAGTAGTGCTTCTGCCTGGCGTAGAAATAGCCTGTCGTCTCGCTCGAGGTTCATGGCACCCCAGCGCTGCCGGTATTCCCAGAGCTCAGTGTACCGTGCTATGTCCTCAATAGACCAGCCAAGCTCTTTAAGCTCGCTACCACGATGGGCAGTTTCCTTTGCCATGCTTTGCCAATCTAGATGCTTGACGAGCGTAAGGGGAGATCTCTCGGCTTAAGTGCATAAACATTGGTAGAGGCTACTGGGGTGGATCTATTCCTTTGAAGGTAATACTTAGTATAAGTGCATATTCATAGCATACTGCCAAGGAGAATCTTACGATGTAATGGGTCTTGAGTACGTAAGGGCTGAAGCTAATCTTTCCCACCTTAACTGTATTCATCTACTCTATCCTTTTGACTAGCATTTGGGCCGCAGCCTTCGCATTGTATTATTGCCAAAAGGATGATTAACAAACTATAATTGTTAACTTGTCTCTATCGCCATAACCCGGCCCTGTGCTAGATAGCTATTATTCAAGCCCAGACACTAGCCGCACATCTTGACTCTTCCATTCAAAGATAACTAGCTTAAGACTTACAAACACTGACAGCTAGCAACAGTACTGCACTAGGCACTCAGTTTTAGTGCTGAGCCTATAACTAGATATCTCCTATGCAAGTCACATAGAGTGCCCCACTATGGGACAATAGCAGCACAAGCACTTAATTAAGTAATTGCACCTTCGAAGACGGGTCTGAGCCGAAGACACTGATCAAGAAAACAGAATCTACAACATCAATTTACTATAGATATTTGGAGGCATGTGTCAGGGAGAGCATTTAGCATAAGAAGATTAGCAAAGCGAGTAAAATATTCGCTGGGTGCTAACTAAAATGCAACGGCTGGTATAGCTTTTAAAAGTGATTAGGGAACGGCGTAGTGATTAGCCTGGGCATTTTGACAAAATCCACAGCGGAGTTATTTAGTAATCTTGCAGCTGGGGATTTGCAGAATATGCCAGAGGCATAGCTAGATTTAGCCACTGCCGCTGCTAAAAAAAGCAATAATCATCATATAAGCACTCTCCCATACTGGATTCATAACAAAAGTGCATTACAAAAAGTTGGGCATCCTGTAGCAGAACGACGCAAAGGAAATTTAGCTATCGGCAAAGTGAGACAAGGTACAAAGCGTTTCGTATTTCTGCACTACTAGCTACTCTAAATCTGTAGCTAGATAGACAACTGATGGCCATTATTAACTGCACACAACTGATGAGGTGGCTGTAGTGGAAAGTGAGCAAGTCTAGGACTTCAGGTTCTATATACATTACATTGTGAGGAAAGAGGTATAGACACTCTTCAGAATTCACTCATAGTTAGTCTAGCAGATATGGTACAGCATTATTCTGGTGGTATTTATATAGACACATTATTCATTGACGAAAGTTTTGGTGTGCTTGACCCAGGTGCAATATGATAACAGCCGACAAACTTAACCACCCATGTGAAGCTGGATAATCAGCCACATAGCTACACTACGGAAGTATATATGCTGTTGCATGGAGGTGAAGCTAGTAGTTTAGCTATAGTTCGCAGATCAGATTTATGAAAGCTACAACCATTGTGCAAGATATATCAGTCGAGAACAGTTTCAATAACGCTCATAGCTCGCAAGTAGGTTGGTGCTTTATCATTAGGAATGGCATCGTCCTGATCAAAATCGTCGCGCATGGCGCGCCGCGCATTGTCAGCAATCACAGCATGAACCAAGAGGTCTATTGCTCCAGGCTGATCAAGATTCTGGAGTGCGTCAGCATAACGCCGACTATGAGTTGGTCGAACTGACTCCTGACAGTAATTAGAAAGTTCCCGACTATCAGTCATAACAGTGAAGGCAAGGTCCTTGGTAGCTGGCCGGCCATAAATTGCCATATATAGGAGATTCACCATTGAGGCATCATGGACTGGGATGGCGTACTTGCGCAGGATCTGAGGCCAGTGGCGCAGTGACTTGAGTCCCTCAAGACCACCACGACCTAGATCTTCGGCCTCACACCAGTCTTCAAGTTCTGACATGTCATAAGGGCAGCGTCTTTCACGATGCATGCCAACGGCGAGTATCTGTCCAGCTTGAAAGTTACGGGTTGGACGTCCAGAAACAGGCAGCATCATACTGCCACGCACATCAGCGACCATAGCTGATAACTGTGCAAAGGTATGATCGCGAACCTTCTTCATATCGCCGCCTCGCAATAGAGCGGCTTCAATACGCTGCACACCGTAACCAAGTTCTGTAAGAGGGAAAGGCTGACGATTGTAAAGATGCTCACGATCACGCCGTGCCATCGACACGGTAGCTGCCTGATCTAGGCACTGATTGAGGAGAAGTGTCAGAAGTGTTGGTAGAACTCCAGGATTTGCCTTGTGAAAGCCATAGCCAAAGCCAGCAAATACTGAAGATATATTTTTGGCAGCTTTGATGTACTGCCCCTCAACATTATGGACGCCTGGAGATACCTGGATGTTAGGTGAAAGGCGATCCATCAATCTGGCAGCCAAGAGAGCAGTGAGAACATTTGGATGGCAGAGATTAGCAGTAAAGCTATCAGCAGGATTACGGAGAGCGCCATGACGGTGGAAACCAGAGAAAAAAGCAAGAGATGGCTCCTTCTCACAAAGTACATAAGAGATATTGAGGGTATTGTCGTGACAGAAGGAGCCTGCGAGACAAGCGAGTACGACACTGCGATGTCCCAGTTCCTCTCGCAATCTCATTGCTTGATGGAGATCAGCTTCGATGTGGTTGCTGTTCGCGCTCAATAAGACAAGCTCGCAGCGTTGGATTAGATAGTCGAGTGTATTGACAACCTGTCGTCCCTCAACCTTATGGTGGCTCATAAGTTCCATGCGAGCGAGATGGGCAGGATCCATCTCAGCAAGTGCCGATTTACTAAATGCACCTAGCAGCGAACGGCCAGGACGTGGAGCTAGCAGTAGGCGATCCTGCTCAATTTGTTGCATGACGCAGTTGTAGGCCAAGGAAGCTGGATAGAGACCAATGCTGTAAAAGCCAACTCTGCCAGTCTCTAGTTCAAGGATCCGACGGCGGACGCCCTCAGCATCAAGGCTGCTGTCAAAAAATCCGTTAGCGCTGATAGTAGATTCTCCAGAAGGCAGTCTGATTGTTGATTGGGCAAGTCCAGGTGGAGCAATCTGCTGCATTAGTGTTGCCATAAAGCAATTTCCATGACAGAGCTGGAGATACTCTCAGCAGCCGGCGGTGCTTTCACCTTTGAGTAACTAATGGGATGAGCAGGTTTCAAAGCATGACAAGTCTGCCTTACACAGTCTTGCTAGAAATTGAAAATACCTGTTGTGATAGTAGAGTAGCGACTACTATAAGGCAAGTAAGCTATAGGACTTGGCCTAGTAGTCATCTCGGTTTAGCGATGGAGTTCACGGCTATAATGACACCCACTATATATCATCATCGGTTACTCAGAACTTAACAGCGCTATATGCTTCTGAATCAAGATTTTCTCTGACTTGGGATCTGGCTGCTACCTAGAATGTCTGTCATTGCTTAGCTAGCAAACAAATTTACTGTCCTTATATAAATAGCGAGTACGAGACATATAACCTTAATATATTTCTAACAGAATGAATAATGGTGTAGCCATAGTCTAGCTAATAGCCAGAGCAAAGCTGAGGCTAGATGAAGTCTGCTTTCATAGCAAACCCACTGCATAAAACTATGGCAAGGACATGAAAGCTAGAGCTGCATAAGTTCAGGCTTTGCTGCTACCAAGAACTATCATAGTTAGAGTATAAGTACCAAACTAGATATAGCGGCTTACCAACCCTGACCAAAGTCCTGCCTAGCACCACCACAAGTACTGCTTTCCCATGCCTGCAACGTCACCAGCTGGAAACACTCCAGGTGAATCTTGGCTATCGTTGCAACCAGAGCTGTTCCCACTGTCATGTAAATGCTGGACCAAACCGGCATGAGCAGATGGACAGTAATACTTTAGCTCTAATCATACCGGCTATCCAGCTGCAACAGATTCGCTGCCTCGATCTAACTGGGGGTGCACCCGAACTACACCCAGACTTTCGCAATCTCGTGCGCGGAGTTCGTCAGCTTGAGGTTGAAGTGATTGATCGCTGTAATCTCACCATCCTCTCAGAACCTGGGCAAGAGGATCTTGCTTCCTTCCTTGCTGATGAAGGAGTTACGATCGTGGCCTCGCTGCCCTGCTATGAAATGGAAGCTGTCGACCAGCAGCGAGGTAATGGGGTGCATGCTTGCAGTATTGCTGGTCTAAAGCAGCTCAACAAGCTTGGTTATGGCTTGCAGGGCACTGGCCTAGTGCTAAATCTTGTCCATAATCCTGCCGGTGCCTCACTGCCACAACCACAGCTGCAGTTGGAGAAGATGTACCGGCAGGAGCTGCAACAACGTTATGGGATCTACTTCAACAAACTCTTTACAGTCACTAACATGCCGATCCAGAGGTTTGCTCGCCAGCTTGAGCGGCTAGGCATGCTCGAATGGTATCAAAGCCTGCTTAAAGACTCGCATAGTGACGCTAACCTTGCTGCCGTCATGTGTAAGAGTCTACTTAGTGTAGATTGGAGAGGTTATCTGTTCGACTGTGATTTTAACCAGCAATTAGGCCTCTCTCGCCATGGAAATATCAGGCATTTAAAGGACCTTCTTCTCAAACCTGGAATAGCCAGCCTAGAGGGTGAATCGATTCAGGTTGGTGAACACTGTTTTGGGTGCACAGCTGGACATGGATCTAGTTGCTTAGGAGCACTTAATTAGGTGCATGAAGCTATCTAAAGTTTGGACAATTGACACTGCAATAATACTGATGCTTGCTGCCTCGAGTAGTCGTAGCCTATATGCACAACAAACTCATGAGCTTTTGTGGCAGAAAGACAAGTCAAAAAATAGTAGCTGGGATATCTCCTCTTAGCGAGGTTTCGAGTGAAATCCTATTAACAGCCACCATCTCAATGACTATAGGTTAAGTGGTGATCACATAAAAGCTGAATACCCTATAGCAAATCTATAGTGTTGGTTTGCTCTTGCTACCAAGCAGTGACTTCATATTAGACTTAGAGGGCAAACATTCTTTCTCTACCTCTTAAGAATACAGGCTGGACAGAGTCCGCGTACATTCAGTGCAACGCCAAGCAGGCGGAAACCTGATTTTTCAGCTGCCATCTGACAGGCCTGTAGAACAGAATCACTCTCAAATTCCTCCGTTCGCCCACAACGTTGGCAGACAAGATGATGATGGTCAGGGTGATTCTCACAAATAAGCTCAAAACGGTGCCCGCTCTCATTGAGTTCCAGCTCATGCAGAAATCCCATCTCGACTAGCAAGTGAAGAGTCCTATAGACAGTGGCTAGAGAGACGCGCAGTTTGGCTTGTAATAACTGCTTGTGGACATCCTCTGCGCTGAGGTGACAGCCAGAGCCAAGGCGTTCAAACAGAGAGAGAATACGGCGACGTTGTGGAGTTAGACGTCTTCCTTCCTGATGTAAACCTTCCTCGAGAGCAGCCGCCGCTTCCCTAGTTTCAGTAGGTGCCATTGGGGAGGGAGGTTCTGCGTCTGGCCACTCTTTAGTTGGCCAATCCAAGCACTCTACCTAGGTCAATGGGTTGTAGGGTCGCGCTCAGCAACGCTCGCGGCTGCTTAACCAATAGGGAGTCTGATGACACACTTAGTTATGTGAACATGGAGCTCGAATAATCAGGGTTTCCTGACTTCACTATATGTCTTTCCCTCAGCACTCAAGTGCGATAGCTAAAGATACATAATTCAACTGTACGCGAGCCTCAACTAGAATTCATTTCTAAGGATCGTCATGTGGCTTCACGGATTAAGACATAGGTATAAGCCTAATATAATACAAAATTCCAGTCATGTCATCCTCAAAAGAAAGAGTTAGATATGAAGATAACCTGCCACCATGGAGGCAGCTAATCCGTGGAGCACAAGAGCGCGAGAGACGTGGAACATGGTCACGCTGGCTACAACTTGCCAGCATTGCCCATGATGGTACGCCGCGTGTGCGGACTTTAGTATTTAGAGGTTGGTCTGGGCCAGCGCAGCTTGACCTACTTAGTGATGCTCGTACTGAGAAGGTTACCGAGCTTCAACAGACCCCATATACGGAACTTTGCTGGCTTTTGCCAAAGGCACGTTGTCAATTCCGGTTGCGGGGTCGGGCTTCACTTAGCAGTGATGATGATGACACTAGACGCCAAGATCACTGGCGTAACTTATCTGCTTCAGGAAAGGCCTTATGGGCATGGCCTGATCCAGGAACCTTGCTCTCGAACGATGCTTTATGGCCAATATCCCTAGCAAATACTATCGCTACACCTATACATTTTGTGTTGATCAGGGTAGATATCAGCCAAGTTGACCTTTTAAACCTTTCTGTTCGTCCTCACCGTCGCAAACGCTGGAGGCAGCAAAATGGGTGGATTACAGAGGACTTAAATCCCTAGACTTTATAACTCTGACAGTGCAAGCCTTAGTATTAACTGTAAAGAGGGTTTATAAAAAATCACTATATTAGGCAGCTTCAAAAGTTGCTTTGACTAACACTAACTTAATACTGAATACCCAGCCTGTCTTAGACGAGATATAGACTAGCTGCACTTATCTAGCGGATAAGTGCAGCTAGCATTGAGCTGATATCAGAGTACTTTGATAAGTTGAGCAACCCTGTGTCAATGGTTTACACTCTAGCTGGAGTAGAGTGCTCGTATCGAGAAGATTTGCAGACCATATCGCTATAGTATATCCCAATATACAAACCAGAATAGGGTGATCTATGCACTTCCAAAACATCATCAGCACACTTAACTGTTTCTGGGCTGACCAGGGCTGTTTGCTACTGCAGCCCTACGACACTGAAAAAGGTGCTGGCACTATGAGCCCCCACACATTGTTGCGGGCTATTGGCCCTGAACCTTGGGCTGTTGCCTGTACCGAACCCTGTCGTCGTCCCACTGACGGTCGTTATGGAGATAACCCCAACCGGGCGCAGCATTACTTTCAATACCAAGTGCTAATCAAGCCATCCCCGGATGGTATCCAGGAAATGTACTTATCTTCCCTCAAAACTCTTGGCATCCAGGTTGCTAGTCACGACATACGTTTTGTTGAAGACAACTGGGAGTCTCCAACCCTTGGCGCCTGGGGAGTGGGCTGGGAAGTCTGGCTTGATGGAATGGAGGTAACTCAGTTCACCTATTTTCAACAGTGTGGTGGTCTAGATTGCTGGCCAGTTCCAATCGAGATTACTTATGGTCTCGAGAGATTAGCAATGTATTTACAAGATGTAGAAAGTATCTGGGATTTAAGCTGGAATAGTAAGTATAAGTACGGCGACATCTGGCTACCATTTGAGAGAGAACAGTGTAGCTACAACTTTAAAGCCTCCAGCCCTAAATATCTTAAGCAACTTTTCCTTCTCTATGAAGCTGAGGCCACAGATTTAGTCAATAGGAGGCTGCCAGTTCCAGCCCTAGACTTTGTACTTAAGTGCAGTCATACCTTTAACCTACTCGAAGCGCGTGGTGTCATTTCCGTTACTGAACGTACCGCTACTATCAGCCGCATCCGCACTCTTGCACGTCGTGTGGCTGAGACTTGGCTTGCTGCGAGGAAAGAGCTTGAATTTCCGCTACTCTTTTCAGATAACCCTATTAAGCACAGAGACTACCTTCTAGAAACTGCTCATTAGTTTAGATGTGTGCAAAAAACCTGTTACTTTTTGCACGCTGACTCCAAACAAACTATCAAAGCTTAGGTTACTAGTAACTCCACGCTCCTAACATTTGGTAAGCAATCATGGGCTTTAGCCTTAGGAGCAACCAAACCTGTTAAATTTGACTTTTCTTGAAAGAATCTGGAGAGGTGGCAGAGTCCGGTTGATTGCGCACGACTCGAAATCGTGTAGGGTCACACCCTCGTGGGTTCGAATCCCACCCTCTCCGTTCTGAGAACTTCCCAAAAAGTTTACTAAAGTCTCGTTCCTTAGTGAGGGCGGGACTTTTTAGTGTTTAGAGGTTCTGGACACTCCCAGGAGGTTGAAGGGTGTGCCGCTGATGTATTGGTGGAAAACCCTACCAAATGTCTATGATACAGAAATCCCCCCCCCGTTCAACGAAGGCGGAGTCACCTTGAACGATCCAAAGTCACGTCAGGTGGCAGGCGTTAGTGCTGGACTCAGCAAACAACCCGTTGACCCAAGCAGGGGAACAAGTGCATGCCACCTTAGATGACCTTCTAGCAGCAGTGAATTTTGATGATTTGCCTGCTCCTAAAAAGAGGAGGCGCAAGAAAAAGAAGCACCTGCCAAGGAATCCAAAGTAGTGCTCTGGGCAAGTGCCGACAAACTTCGTGCCCAGATGGATGCCACTGAATGCAAGCATCTGGTCCTGGGTCTGATCTTCCTCAAATACGCCTCCGACACTTTCGTGGAGCAGCAGAAGGTGCTGGCGATGATGAGCAACCCAGCGTCCGAATCACTACCTGGGTGATGACTCATTGGATCAACAGGAAGCACTGAAGGATCGGGACTCCACACTCAGGAGGATGTATTTTGGATAGCCACCAATGCCCGCTGGGAATCCCTGAGAAACCAGGCAAAGCAAACCGACATTGGGCAACTGGTCGACCGAAGCACTGGTTGCCATCGAGAACGAGAAACCCATACTTCGGGGGAAGTTGGACAAGCGGTTTAGTACTGCTCAATTGGAACCAGGGCGGATGGGTAAACTGGTGGACCTCATCTCCACCATCGGTCTTGGCGAAGGAAGGAAATCAGGCGATGTCCTGGGTGAGGTTTACGAATATTTCCTGGGCCAGTTCGCCAGTACCGAGGGCAAGAAGTGTGGTCAGTTCTAGATGCCTGCCTATGTGGTGAAGAACCTAGTTGCCGTGCTAGCACCTTACAAGGGTCGGGTTTAGACCTTTACTGTGGATCGGGAGGCATGTTCGTTCAGAGCGAGCGGTTCGTCGAAAGTCATGGCGGGTGTCGTGACGACATCTCCATTTACAGGGCAGGAGAGCAACGCGACCACTTGGCGGTTGACAGTGATGAATCTGGCAATCTGTGGTTTCGCTGCTGACTTGGGGGCAAGAACTTGCTGACACTTTTGCTCGTGATCAGCACCCCGGCCAGGAATTTGACTACATCCTTGCCAACCCACCATTCAATATCTCGGACTGGGGTGGGAGAAATACGACGGCGACCCCCACTGGACAATTTGGGCGTCCACCTGCTGGCAATGCCAACTACGCCTGGTTACAGCAAATGCTCCGGAAACTTCGCCCTGGCGGTGAAGCAGGTGTGGTACTTGCCAATGGATCGATGAGTTCCAACAACAGCAGTAAAGGGCAGATCCGTGAGGCAATGGTTCGTGGCGATATGGTCGAGGTGATGGTGGCTTTGCCTGGGCAAGTTGTTCCTCAATACTCAGATCCCTGTTCCTGTTTGCCTTTGGTTCCTGATCAACGACAAGACCCGGCGTGGTCGGGGTCGGCGAGGGGAGAGTTTGTTCATCGATGCCCGCTAGATAGGCTCCATAGTCAAGTCGGACAAAGCATATGCTGACTGATGAAGACATCATTAAGGTTGCTGGCGCTGTTCATGCCTGGCGTGGTGACGGCGAAGTGGAAACCTCTTATGGGAATATCTCTGGTTTCTGTTACTCCGCCAAGTTCAATGAGATCGAGAAGAGCAATTTTGTGCTGATTTCTGGTTGTTATGTGGGAGCAGCAGATCAAGAAGAGGACGACGAACCATTTGAACAGAAGATGAAGCATCTTACTGCTCTGCTCCAGTAGCAACAAGATGAAGGGGCGAAATTAGATCATCAAATTAATAAGAGTTCGAAATGTCTACTGTGAGAAGTTTTTGTCAAGAATTTCCTCTTATCGACAGGAGTTAAATACCCTTTCCGTTATCCGTAATATTCTACTGCCACGCCTCATATCAGGTGAACTAAAAGTCTCAAATGCTGAGAAGATGCTTAAGTAGGCAGGTGTCTGACAGCTATCCATGATTTGCTCCTTGCTCCTGATGGAGAGGTCTCCAAGAGAGAGAACTTTCGTCAAGTGATGCTCGCAGATCGTCCCGCTCAGCACTGATGAAACTCAATCCAGGGGTGCCAGCGACAACCATCGGGGGTAGTGCTCCAACTGGCAAACCCCAATACCCCTAGACTTTTTCCATCAAATCGTTAGTTCCTTCACAAAGGGTTGTTGATCATTGAAAGGGAGTAGACGATGAATCTACGATGGGTATTTTCATCTTGGTTGACAGACTAAGTGTCGTGCCTGTTTTCTCTAACAATACGAGCAATGGTCGCAAGGGCTAAACCTGTTTGCTCCTTAATAGAGCGATAAGAGTCTCCTTCTTGTCTTAAACGAAGTACTAATGCCTCCTTCTTATTAGAGGTTTTAGGTCGTCCTCCTAGCTTACCGCCTGTTCTTCTACGGTATTCAACAGACTCCCTACTCCTCTCTTGAATTAATGATCGCTCCAATTCTGAGAGACCTGTGAGTAAGCCAACTGCTAGTGGCGCCATCTTCCCAAGTGCCTGCGTGTCAATTAGCCCATCTAGAGTCTGTACATAAATACCTTGCTGCTGAAGCTCATTGAGCCGATTGATAACCTCAACCTGAGATCTGCCCAATCTGTCTAACTTGGCAACACATAGTAAATCCCCCTCGCGTAGTACTGAGAGGCAAGCACGCAATTGATGGCGTTTGGCAAAGCTTGTAGTACTGCCAACTTTTTCGAAGAAGACCTCTTCGCAACCTGCTGCTTTAAGCTCATCCACCTGTGAGTCAGTGGACTGATGGACTCTACTGACTCTTGCATATCCAATTTTTCGTCTCATCACCTGCAAAGGATTTGCCTTTTTGCGCACTCTACACGGAATTCACCTAGCATGTCTTCCGGACAAAATATCAGATTGTCCAAGCGATGTCTTCTTTCAGGAGATTTCCACAAATCTTTTCAAGGCCACCCTTGATTATGAGTTTCTTCTCAGACTCATGAGGATGCACT